>JASGUW010000001.1 GCA_030055235.1 Bacillota bacterium
GCTGCTTTGTCCGTAACCTCCGGCTCGTTCCATTGGAATCACTCAAACCCCGTTCCCGCAAAGCACTGATACACAGGGCTTTCGGGCTTGACACAATAGGGAAAAATTGCGCTGGTGCCCCGGAATCGGGGCAGGAACGAAAAACTTGTCCACTCTCTTTGGTTCCAAACTGGCGGTGCAGCACCGCCGCTTCTCTTCATTCTCACAAAGCGGCGGCAAACGAATTGATAGGAAGCAGTTGTACGGGCGACACTTGCTGTGCTGCTCTGAAAAAGGAACGTAAAAAGACCAAAGGCGATTAAAGACCTAGTTCGTGCCCGCAAACTGAAAGCAAGAAGCTACCGTGCACCGATTCCGTGCACGGTGCCCCGGTACCGGAGCACCTGCAGCCGGATAGAGCAGATGACTGGGAATCGTAATTCTCATGACACGGCTCCTTCCAGAGCATAAAGCAGCCGCCGGAGACCGCCCTCATTTACTCCTTTGAGCTTTTGATGATGACTCCCGAAATTGGTAGAGAGATTGATCTTATCCGTCCGATTCTTAACCGTTTACACATTTGCCTTAATGAATAAATGTTTTATTGATCATCCTACAAAGACAAAACACCGCAGTTAAGGCACGATTTTCACTCAGGTATACTGAAAACCACTTCTCCCACCGAACGTATAGTGCTCAGTCACACAGGCATGCTGTAGTGAGAGAAGTGCTCGATATGAAGGCGATCTGCGAAAATTACAGGTACAAGCTAGCGCGTTTCGAAGAGAAAATAGACTTGATCCATGCTCTGCTGTCGAGGACAAGTAAGATTGTGTTGATCCAAGCAATGCTACCCTGATCATGAAGCTGACCCAGTGGTCAACTTAGCGTGTAATCCAAATCGCTTTTGGGATTACACGTTATTTTGCTCCAGCACATCCCGCCAGAACTCTCTTATATCCATAAACTATTTCGCCTCTATGAAATGCCAGTTGGTCCAGCTCTTCCTGTGTTTGTGTCACCTGCGCTCCGCCAGCTTCCAGGAGCACGCGGAGGTAAATCAATCTTCACCTGCAGCGTGGCGTCCTCCTCCGGGCATGTTCAGAGAAGAAAGCAACATCGGCAACTCCACTCAAAAGCCTCAGAAGCCAGCCGCGAGCGGAAGAGCCTGGCCTTAAACTTCACAGCTATTCCTTGCGCCCGCAAATGAAGAATTGATTTTTCTCCATCACATGATGCTCTAACAGGAAGCCGTTCCTACTTAAAACACCAGCAACACTCTCAGAGCTTTGCGTTTCGCCCTTCACGATGCCATAGGACGTATGAACTTGAACTTCACCGTCCCAGAGAATATCCAGATCCACGACATAGGGTTCCAGACTGGATGAATGAATATCTGAATCCCAAATGTGTATTTGTCCACCCCGTTTCAATACACGGGCAGCTTCCGCAAGCGCCTTTTCCTGAACATCAGCGGTCATGTACATCAGCGAATAGAAGAAGGTGACGTTATCGAATGATTCATTCTCAAAAAGCAGCTTCGTCGCGTCCATCAGGCGCTTCTCACAACAGTCCGGCGCCTCGTCCAGCTCTTCCCGACAGTTGTCGATGGCAATAACACGCTTCCCATACAAACGACCGATAATGCCCTCGCCCCCACCACCGACATCAAGGATCGAACCCTCGATGTTCCTTTGCATTTCAATAATCATCTGCATACCTTCGAAGCTTCCAGGGCAGTCTCAGACTGCCAAAACTCCAGGCCGGCCCAGCATCTCCCGCAGCCTCAGGCCGACTTCGCCCCGCCGCCATTCGCGCGCCGCCGACGGCGCAGCCGCCGCAGCCAGGCTGTCCAGCGGGCGTAGAAGTCCAGGAACTTGCGCTCCGGGAAGAGCAGGGCCTGCTGCCGGATGATGAAGTAGATGAGAACCGTCATGGCGAAAATGGGCGGCATGAGCTGGGGCAGGGGCGCCAGGTGCAGCGGGTGGACGTGGAAGAGGCCCGGCACAAAAATGAGCGCCAGTACCAATGCAGAAGCGCAGAAGACAAAGAGCAGGCGGCGCAGGAAATCAAAGGGGCGCGAGGCGCGCTGCAGCGTCAGCAGGCCGACCACACAGGCCGCGAGCAGTGAAAACGTCGAAATCACGCCATAGCCAAGCTGCTGGACATGGGCGACCAGCTGGATCAGGATCCAGCTCAGTGTGACCGTGATGCCGGCCGGCAGGGCGAGCGGCAGCACGTGGCCGAAGAAGCTGCCGCGGACGCGCTCGCGGTTCGGTTTCAGAGCCAGGACAAAGCCCGGGAGACCGACCGTCAACGAAGAGAGCAGCGTCGCCTGGATCGGGTAGAGGGGATAGACCAGCGGCACAAAAAGCATCAGGAAGGCCATCAGGCTGGCGTAGGTGGTCTTGACCAGAAAGAGCGTCGACACGCGGCGGATGTTGTTGATGACACGCCGCCCCTCGTGGACGGCGTCGACCATCGGCCCCATGCCGTCGGCCAGCAGGACCAGGTGGGCTGCGGCACGCGTCGCTTCCGAGCCCTTCGCCATCGCCACCGCGCAGTTGGCGCGGCTCATCGCCAGCACGTCGTTGACACCGTCGCCGGTCATGGCGACGACGTGGCCGAGCTCCTGCAGGGCCTCAATCAGGCGGCGCTTCTGGAAGGGCGAAACACGTCCGAAGACCGTATAGCGCCGCGCCAGCTCCAGGTAGTCCACCGCCGGGCCAGCCCCCGCCGCCGGGCCAGCCCCCGCCGCCGGGCCGTCCGCCCGTTCGTCGAGCGCGCTCATATCGACGGCCTCGTCCGCCCCGGCGACACCCACCCGCCGGGCGATCGCCGCCACGGTCCGGGGATCGTCACCGGAAATAATGCGCAGCTGCACGCCCTGCTCCGTAAAGTAGCGCACCGTCTGGGCCGCGTCGTCACGCAGGCGGTCGCCGAGCACGAGCAGCGCGACAGGTTCGACGGGGCCCGGCGGCGGGCCGGCCTGCCGCAGCTCCTCCACCGTCGGCAGCCGCTCGCCGCGCGCCAGCAGCAGGACCCTGGAGCCCCGCCCGGTCAGCTCCGCGATGGTTGCCGCGAGCTCCGGAGGGAGCTTCGCAATAATAAATCCCGGCGCTCCCTGATACCAGGTCTCGCCCGTCCGGCTGCGGACGGCCGCCCACTTGCGCGCCGAGTTAAACGGGATGGAGCCGTAGCCATTCGCGGAAAGTTCCGTCGTCTTCCGCTCGGCCAGCCAGCGGTTGATAGCCAGCTGCGTCGCGTTCGGCGCCACGACCCCGGCCGCCAGCAGGCGCAGTGCCGCCAGCATCTCGTCCTGCCTGACCCCGGCATCAAGCGGGATGAGCTCCTCGACATCCATGTCGCCGGTGGTGATGGTGCCGGTTTTGTCCAGGCAGAGCATGTCGACGCGCGCCAGATTCTCCACGCTGGCCAGCTGCCGCGTTAGCATGCCGCGCCGCGCCAGCTGGATGACGCTCACGGCAAACGCCATCGACGACAGCAGGATGAGCCCTTCGGGAATCATGCTGACCAGGTTGCCGACCGTGCTGACAATAATATCTGCGAAACGCATGTCACGACCGTACAGCAGCTGTCGCCCCACCAGCAGGACGCCGAGCGGCAGGATGATCTGCCCGATGGTGCGCACCAGACGGTCGAGCTGCGTGAACAGCACCGACTCGTCGCGCTGATCGCGGCGTGCCTCGCCGGCCACACGGGCGGCCAGGGTTTTTTCGCCTACCTCAACCACACGCGCCTGCAGACTGCCGGAGACGACGAGCGAGCCCGACAGCAGGATGTCGCCCGGCAGTTTGGCGATCTGGTCGGACTCTCCTGTCTGCAGGGACTCGTCGACCTCCCCGCCGCCGCCCAGGACGATGGCGTCGACCGGCACCTGATGCCCGCTCGAAAGACGGATCAGGTCATCGACGACGATGTCGGCGGCCTGAATCTGGGTCTCCCGGCCGTCACGGATGACGGTGGCGCCAGGCTCGGTCAGCAAGGTCAGCTTTTGCAGCGTGCATTGGGCCCGCCATTCCTGCACCACCGCCAGAGCCGTGTTGAGGATGGCGACCAGAAAAAAGGCCAGGTTGGGCAGCAGGCTGGGGTCGGGGATGGCAACCAGGAGGACGGCGGCGGCCAGGACGACGTTCAGGAAGTTGAAGGCCGTGAAGACGTTGTCGCGGACGACGTCGCGGAAGCGCTTGGAGTAGGGGGCGGCGACGGAATTAACGGCGCCGGCGGCGATGCGCTCGCGGACATCAATGGCGCCAAGGCCGCGGCGTTCGTAATCGGGCAGGGAGGAGGGGTCGAAGCGTCCGGCGGCCTGGCGGATGGAGGCAACCAGGCGTTCGAGTGTGGGGGGCTCGTTTGCCGCGCCGTTTGCGGACGGCATCAGTTTGTGGGGTCGGCGTCGCCTATGTCCCCGACCAGGTCGACAGTAGTGAAGTCGAGCCGCAGCTCCGGCTTCTCCGGAATCAGGCGGCGCAGGACGACGCCGGCGGACTCCAGCATCCGGCGCGAGGCACGGGTGATATCGGTGTCGGCATATTTGTCGGAGAGATAGACCACCTCTGTCAGCCCGGCCTGGATGATGGCCTTCGCACACTCATTGCAGGGGAAGAGCGCGGTGTAGATCGTCGCCCCCGCCAGGCTGGTGCCGGGGTTGTTGAGGATGGCGTTGAGCTCGGCATGACAGACATAGGGGTATTTGGTGTCGAGCCAGGCGCCGTCGCGGCTCCAGGGGAAGTCGTCGTCGGAGAGGCCGCGGGGCAGGCCGTTGTAGCCGGTCGAAAGGATGCGGCGATCCGGATTGACAATGCAGGCGCCGACCTGGGTGTTCGGATCCTTGGAACGCATGGCGGCAAGCAGCGCCACGCCCATAAAGTACTCATCCCATCCGATATAGTCGCTTCGTTTGGCCATCTGGGCTTGTCCTCCGTCCCCGCAACTGGTTCTGATTCTAGCGCAGCGGCGCGGAATGTGCTACGCTCGCGGCATGTGTGATTTTATGCAAAACTCGAACTCTACCACCGCTCATCAGGAAGCGCGCCGTCGCCTGGCCGCGGCGCACCGCGTTGTCGTCAAGGTCGGCAGCAGCACCATCACCTACCCGAACCGGGCCCTGGACCTGGGCAATCTGGAGCGGCTCTGCCGCGCGCTTGCCAATCAGATGAACCAGGGGCGGGAGATGATCCTGGTGACCTCCGGCGCCGTGGCGGTCGGGATGAACCGCCTGCGCGTGACCGAGCGACCGCGCAGCATCCGCGAAAAGCAGGCGGAGGCGGCCATCGGGCAGGCCGAGCTGATCAACGTCTATTCGCGTATTCTGGCGGAGTACGGCCTGATCACGGGCCAGATTCTGCTGACGCGCGGTGACCTGGAGAACGCGCGCAGTCTGGAGAACATCCGCAACACCTTTGAGGCCCTGATCGAGAAGGGCGTGCTGCCGATCGTCAACGAGAACGACACCGTCTCCACCAACGAGGTCGCGCACCTGGCGAGCTTCGGCGACAACGATACGCTGTCGGCCCAGGTGGCCGTCTGTGTCGGCGCCGATGCCCTCGTCGTCCTCTCCGATATCGAGGGTCTGCACGACCGCGACCCGAATGTTGTGGGTGAGGTCGAGGCGCGCCTGATCCCCTACGCCAATCCTGCGGATCCGGAGCTCGTCTCGATCGCCGGCGGCGCCACGTCGGCGCAGGGCACCGGCGGTATGGCGACGAAGCTGGCGGCCGCGCGCATCGCGGCGAACAGCGGCATCGACACCGTGATCATGCACGGGCGGCGGCCGGGCGATCTGGCCGCGATCCTGGAGGGCGAGACCGTCGGCACGGTCTTCGACGGCCAGCTCGACGTGCCGGCGCACCTGTTGCCCGACGAGGAGATCGTCTAGCGGCGGCGGTCCCGGCGGGCGGCCCCGGTAGCGGCGCCGCTAGCGTTAAAAACGATTGGATGTCAGCTGCTTCGACTACGGAAGGGGCTGTTCAAGGGGTAGTTGAATCATTTCAAAGCCTTCATGTAAATGACAGGCTTTATGCAGCGGCGCACGTCGATACCAGGAATTTGGTGCTTTGACTTGGCCTCTTCTGATCGGAAAGTTCAAAATATAACTTTTCGCACGTTTTGAGGCGATGCTATGCATGAATATTCGAATATATGAATGATTCCTCCAGCGTATGCGTACAGCCTCATATATATGCAATCAGCTATGCGGAAAGTACGGATTTGCCTTTTCCGAAACCTGATCGTACATAAGCGATCGTTTTCGCAACACATATGAAAAAGAACAAAAGAGGGCGGGCGGCGGCGTTCAGAGGGATCGCTGAGAGAATCCAGTGCCTCCGACTTGCTTAGGGTGTCAACGTTTGGAGTTGAGACAGTTTTTGTAAACGGTTCAGAATCGGACGGGTAAGATTGATCTCTCCACCAATAAAAGGAATCATCATCAAGAGCTCAGGGGAGCAAATGAGTACGGTCTCCGGCGGCTGCTTTGTGTTCTGGAAGGAGGTGTGTGATGAGGATTACGACTCCCAGCCATTTGCTCTATCCGACCGCCGGTGCTCCGGTACCGGAGTTCCGTGCATCGTGCACGGAATCGGTGCACGTAGCTTCTTGCTTTCAGTTTGCAGGCACAAACGCGGTCTTTAAGCGCCTTAGTCGTTTTTAGATTCCCTTTTCAGGGCAGCCGCAGCAAGTGTCGCCCGCACAACTGCTTAACTATCGATTCGTTTGCCGTCGCTTTGTGATAACGAATAAGAAAGAAAAAGCGGCGGTGCTGCACCACCCGTTGGGGTTAATGGCTGTGGCCAATTTTTTCGTTCCTGCCCGGATTCCGGGGCACCAGCGCAATTTTTGTCCAGCTGTGGACAATTTTTTCGCTCCTGCCCGGATTTCGGGGCACCAGCGCAATTTTTGTCCACCCCTTGAACAAATT
>JASGUW010000002.1 GCA_030055235.1 Bacillota bacterium
TCCGGCTCGTTCCATTGGAATCACTCAAACCCCGTTCCCGCAAAGCACTGATACACAGGGCTTTCGGGCTTGACACAATAGGGAAAAATTGCGCTGGTGCCCCGGAATCGGGGCAGGAACGAAAAAATTGTCCAAGGGTGGACAAAAATTGCGCTGGTGCCCCGGAACCGGGGCAGGAACGAAAAAATTGACCAAGGGTGGACAAAAATTGCGCTGGTGCCCCGAAATCGGGGCAGGAACGAAAAAATTGTCCAAGGGTGGACAAAAAATGCGCTGGTGCCCCGGAATCGGGGCAGGAGCAGAAAACCTTTATCAACTTCCTTTGTTTCCAACTGATGGTCAGCACTGCAACTTTCTCTTTTTTCATTGTCACAAAGCAGCAGTAAGCGAAATGAAAAGAATGGACAGGTTGCAATCGTTCGGGTGACAGTTACCGTGAAACAGAAACAGGGAAGAGTGAACCGAACGTGTATCTATGACTGGCCCCCAAAGGGACGTTTGTACCGTGAAAACTAGTACAACTGAGGCATTTCTTCCACGGCTGCCTTCATTGACGTCTATGCCCGAAAGTCGGAGGCATATGCCCTTGTTCTGGTACAGAAAATATGCTGTACCAAGATAGAAGAGCGTCCCTGCTCAAAGGACTGATATAAGTCCCGCTTGATAACATAATCGGAAAGTCCCATCAGCTAATGATACGATGTCAGCAATTATCGTTTTCAACAAAAAATCATCCTGGGCAGTGTCTGATTACGAGGAGAAGTGAAATGGCATCGAATTTTGATTTTCTGTCAAACTACTGGCCGGATATGGCGCAGATTGGCAAGACCGCTGAACTTTATCTCCATGCCGATGCCAACACCTGCATTTATAAGATCGGCCTTCTGGCAGAGCGTGTGACCCAGGAGATTTGCAACTTCGAAAACATTGATCTGCCGGAAAACAGTTCTCATGCCGACCGGCTTCGTGCACTAAAGCATGCCGACATTCTGCCCAAACGGATTGATGACATGCTCTATACCCTCCGCAGGGCACGAAATGACGCTGTACATTCGGGTCTGGATTCCCGGGAGCGGGCAGCCGGCCTGCTGCAGCTGGCCTTCAATCTCTGCTGCTGGCTGATGGAAGTATACGGGGACTGGGATTTCATTGCTCCGGAATATAAAACGCCCGAGGACAGCACGCAGAACATGGATTTTGTAAAAGTCCTGCAGGCGCAGGAAGACAGGATCACCGCGTTGATGGCTGCCGTGGAGGAGATCCGCACTGCTGCCTCTAATACATCGAAGGATGACCGTTCGGAAAAGGCGGATCAGGCGGCCAGAGACCTGCCTCTGACAGCCGAAGAGTGCGAGCGCATACGTCAGGATCCGATCCGTATGGACGTCACGGTTCTTCCGGTCATCAACTATGCCATGCAGCAAAACGGTGTTGCACTTATTCAATCAATTGACATTGAAAACACCACGGATTCCGAAATCGAAGGCTTCGATATACATATCAGCTCCACACCGGAATTTGTCCTGCCTTTCAGCCGACGCATCGACCATCTGCCGCCGCAGCAGGGCGTTAGCCTGGCCCGCCCTCCGCTGATTATCAATGGGGAATATCTGGCCGGCATGACAGAGAAGGTCAGCGGTGTTTTGCATATCGAACTGCGCAGCGGGGAAAAGGTGCTGCTGTCCGATAATGTTGAAACGACCATTCTGGCCTTCGATCAATGGCAGGGCTTCGGCATGTACACGGAACTTCTGCCCGCATTTGTCACGCCCAACCACCCGGAACTGGCCCGGATTATTGCCCGTGCGACGGAATTCCTGGGTCGCTGGACCGGCGATACGTCGATGGATGCCTATTACTCGAAGGACCCCAACCGGGTGCTCAGACAGGCCGCAGCCATTTTCACCGCCATAAAGGAAGAGGCGATCGCCTATGCGGTTGCACCCGCCAGCTTTGAACAGGCGGGGCAGCGGGTGCGCCTGTGCGATATGGTGCTGCAGCAGAAACTGGGAAACTGCCTGGACCTGACCCTGCTCTATGTTTCCTGTCTGGAAGCGGTGGGGCTGTACCCGCTCCTGATCGGTACAGTCGATCATATTTACACCGGCGTCTGGCTGGAAGAGAAAATGTTCCCGGAGACCGTACAGGATGATTATTCTCTCATCACCAAGCGTCTGGCATCCGGAATCAATGAAATTGCGGTTGTGGAGACCACCTGTGTCACCACGGCAGCGGATCGTTCCTTTGATGAAGCCCGTGAGACGGCAGAGAAGATCCTTAATTCCCGGCAGACCGAGTACATTATTGATGTCCGCAGAGCCCGACTGAGCCGTGTTTCGCCCCTGCCGCAGCGGCTTCATTCTCCGACCGGCTGGGAGATCAGGCATGATACTTCCTTCAGCGAGGAGAGCCTGTCCGCTCCCAGCAGACTTGGAGATACCATCCGTGTAGATTCCGGCACAGCTGAAGAGAACTTGCCCAAAATCATGCAGTGGGAGCGAAAACTGCTGGATCTTAGTCTGCGCAACACACTGATCAATCTGAGCATGAGCAGAACCCAGCTCTCTTTGCTGACCAATTCTCTGGATGAACTGGAAGATGCCCTGGCAGACGGCGGTGATTTTTCAATTTTGCACAGGCCTCAGGATCTGCCGCTGAAGGATTTCAGCTTTGAGGCACTCGCCGAACTTGGTTCCGCCGGCATTGTTAAGGCGGAGTTCAGTAACAACAGATTGCGCTCCGCTTTGTCAGAAAACGACCTGGGGC
Organism: Bacillota bacterium; assembly: GCA_030055235.1. Classification (GTDB taxonomy): domain Bacteria; phylum Bacillota; class Clostridia; order Saccharofermentanales; family Fastidiosipilaceae; genus JAEZYR01. The sequence continues at coordinate 2,767 of JASGUW010000002.1, forward strand.
AGACCATCAAAAATTTGTATCGTGCCGCCAGGGTGGCGATGGAAGAAAACGGAGCGAACAGTCTGTATCTGGTGCTGGGCATGCTGCGCTGGTATGAGAGTGAGCGCAGTACCAGGCCGCGCTATGCTCCCATCATTCTGCTTCCGATTGAGATGCTAAGAAAATCTGCGGCGCAGGGCTATGTCATCCGCCTGCGGGACGATGAACCGCAGATGAATATCACCCTGTTGGAGAAATTGAAGCAGGATTTTGGCATTACGGTACAGGGTGTGGATCCCCTGCCAGTCGATGACCATGGCATAGACATCCGCAGAGTGCTGACCATCATGCGCCAGGCGGTGATGGAGCAACCCCGCTGGGATGTACTGGAGACGGCCAGTATCGGCATTTTCTCCTTCTCTCAGTTTGTCATGTGGAACGATCTGCGCATGCGCAGTGAGGATCTCAAGCGCAACAAGGTCGTGCGCAGCCTGATTGAAGGCAGGCTCTGTTGGGATGCCAGGCCGCTGGAGATCGGTGAGCGGGTATCCGAAGACGGCATACTGATGCCCATGCCGGCCGATGCTTCCCAGCTGCATGCCATCCGGGCTGCCTGCAGCGGGAAAAGCTTTGTGCTGCACGGGCCTCCGGGTACCGGTAAATCCCAGACCATTACCTCACTGATCGCCAATGCCCTGGCCGGCGGCAGGAGCGTGCTGTTTGTGGCAGAAAAAATGGCCGCACTGAACGTGGTGCAAAAGCGTCTGGAAAGCATCGGAATCGGCCCCTTCTGTCTGGAACTGCACTCCAATAAATCCCGAAAGAAGGATGTTCTGGAGCAGCTGCGTCAAGCCAGTGAAGTGACCAGGGCAACTACGGCTGAAGCCTTTGCCGCCAGGGCCGAACAGCTGTCAGACATGCGGGCCGGGCTGGATCTTTATGTCGAGCAGCTGCACCGGACGCGCCGCTGCGGCCAGACCCTGTATGCGCTGATCAATGCCTATGAGCAGTATAAGGATGCGCCGGAGATTGCCGCCTTTGACCGCGCCTATATCCGCAGCCTGGACAAGCTGGCTCTGGAGCAGCAGCGGATGTCCGTCGAGCTCATGATCGCAGCTGCACGGGAGACGGGTCATCCCCATAAGCACCCGCTCGGAAGGCTTGGCTGCAGCCAGTACACGCAGAGTCTGCGCAGCAGTCTGCCGTCTATCGTCAGGGATTCCTATTTGAAATCACTTGAGAGCATCCGTGGCCATGTAATGCAGCTGGCGAATCTCTGGGGCGAAAAACAGCCCCGGAGCTATGAAGATATCCGTAAACTTTTCGAAACGACCATTCACATGGCCTGGTGGTTTCTCATGCCGCCGGCATGGTCGAAGGCGGCATTCCCGCAACAGTATTTTGAGGAAATTACCCGACTGACCCAGCATGCCGGCAACGCAGAAGCGCTTGAGGCACAGCTGCTGCAAAGCTTCGAACCCGGGTTTTTGACGCTGGATGGGGCCGCACTGTTTGGGGAATACCAGCAGGTATCGGCACAGTGGCCGCTTGCCAGGACGCTTGGCATCAGCAAGCTGGCCAGGCTCATGAGTGCGTACGCCAGAGTGCCCGTGAATAAAGATCACATACAAAGCCATCTCACAGCGCTGCGCGATTATCAGCAGGAGAGGCGGGCGGCGGCCGAACTCTTGGCAAAATATGGGCAGGATCTGGGTGGATTCTATCTTGGCCAAGGCACGAACTGGGGTCAGATCGCGGAACTGGCAGAGACGGCACAGAGAAGTGCCCAGGCGCTGTACCAGCTCTATGGCAGTTATGACGTCATGCGCAAGCATGACGGCAGCCCGGAGTCGTATCAGGCCATCTATGGCCTCTACAACGAATTCGGCACGTTCACGGAAGCAAAAGCTGCCTTCGAAGAGCTGCTGGGTATCACGCAGCAGACGGAAGAGAACTGGATTGATGCCCAGATTGCGCTGTGCCGGACCATCCTTGAACATACCGGCGAACTGAGGGAATGGGTCTCCTATGTCGCCGCCAGGAATCAGCTAAGGAGCATGGGTCTGGCTAGTCTGGTCGACAGCTATGAAAACGGTGCCGCGCACGATACCGTTCTCCCATCGTATATGAAAGCCATGCTGCAGGGGCTGATCTTCGATGCCATTGACGCGAGCGATACGCTGAACCAGTTTTCCGGTGCGGTCTTTAACAAGCAGATTGAACAGTACCGACAAATGGATCAGAAATGGACAGAGCTTTCACAGCAGGAGGCCTATTGCCGGCTGGCAAGCGCGGTTCCGAATTTCACCATCGAGGCGGCTACCAGCTCGGAGCTTGGCATCCTGCAGCGCTGGATCCGAAGCGGCGGCAGAGGAGTCAGCATCCGCAAGCTCTTCGATCAGATTCCCAACCTGCTGCCGCGGCTGTGCCCGTGCATGCTGATGAGCCCCATCTCCGCCGCTCAGTATCTGGATCCCGGACGGGAGCCCTTTGATATCGTTGTCTTTGACGAAGCCTCCCAGCTGCCGACCAGCAAGGCCGTCGGCGTTCTGGCAAGGGGGCGCGATGCCGTTATCGTGGGAGATCCCAAACAGATGCCGCCGACCTCCTTCTTTGCCGTCAATACCGTGGACGAGGACAATCTGGAGGCGGAGGATCTGGAGAGCATACTGGACGACTGTCTGGCCCTGAGCATGCCCGAATCCCACCTGCTCTGGCACTACCGCAGTCGCCACGAAAGCCTGATCGCCTTCAGCAACAGCCAGTTCTACGATAACAAGCTGTTCACCTTCCCCTCTGTCAACGACAGGGAATCCCGGGTGCAGCTGGTGCAGGTGGACGGCATCTTTGACCGCGGCGGAACGCGCACCAACACGGTGGAAGCCGAAGCGGTGGTGGAAGAGATCAAGAGACGCTGCCAGGATCCTGAGCTCTCAAAATACAGTCTGGGTGTTGTTACCTTCAATGTTCACCAGCAGAACCTGATTGAAGACCTGCTTGGTGAAGCCATGGCCGGGGATCCGGAACTGGAGGGGTGGGTCTTCAAGGAGGATGAGCCTCTCTTTGTCAAAAATCTGGAAAACGTTCAGGGTGACGAGCGGGACGTGATTTTGTTCTCTGTCGGCTTCGGCCCCGACGATAACGGCAAAATACACCTGAATTTCGGCCCTTTGAACCGCGCCGGCGGCGAGCGCCGCCTGAATGTTGCCGTTTCCCGTGCGCGCCAGGAAATGATGGTGTTTTCCTCCCTGCGTCCCGATCAGCTGGATCTGAGACGGACGCAGGCGGATGGCGTGGCCGCGCTGCGCCGTTTTCTGGAATACGCGGAAGGAAGAACACTGGCACTGGCAGACGCGGCCGTTCCGGCCCGGAGGGAAGATCAGAACGGTATTGCTGCGGCCATCGGCAGAGCTTTGCAAAAAAAGGGCTATACGACCGACCAGGCCGTTGGGCGTTCGGAATATCGCATTGATATTGCCGTGGTCGATCCCGATAAGCCCGATGAGTATATTCTGGGCATCCTGCTGGACGGCTCCAGTTATGGGGAGGCCAAGTCCACCCGCGACCGCGAAATCGCACAGGTCAACGTCCTGAGCGGCCTGGGCTGGGAGATTATGCGTGTCTGGAGCATGGACTGGTGGGATAACAGGGACAGGGAACTGGCGCGCATTCTCCAGAGGATTCAGGATATTCAAAGTGAGGTCAAGCCGCCGGAAGAGGATGTCCCTGCGGTTCCCGAAGAAGCACCTAAGCTGCAGGGCAATTTGGCCACCATGTTTGCTGCTGAATCCGCTCCCGCTCCCCAGAAGACTGTGCCGGACTATGTGGCTGCGAAGCTTCCTGTGAGCTCCGTGTCAGCTGATGACCTGGTTGAGCCATGGTACGAGCAGCGCCTCAGGAGAAAAATTGAAGTGGTCATAGCCGCTGAAGCGCCGGTCAGCCGCTCCCTGCTTGGCAGGCGGGTGGTGCAAAGCTGCGGCATCAGCCGCGCGGGCAATCGGATTCAGAGCCGGCTGGACAGCATCCTGGAGAAGATGAACGTCCGAAGTACAACGCAGAATGATGAGCTCTTCTATTGGAGAGAAGATCAGTTGCCGGACGACTATGCGGGTTTGCGTGCCAGCGCTGAGGGAGATAATCAGAGAGATGTCCGGGATGTTGCCGTGCAGGAAGTGGCCAATGCCATCTATCTGGTACTGCACGAGCAGTTCAGCATGGGGGAGGAGGATCTCTACCGCGAAGGAGCCAGAAAACTGGGCTACACCCGTCTGGGAAGAAACGTCCAGTCCGCTCTGGAGCTGGGCCTTCAGCATGCCAGGGAGCAGGGAGGGATCGCCACCGGCAAGAATGCTGCCTACGTGCTTTCTGATCTGGGCAGCACTCGTGCGGAAGCTGTCGAGGCTTCTGTTTTAGTACATACAGATCAGGCACGTTCCGAGTGAATGGCTGGGGGTGAAAGCGCCTTCCAGGTTCATCACTATGTGTTTCCTGCATAAGGACCCCGAGTTCGTTACATCGCGCCGCGCTTGACAAAACGATGGCCATCACCAGGTGCTTCCGCAGACTGTTTGTGAGGCCTATCTCAGTTTGGCACTCATCCGTTCTAGGAAATCTCCCTGTCATTTTCCGTAATTGTCGCCATAAAAAAACAGTGACATAAGAGTTTTTTCATGTAAAAATCACATTTACAGGGAAAGGGCTTTTTGCCCGCCATGTCAGCAGAACAAGTGTTTTACGAATTCTCGAGAGGAGAGATGATCGATGAAAAGCAGACAAGCTGCAGCGCTGATTCTGGCGTTGCTGATGCTGTGTGCCATGCTGCCCCGGCAACGAACTTTGGCGGAGGCAGGTGCCACGCTGCATATTGCAGGTAAGGACTATACGACTGAAGAGCTGGGAAGTGATATTGTCGGGACGGGCTGGCGCTGGAGTGCAGAGAAAAATGAAATCACGCTCTCCGGCTACAAGAGTGGCTATATCAAATATTATGGCACCCCCCCAAAACAGGACGTATCCATTCTGGTGGCGGCCGGAACGAATAACAGCATAACGGTTCCGGCGGATCTTACGGAGCATGGTATCCATGTCGGCCGGGATCTTAGTCTCTCCGGGGCTGGCAACCTGTCGATAGCCATAAACCGTGTGTATCATTCTTCGAATGATGAAGACTATGATGGCATTTATTCAAATGACGGTAGTATTAGCATCGATATGGCCGGCAAGCTGGACATCTCTGTCAAGGATTTTTGTGGAATTCGAGCCCGCAATCATGTGACGCTCTCCGGCACCGGCGATGTAAAGATCAGCGCCGAGTGCGGTATCTGGTCATTACGCGGCCATGTGAACAGCACGATGGCCGGCAAATTGACCATCGACGCTCGCTCGATTGGAATTATAACTGAGAATCTTTCTTATGCTGCAGGTGATATCAAGCTTTCCGGCAATGGTGCCGTCATCATCAATTCTGGTGCTCACGGCATTTCTGCTGAACTGGGCAACGTAAGCCTTTCCGGTAATGGTGCTGTAAGCATCACACTTGCTGCCAACAATGGTGCTACTTACGGCATCTATGCTCATTCCAATGTAGATCTTTCCAATAATGGCGCTGTGACGATCAATGCCGATAAATTCGGCGTTCACTCTGAAACGATGGGTGTAAGCCTTTCAGGCGATGGTGATGTAAGCATCACAACTGGTGACGGAAACAGCGAACGGGGTTACGGCATCTATGCTGATAATGATGTAAATCTTTCTGGTAGCGGTGACGTAATCATCGATGTCGAGGGTAAAGGTATTATCTCATATTTTTATGGTGTAAGTCTTTCAGGTGACGGCGATGTAAGCATTACAGCCACGAATGATGGCATCTATGCCAATGATGGCGTAACGATTTCCGGCAGTGGCGCTGTCAGTATTACCGTTCACGACAGCCATACGTATACCTCTGGGGGTATCTATACTAACAATGAGGATGTCATCGTCTCTGGCAGCGGCAAGCTGACTGTCAGCTCTGATAAAGATGCTGTGTACCTGTGGGACAAGGGTAAGGAACTGAAACTGAACGGTACCGGCACTCCCCTGACCTTTACTTCTGGAGAAGGCTATCGAGCCATTTATAATGGTAGAGATGATTCATCTCCGGTAGGGGGTACCGAGTATCATAACTACAGGGAAACGGGTGCCCCGAATGGAACGTATGTCAGGTATGATCACAAGTCTTCTGTGGTTGAGACGGTGGAGCTGACCGCTCCGTCGGCAAGCAAGACCTACGATGGAACGGCTTTGACAAAAACGACCGGGGTAAGCGCCACGGGACTTCCTGAGGGCTATACGGTAGAAGCAACGGCGTCGGGCAGCCAGACAGATGTGGGCAGCAGTGACAATGTGGTGAATGAAGGCTACGTCATCCGGGATGCAGGCGGCAATGACAAGACAGCGGACTTTCCGAATGTCACGAAGGTCAACGGCACACTGACGGTAACACCGGCAACGCTGACCATCAGAGCAGACAATAAGACGAGAGAATACAACACCGCGAATCCTATGCTGACATATAGTGTCGAAGGCCTGCAGGGTGAAGATTGCATTATCACCATCGGCCTGGATCCGGCCATCTCCACCACAGCGATTCTGATGTCGCCGGTGGGCGGCTATCCGATCACGTTTGGCGGCCCAGCTGTACTGGGCAACTACAACGTGAGCTATGTGGACGGCACTTTGACTGTCAAAAGTAACAGCGTTGACCTGACTCTGGCAGCAACGGGCTATAACGGAACGTACGATGGCGCTGATCACAACGGCGTGACGGGTGCGACGGCTTCGCTGCCAGACGCAGTCATCACTTACAGCTTGAACGAAAACGGCCCCTACTCAGGCGACATTCCGCAGGTGCATGATGTGACCCCAGGTACCGTGATCTGGGTCAAAGCATCGCTGGCCAACTATGAGGATGCCAGGACTTCCGTGACGGCGGTGGTGACAGCGGCAACGCTGACCATCACAGCAGACAATAAAACGAGAGAATACAACACCGCGAATCCTGAGCTGACCTATAGTGTCAGCGGACTGCAGGGCACGGATTCCATTGCTTCCATTGGCCTCGATCCGGCCATCTCCACCACGGCGGTTCAGACGTCGCCGGTGGGTGGCCATCCGATCACGTTTGGCGGTCCAACTGTACTGGGCAACTACAATGTGAACTATGTGGACGGCATCCTGACTGTCACACCGCAGGTCGCTCCGACTACGACCGAGTCGACAGAGACCAGTTCGACTTCGGCCGATCCGACTACGACTGAGTCGACAGAGACTAGTTCGACTTCGGCCGATCCGACCACGACTGAGTCGACAGAGACCAGTTCGACTTCGGCCGATCCGACTACGACCGAGTCGACGGAGACAACTCCAACCACGACCGATCCGACCACGACTGAGTCGACGGAGACCAGTTCGACTTCGGCCGATCCGACTACGACCGAGTCGACGGAGACCAGTTCGACTTCGGCCGATCCGCCTACGACTGAGTCGACGGAGACCACTCCAACTACGAGCGATCCGACCACGACTGAGTCGACGGAGACCACTCCGACCACGACCGATCCAACTACGACCGAGTCGACAGAGACCAGTTCGACTTCGGCCGATCCGACTACGACTGAGTCGACGGAGACTACTCCAACCACGACCGATCCGACCTCGACTGAGTCGACGGAGACTACTCCAACCACGACCGCTCCGACTACAACTGAGTCGGCCACGACCACTCCGACCACAACTGAGTCGACGGAGACCATTCCAACCACAACCACTCCGACTTCGACTGAGTCGACGGAGAGCACTCCAACCACAACCGCTCCGACTTCGACTGAAAAGCCCGAAACGGATCCGAGCCAGAGCGATGAGATCAGGATGATTAAGCAAGCTCCGGCATGGATCAAGGGATCGCTTCTTTCCGCCAGTTATACTTCTAATGCCAGCTTTGCCGACTTCCTGTATGTCCGGGTTGATGGAAATGTGGTCGATCGATCCAACTATGATGTAGAAGAAGGTTCAACAATTGTCAGCTTCAAAGCCAAATACCTTGAGACGCTTTCTGTGGGCAAGCACCCGGTGGAAATTGTGTCCAAATCAGGCACTGCTCACGGCATGATTGAAATCAAAGGTCCGGCTGCCGGACAAACGGAAGAGACTACCAAGTCAGGCGACAGCGTGCCGCGAACAGGCGAGAGTGTCGGACAGTACCTCTGGCTGGCACTGCTGCTGCTTGCTGCAGGCGGGATGCTGCTCGTGCTTCGCAAAAAGAATATGTTGAAGCACAGGGATTAGTTCGCTGCAAGTATCCGTTTTCTGAAGAGGAGCCAGATTGACATCTGGCTCCTCTTTCTGTCAGGAATGAGGATATGAAGCTTGTCTTTTCCGGTTTGCATAGCTGTCAGCAGACAAAACAGGTGGCATTTCCTGTGTCGCCCCGGTCTGCATCAACACAGGAGTTCGAGATTCGTTCGTTGCTGCTGCCTAGTGCATAAACAGTCGTAAGCAATAGTTCGATTTGGGGATGAGATCTTTGTTTATATGACTATTTAGAAAAGCGCCCGCAATTTCTAGCATATGAAGATTCTCACTTAACTCAGAGGCTCCTGTAATCGTGTGTTCCCGTCGCAGTGGATCATGATGATCTGCTCGGAAAAAGCTGATGAAAGTAGATTTACATGTTTCGTGTTCAGAGGGGTTTAGTCCGGAACACCAGTAATTCTGATTTGACACGCGTCACAGCAGAGAGACGTTGTTCAGCCTAAAGGTGCTGGCATTTCTCAGCTGACCCCTGAACGTCCAGAAGTTCTGAAAGCAGGATATATTGCTTATAGTATCGATGATCAAGGCAGAACGATTCTTTTAGACGGGCTTAATCCCTCTGCCAGTTTATTGATGCCGAAGTCCTAAAAGGCGAGTTTCGACACTCTGGAAATATAGCAATCCGCTCTATGCGTGCACACGTGTTGTGGTACATTAAGGGAGAAATGGAAATGAGAGACATTGAGCTGCTAAGATTATTGCAAAAAGAAGGTTGGGAAGTACAAAGTATTAAAGGAAGCCATCATAAACTTGTAAAAGACGGCAAAAAAATTACATTATCGGTTCATAAAAAAGAATTAACAAAAGGAATGTTGAACGCAATACTAAAACAGGCAGGGCTTAAATAAAGCTTTCTGAGCGAATCCATCTAAAAGGGGGTTATCTTATGTTGTATTCATATCCTGCTGTTTTTCATAAAGAAGATGGCCGTTATTGGGTTGAGTTCCCGGATCTTCCTGGCTGCTTTTCACAGGGCGATTCGGTAAAAGAAGTTTTGGCAAATGCAAAAGAGTCTATGGAGCTCTATTTGGAGCCGACCGAACCATTCGAGAACCCTTTACGGTTTCCCGAACCCACTGACATAAGCACCTTGGAAACACCGGAAAATGGCTTTTTGTCGTATGTAACAAGCGATGTAGATTTCTATAAGTTTTCCAAGTCTGTAAAAAAGACATTGACTATACCCGCATGGGTAAACGAGGAAGCGGAAGCTGCGGGAATTAACTTCTCTCAGGCTCTTCGTGAGGCTCTTATCGAAAGACTGAGCAGGATATAAGCTTCCTGTCCGGGTGGAGGAAGGTTCTACAATTGTCACCTTCAAAGCCAAATACCTTGAGACACTTTCTGTGGGTAAGCACCCGGTGTGCCGCGAACAGGCGAGAGTGTCGGACAGTACCTCTGGCTGGCACTGCTGCTGCTGGCTGCAGGCGGGATACTGCTCGTGCTTCGTAAAAAGAATGTGGTGAAGCACAGGAATTAATTCGCTGCATACAGGCACTTGCTGAAGAGGAGCCAGATATCTGGCTCCTCTTTCTATCTCGTCTGGAATATGAAGCTGGTTTGTTTCTCTCATAAATACTTGTCAGCTGTCAAAGACAGGTGACATTCCCTGTGTCGCCCCGGTCTATATCGCTGCCGGTGTTCGAGATTCGTTCTTGGCAGAGTATAAGAATCGTGTGCAATAGTCGATTGCTACACGTAAACTGGCGCACTGGTCTCTGTCACTGTGCAGCAGCATGCATTTTCATTCTCGAAAGCAAACACTCATTCAGATCCAGAGAGGCCTTGGCGGAGCTGTCGTGAGGCAGAGGCACAGCGCAGCAGACGAGCTTTCAGACTCTTGATGCGCCTGTCTTCCTTTGACCGCGCGCAGGAAACATAAGAGGCTGTTTATCCAGACAGATCAGCCGCGATAACTGCCATATGCCTTACAGAGAGCGGACAAAGGCACGTGCTTCAGGCGTTTTGGCCGCTTTATTCATACATTCGGAAAGTCCCACCGGGCGGCGAAATACCGTATTATGTCGAAGAACAACGCGCAGACAGATACGGGGATTTGAGGTAAGCGAAATGACATCTGTGACGCATGACTTCCTGCAGCGGCGCCGCCTTTTTCTCTTTTGTGGCATTCTGGCCGCCATGGCGGTCGGCAACGGTTTCTTCGACGGCGTCCTGGCCAACTACCTGCGCGAAGTCTACGCTATCGACGCCCTGCAGCGCGGACTCATCGAACTGCCGCGTGAGCTGCCCGGCGTCCTCACCGTTGTCCTGGTGTCGACCCTGATGGGTCTGGGCGATCGCCGCATGGGCGTCATCGCCACCATCCTGATGCTCATTGGCCTTCTGGTTCTGGGTTTTGTCACGCCGCCCTTTGCCGTCATGCTGGTCTTCCTCTTCATTCATTCGACCGGCATGCATCTCTGGTTCCCGCTCGACAGCAGCATCGGCATGAGCCTGATCCGGGACGAGAGCCGCGCGGGTACCGTGTTTTCCCGCTTCAAGGCGGTATCGACGGCCGCCGGCATGCTGGTTTCGCTGCTGGTCTTTCTTGGCTTCAATCGCGGCTGGTTCAGCTTTCAGACAAAGATCAAGACCGTCTTTCTCATAGGGGCAGCCGGCATCGCCGTTGCCATGATCCTGCTGCTGGCTCTGGAGCGGACACATAGGGAAGAGGCGCGTTCCGGGCTGGCAGAGAAGCCGGCCCTGCAGCGGCCGCGCTTTGTCTTTCGTCTGGAATATCGCTTTTACTATGTCCTTCAGACCATGCACGGAGTGCAGAAACAGATCATGGCGGTCTTTGCGCCCTGGGTCCTTATCACCCTGCTGGATCAGGGGGCGGATACGCTGGCCCTGCTCGCCCTCATCAGCAGCGGGATCAGCATCTTTTTTGTCCCCCTGGTCGGGCAGCTGCTGGACCGGCTTGGCATTCGCATTCTGGTCTTTATTGAGGCCTTTACCTTCATCAGTGTCTACATCTGCTTTGGGGTGCTGGCGGCAGGATTCATTGGCGGCCACCTGCCAAAGAGTGGCTGGGCCTTCTACCTGACCGCGGCACTCTTTGTCCTGGATCGTCTTTCGATGCAGCTGGCCATGGTCCATGCCATGTATCTGCGCTCGATCGCTGTCTCCGCCGACGATATCGCCCCCGCGCTCTCTACCGGGCAGGCCATGGATCATGTGGTCTCCATCACCATGGCTCTGGCGAGCGGCTGGATCTGGACAACGATCGGCCCACAGTACGTCTTCTTCAGCGCCGCCCTGCTTTCCCTGATCAATGCCGCGGTGGCTTTCAGGATCCCGAGGCGCAGCGCTGCAAATCGGCGCCTGGAGCTGTCAAGCTAAATGACTTGACAGTGCCTGCGGGTGTCTGTTAGCATGCTTCGCATGTCAAAAAGCGATGCACTTAGTCATGCCGAACTCACGCTGCGCCTGGATCTCTATGGGGACCTTCTGCAGGGACGTGCGGCCGAGGTTCTTGATCTCTACCTGAACGAGGATCTGAGTCTGGGGGAGATCGCCGAGACCATGGGTATCAGCCGTCAGGCGGTGCACGATGCCTGTGAGCGTGGGCGGCGTCGCCTGGAGCAGTATGAGGCCGTTCTGGGACTGGCCGCGAAGCATTCTGAGCTCAAGCGGCAATGTGATTGCCTGGAAGAAAAGTTGGACGCCGGTGATCTGGCGGGCGCCAGAGAACAGCTGCGGAATTTACGCAAATTCCTGGAGCAGTAGAAAGCGGGAGACAGATGGCTCTGTTTGAGAGTTTAACCGGCCGCCTGCAGGCGATTACGGAACGGATGCGCGGCAGGACCCGTGTCACCGAACAGGATCTCAAGGCGATGACACGCGAAATTCGCCTGGCCCTGCTGGAAGCCGACGTCAATTTTCAGGTGGTGCGTGAGCTCGTCGCCGACATCAGCGAGCGCTGTGCCGGCATGGAGGTCATGGAGAGCCTGACTCCGGGACAACAGGTCGTGAAGTACGTCCACGAGTCGATCGTGGATCTGCTCAATATCGGCAACACGAAGCTGGCGCTGAGCCCCTCCGGTTTTACCGTCATCATGCTCTACGGCCTGCAGGGCAGCGGTAAGACCACGATGGCGGCGAAGCTGGCCAGGCATCTCAAGGAGACGGGTCGGCGCCCGCTCCTGACCTCTGTCGACGTGCACCGCCCGGCCGCCGCCCTGCAGCTGGAGATTCTGGCGCAGCCGCTGGGTGTCGAAGTTTACTCCGAGCCCCAGAACCGCGACGCCGTGGAGATTGCCCGCAACGCCGTGGCGCGGGCGCGCTACCTCATGCGCGACGTCCTGATCGTCGATACCGCCGGCCGCATGACCGTCGACGACGAGCTGATGGACGAGCTTAAGGATATCGCCGCCGTCGTCAAGCCGACGCAGAAACTCCTGATCGTCGACGCCATGATCGGTCAGGAAGCGGTCAATATCGCCCTGGCCTTTGACCAGGCGGTGGGGCTGGACGGCTACATCATGACCAAGCTGGACGGCGATGCCCGCGGCGGTGCGGCCCTGTCGATCGCCAAGATGACCGGCAAGCCGATCAAGTTCATCGGTACCGGCGAGAAGGTCGAAGACATTGAGGCCTACGACCCCGAGCGCATGGCCTCCCGGATCCTGGGCATGGGCGACGTCCTCAGCCTGATCGAAAAGGCTTCGCGCCATCTGGACGAGAAGAAGGCGCAGCAGACGCTGGAGCGCCTGCAGAAGAATCAGTTCTCCCTGCAGGACATGCTGGAGCAGTTTGAGCAGGTCCGGGAGATGGGCCCGCTGCGCGACCTGGTCGGCATGATCCCCGGGATCAACCAGAAGAAGCTGGCGGAGACGGATGTCGACGATTCCATCGTCGACCGCAACATGGCCATCATCCGCTCGATGACGCCCAAGGAGCGTGAGAATCCGAAGCTCCTCAATGCCTCCAGGCGGCGGCGTATCGCCCTGGGTTCAGGGACAACGGTGCAGCAGGTCAATCAGCTGGTCAATCAGTATGAGCAGACCGCCAAGCTGATGCGCAGTATCGCCGGCAGCGGCTCCAAGCGCAGGCGCGGCCGTGGCCGCGGAGGTCTGCCGGGAATGGGCGGCCTGCCCGGGATGGGCGGCTTCCCCTTTTAACGGGTAGAGGCGGACGACTTGAAGGTCGCTTCGCATAAATACCATAGATCGTGAAAACGAAGGAGAAACGAATGGCAGTCAAAATCAGACTCAAACGCATGGGGAAGAAGAAGAGCCCCTACTACCGCGTCGTCGTGGCCGACGGCCGCGAACCGCGTGACGGGCGCTTTATCGCCGAAATCGGCACCTATCGCCCGCTCGCCACCCCCAGTGAGTGGAATATCGATGAGGAGCAGGCAAAGGAATGGATCGCGCGCGGCGCCCAGCCGACCGAGACCGTCCGCAAGCTGCTGAAGATCAACGGAGTCATCGAATGAGTTCCAGCGAAAAACGCATGCGGGATCTGCTTTATACCCTGGTCAAGCCGCTTGTCAATCATCCCGAGGAGATCGACATCACCCCGGTCGATCAGGGGGGGACCGTCCTGCTTGAGGTCCGGGTTTCCCCGGATGACATGGGCAAGGTCATCGGCAAGGGTGGCCGGCGTGCCGAGGCGATCCGCACGATCATGAAGGCGCAGGGCTCCCGCCTGGGACGCCGGGTCATGGTCGACATCGTCGGCTAGATTTTAGCTGCGAAGCCCCATGAAAGACCGGGATGACCGGGCATGGCAGCCACTGGAATACTTTGACGTAGCTCGTCTGACCGCGCCGCACGGCGTCACGGGCGAGCTGCGTGCCATTTCCCTGACAGAGGTTCCGGGGCGCCTGGAGGCTCTGAAGCAGACGCGTCTGCGACTGGCGGACGGCCGCCTGGAGGAGCGGGTGCGGGAGGTGCGGCTGCGCCCGGCCGGCACGCGCTATCTGGTGCGTCTGGAGGGCTGTTCGAGTCGTGAACAGGCTGAGGCGCTGCGCGGCTGCTGTCTGACGCTGCCGCGGGAGGAGGCCGGACCGTTGCCTGAGGGGCGCTGGTATGTCTCCGATTTAATTGGCTGTCGTATCACCTGCTCTGAGCGCGGTGAGATCGGCCGCCTCTTTGAGGTTATCGAAGGTGTCGGCAGTGATATCTGGGTGGTCAGGCGCCCACAGATGAAGGACATCCTGATTCCGATTCTTTCCGATACGATTGTGGATGTCGATCTCACAGGCCGCCGGATTCTGCTGCGGCTGCCTGAGGGGCTCTGGGAGATTTACGGGTCCTGAGCCGTGAAGATCACTGTTCTGACGCTCTTTCCCGAACTTATCCGGACCATCGCGGCCAGCTCCATTACCGGCCGCGCTCTGGCCGACGGACGCTTTGCGCTTGAGACGGTTCAGATCCGTGACTTTGCCGGCAACCGCTATGGCAAGGTCGATGACAGCCTCTACGGCGGCGGCACCGGTCTGTTGATGCAGTGCGAGCCTGTCTGGCAGGCCTGGCTGAGTGCGAAGGAACAGATGCCGGCGGACGCCCGCAGCCTGGTGCTTTCGCCCAAGGGGCGAGTGCTTGACCAGTCTCTGGTCGATGAGCTTGCCGCGGCGCCGGGCCTGATCCTGATCTGCGGCCACTACGAGGGCATCGACGAGCGTGTGCTGGAGGCCATCGGGGCTGAAGCGGTATCCATCGGCGACTATGTGCTGACCGGCGGTGAGCTCGGCGCGGCCGTCCTGATTGACGCCGTCAGCCGCCAGCTGCCGGGGGTACTGCCGGACGAGAGCGCCTGGCGTGAGGAGTCGCACATGGACGGGCGTCTGGAGTGTCGTCAGTACACCAAGCCGGAGCTCTGGCGGGGGCGGTCGGTGCCGGAGGTCCTGCGTTCGGGCCATCACGCCCGTATTGCCGAGTGGCGACTTCTGGACGGTCTGGCCGAAACGCTGGAATACCGTCCGGACCTCTTTGCCGGGCTGGACCTGGACGAAGACTGCCTTTGCAGGCTGTGGGAGCATATTGGGGAGCGGCGCCGGGAGACGTGAGAGGCGAGCTGCGCCAGGAGACACGAGCGACGCCGGGAGACATAAGAAGTAAACGACGCTGTAGGAGATATAAGAAGCGATGAAGACAACAAAGCCCATACGCGCCGTACTCTTTGACCTTGATGGGACGGTCACCGATACGATTCCCCATATTGTCGCCAGCTACGAGCACGCCTTCGCCAGCCTGGGCATTCCTTCTCCGGGCGAGGCCGTCATCCTGGCCGGCATCGGTCTGACACTGGATGTCTATGTACCTGAAGTTCTCCCGAACCGCGGTGCGGACGGTCTGACAGAGGCCTTCATTCGTCACTATCGTGCCTATAACGAGGCATCGATGTCAGAGTCCATCGCGGTTTTTGTTCCTGCCTGGAAGCTTCTCGAGGCGCTGTCGGCGCACGGTGTCCCACTCGGCATTGTGACATCTAAGGCCCGCCGGGGTCTGGGGCGCACTCTGGAACCTTTCGGACTTGAGGATTTCTTCCAGATCCTCATCTCTTCGGACGACTCCGCACGGCACAAGCCCGATCCGGAGCCACTGCGGGTGGCGTGGCGGGCGCTCGACCGCCGTTTTCAGGAACTGGGTGAGCCCGCGCTTGAGCCGACTGAGCTTATCTACATCGGAGACGCGGTCCACGACGTCGAATGCGCTCAAAACTTTGGCTGTCCGGCCGCCGTGGTCGAATGGACCCGCATGCCGCGGGAAGAGCTTGCGGCACTGGATCCTGACCTGTGGATCCGCGATGTCAACGACCTTGAGGGCTGGTTGACAGGCTGACTGGGCTGCACGTCTGGAGTGTCGGGACGTGGATGAGCATGTCGGGGGGATTACAGATGGCTGGCAAGAGCCGCGCACGCCGCTGCGTGGCGTGCAGGGTCAAAACAGTGTGAAATGGCAAATCCGATTGCCATTCGAGGCTATCTTGACCACGAAGGGCCTGATTCTGGTCAAAACAGCGTGTAATGGCAACTCCGATTGCCATTCGAGGCTATCTTGACCACGAAAGGGCTGTTTCTGGTCAAAACAACGTGAAATGGCAAATCCGATTGCCATTCGAGGCTATCTTGACCACGAAAGGCCTGTTTCTGGTCAAAACAGCCTGATATCCAAAAAACGATTTGGATATCAGGCTACTTTGACCATGATGAATCGCACTCGCCGCTACCCTCCGTGCAGCGGAGTGTAGGGCCACTTTTATCTGCTGCTTCAGACCAACAGAATCTGGATCACTTCTCGATCAACTTGAAATGTCAGACCGTGTCACCTTCGTCGCTTGCAATCCTATCGCATACCATTTACATTTCGACAGTTTGTGTTTCTGACAGCTACACGTATTAATAGAAGTGTAGTAATCACATCGAAATATAATCCGAACCTCTGAAACTACGGTGTTTCACCCTTTGAGGGATGATTTCGATAAGATCTTGTGCGTCCCGACAATAGGACGGGCACCCGCCCGCAGAAAAATGTCTTTGCATCTATCGCCGGTCTCTGATAACATTGCGTGGTTCATCAAGGATGGTCCGCTACCCGGGAAGAGGCATGAACATCCGGACAAGGGAGGAGGAAGGCTAATCATGAATGTAAATCTCATCAAGGCAGTTGAAGAGAGTCAGCTGCGCGATTCATATCCCAATGTTGAAATTGGCGATACCGTTCGTCTGCATCTGCGCATTACCGAAGGTGCACGTGAGCGTATCCAGGTTTTTGAAGGCACCGTCATCGCGCGTAAGGGTCAGGGTCTCAGTGAGACCATAACCGTACGGCGTCTGTCCTACGGCGTCGGCGTCGAGCGCATCGTGCCGATCCATTCGCCGAAACTTGATCGCATCGAAGTGGTACGCAAGGGACGTGTCAGGCGCGCCAAGCTCTACTATCTGCGTGGACGCGTCGGACGTCGTGCCCGTGTCAGAGAGAAGCTGCCGGCCAGAAAGACGAACTGATCCTATCAGGGATGTCACACCCGACCTCAAAAGAAAGCCCTGTCTGCTCGGACGGGGCTTTTGCCTGTCAGGATTTGCTATCATGGTCAGGTTGTTGCCGCGAGTGACGGGGAAGGGAGAAGGACTAGCATGAACATCAACTGGTATCCCGGCCACATGGCCCGTTCCCTGCGTGAACTGGGGGAGAAGCTGGATCAGGTCGACCTGGTGATTGAGACCTGTGATGCCCGCCTCCCTGAAAGCAGCCGCAACCCGGAAATACGCGCCCTCATTGAGCGCAAGCCCGTTATCCTTGTCCTGACCAAGGCCGATCTGGCCGATCCCGACTGCACGGCAGACTGGCTTGCCTGGTACCGTGAAGAAAATGTCACGGCGCTGGAAGTCGCAATCCCGGAGCGCAGTGGCCTGGGCCGCCTCGTCGACGCAATTCAAAAAAGCGGCGAAGACGTCGTCGCCCGCGCCCGCAGCCGCGGTCTTCAGGCCCGCGCCATCCGCGCCATGGTCGTCGGCATCCCCAATACCGGCAAGTCCAGCCTTATCAATCAGCTCGCCGGACGCCGCGTTGCCCGCATCGAAAACCGCCCCGGCGTCACCCGCGCCCCCGCCTGGGTGCGCACCTCAAGCGGCATCACCCTGATGGACATGCCCGGCATTCTCTGGCCCAATCTGGGCAGCGAGCGCCAGCGCCTGATCCTGGCCGCTTCCGGAGCCATCCGCGACGACATCCTGAACCGTGAGGAAATTGCCTTCGCCACCTTCTGCCTGCTGCGGGAGCGCTACCCGGCCCTGCTGGCCGAGCGTTTCCGCCTGACAGCGGAGGCACTGGCGGACAACACAGAGGATCCCTATGTCCTTTATGAGAAAGCTGCCCGCCGCCGCGGAGCAGTACTCTCAGGCGGACGCATTGACACGGATCGCTTCGCCCGCCTCCTGATCACCGAACTGCGCGACGGCCGCATCGGCCGTATCAGCCTGGAGACGGTCAGTGACCGTGCTTTGCCATGACGATCATAGACCCGCGTCTTCATGAACGCCGCCTGGAGGCAGAAGGCTACCGCGCCGTCTGCGGTGTCGACGAAGCCGGCCGCGGTCCGCTCGCCGGCCCTCTGGTCGTGGCAGCCTGCATTCTGCCGGAAGATCACGGGATTGAAGGCATCGACGACTCCAAGCGCCTGGGGGCGAAGCGCCGTGAGCAGCTCGCCGACCGGATCCGGGAAAAGGCAACAGCACATGCGGTGGTAGAGATCTCTGTGGGGGAAATCGAACGCCACAACATTCTGGGCGCCACCCGCATCGGCATGGTCCGGGCGATTGGTGCCCTTGAGCCACGGGCGGACTTCGCGTTAACCGACGCTGTAACTCTGACAGGTCTTGAAATCCCACATCAGGCCCTGGTGCATGGCGATCGCCTGTCGGAGTCTATAGCGGCGGCTTCCATTCTTGCGAAGGTCACGCGTGACGCCCGCATGCGGGAGCTGGATGTGCTCTACCCTGAATATGGCTTCGCCCGCCATATGGGCTACGGCACCGCCGCCCACCGGGAGGCGCTTGATGAGCACGGGCCTGCGGCCATCCATCGTCCTAGCTTTCTGGTGAAGTGGAAGCAGCGCCGTCTGGCCCTGCTGGCCGGCAGCGGGGCGGAGGAGGACACGGCCAATCTGCTGGAGGCGCGTGGCTGGCGGGTGCTGGCACGGCGCTACAGCCTGCCGGGCATGGGCGACCTGGATCTCATCGCCGCCCGCGGCAGCACGCTGCTTCTTGTCGAAGTCAAGGCCAGGAGCGGGGAGAAGGCGTTCATCCGGGCGGGTGAGGCGCTGACGCGTGACAAGGTCGGGCGCATGGAGCGCCTGGCGCTTGCCTGGCTGCGGGAACAAAGAGACTTTGTCTGCCGGCGGCTGGTCTTCGCGGCCGCTCTGGTTGAGCTCGCCGACGACGGACAGGTCTCCGGCCTGCGCATAGTACCCATTGAAATGGGGGAGGGACGACGTGCCGAACGCACTCTTTAGTCAGCTTTTTATCCTGCTGGCCATTGCCGCTGTAGGTTATCTTTGCCGGCGTACGGGCCTGTACCCGGAAGAGACACAGCAGCAGACTTCGACCATCATCCTCAATATTGCCCTGCCGGCCGGCATTGTCGCCGCATCGCGCATGGAAATGCGCACGGAGGATCTGATCCGTCTGGCTCAGGTTGCGGGCTTTTCCGCCGCCTACTACACAGTAGGTTTTTATCTCATCTATAGATTCTTTCATGCTCTGCCTCGTTTCTCCCAGGACGAGCGTCTGGTCATGACGATCTCTCTGACCTTTCCCAACATCGCCTTCATGGGCTTTCCCCTGATTACGGCCCTGCTGGGTCAGGAGGCCCTTTTCTATGCAGCCATCATGACGCTGTTTTTCAACACCGCCCTTTTTACGGCGGGCGAGAAGCTCTTCCGCGGTACGACTACAAGCCTTCGTACGGTGCTGTTGCGGCCGGCAAACATCGCCACCGCCGTCATGCTTTTGCTCTTTGGCTTTCAGATCCGTCTGCCTCAGGTCCTCCATGACGCCCTCAGTATGCTCGGCAGCCTCTCGACCCCGCTCAGCATGCTGATTGTCGGCGCCCTCATCGCCGAAAGTCCTCTCTCCATCCTGATCCGCGACTGGCGCTGCTGGCTCCTCTCCCTTCTGCGTCTCCTTGTCGTTCCGCTGCTGCTCTTCGGCATCCTGCTGCTGCTGCGCTTTGACCCCTTCGTCATCTGGCTCTGCAGCATACTCTCGACCATGCCAAGTGCCGCCATGAGTGCCATTCTGGCCGAGCGCTACAACCGCGACCCGCAGCTGGCTTCCGCCGCCGTCGTACACTCCATGCTGCTCTTTATTCCGGCGATCTACCTCATCATGGAGCTGCTGCAGCGCTTCGTGCCCTACGCGTTCTAGCTGGACTTGCCTCCAGGTGCTGGATCCTGAGGTCTGAAATCTGGACCATCCATGGTATGGCTAAAGGATAGAACGAATAAACATTGACTTGTGTATTTGGCACAAGTCAAGGTTTTTTGTGCATGGATCGACGCTTAAGAAGTGCACACCAAGAGTGTCGGGATGCGGGTGAACCTGCCAGGAAGAAGGCTGGTAAGGGCCTTTGAGCGCCGCTACTCGGCGCGTAGCGCCGGCTTATCTTTCATCTCATTTATCCAGAACAAGCGAGTTCAGGATCACCCCATATCATTAATAATGTGTAAGAAACGTGCCCGTCATCCAAGTCGCACGCTATGCTATCGCATTCCATTTGCATTTCGGCAGCTTGTGAGGCCGATCGCTACATAAAAAATTGTATGCAAACAGCTAAAGAAGTGATCTTCAACATGCCTGCATGCAAAATGTGCTAAAACTTCGTTGTTTGGATGTGTTTGAGAAACGGCTGGAAAGAGGTCTTAGCAAGTCGTGACAAATATGACCTGCACCTATGTTTGGGGAAAATCGACTTGCACAATTTTCCTGTAAGTTAAATTGCTTTTTCATCGGCTTTGCAACAGGCAGCAGCAAGCTCCGACATAGTCACTGATTTTGTATCAGCTCCACCTATGTTGCTGACTTCAGGAAGTCCCGTTAGCCCAGAATCTGGTGGACTGTGACAGCTGCCACCCGAATCCTGACAGATTCTTGATTTACGTGGGCCGTGAGCTGTGTTATTCTCAGCATGAATTTTAAGTTAGTTCCTGATCTTAATGATCGGGCAAAATCTGGAACGACCTGCTAACATTACAGAAACGGAAACGGTTTGTTAGCGACAAGCTGACAAACAGCAGCTTCCTGCCCATGTTAAATCCTCGTTACTGGATATCTTTAAGGAGGGATATAAGGAAAAAGGGGAGAGGAAAAGGTATGTTGCTATCGTGATGCTCGCAAAAGAGCCAGAACAATATCGTTACTAAATAATTTAAGTAATATCAGAAGTTCAATTGGGAGGAATTTTGAGATGAGGAAGCAAAGAATACCAAAGACTGTATTGCTTGCCATGCTGCTGCTTGCAGGATTGGTTCTATTGACCTGCCGGCCGATACTGGCCATGAACGCCGGCGATGCAGGGAACGACAGCCCCGGCCCTGTTCCAACCTGTTCGTATTATGATCCCGATGCAGGCTGGTCGGATGAATACTACAATCCCGATGAAACCAGTTCGTATTATGATCCCGATGCAGGCTGGTCGGATGAATACTATGATCCCGATGCAACCAGTTCGTATTATGATCCCGATGCAAGCTGGTCGGATCATTACGATGATCCCGATGCAAGCTGGTCGGATTATGATCCCGATGCTAGCACGCCGGATCATGGTGAGTCTACAACAACCTTGCATCATCCCGGAACAACCAATTATACTCCGCCGGGTTCCGAAGATCCCACAAATACCGCTCCTGTACCTGATCAGACACAGCCGGACAGCACCGCGACCAACCCGGATGAGACAATTCCTACTACGCAAGAGGCAGCCCCGACAGCTTCTGAAACCATCCCCACATCTATCGCCCCACGGCCTTCGGAGCCCGTGCCTTCCGTCTACTACCCGGAAGATCTGCTGGATTTAGATTCCGGTGCGGCACGAATGCTGGAAGCGACTAAGGAATGGTATATGGACTCCTTGGAGGATGCCGTCTTCAGATCCGACGCTCCTTTCGAATATTTCTATTGTGTCCTGATGGACGGAGTAAGACTTGAGCCGGATTGCTATGATTTGAGCAAAGGCTCGATAAAAGTCACTCTCAAAGCTTGGTATCTGAAGACCATGACTGAGGGTGACCACAAGCTGGAGATTGTCTCGGAAACAGAAACAGGTGGCAAAATTTCTGCGGTCGCTATCATCAAAATCAAGGGCGCAGCCTCTCAAAAGACCGAGACAGAAACTCCAACCAGCGCAACTGACCAGCCTACACCCAAGCCGAGTCCCGTTCCCACGGCGACCACTGCCGCACAGAAGGCCAGCACTGCTGCACCCAAGGCTACCACTGCCGCACTGAAGGCGAACGATCCTGCACCCAAGACCAGTGACACACTCCCAAGAACTGGTATGAATAACGGCCATTACCTGGTGCTGGCATCCGTTATGCTGATCGTAGGCGGACTGCTTGCTGTCATTCTCCGGAAGAGAACAGCCAGGTAGTAATCAGACAGAAAGCCTGGCTTAAGAGGCAATTAAGATAAGGAGAGGAGCCGTAGCGTACGGCTCCTCTTTATATTCTGCCGACAAGATTTGGTTCAGGGAGAGCTGATAATCCCAAAACCTATATGACAAAAGCCCGGAATCATCGGCGATTCCGGGCTGTCTGGCAGGGGAGACGCGATTCGAACACGCAACCGACGGTTTTGGAGACCGTTGCTCTACCGTTGAGCCACTCCCCTAAATTGGGCATGGATGACTTTACGCCAGCAAAGCCCGACTGTCAACCGCGATGCGCCAGAAAAGTGCACGTCCTGTTTGCCGGGACTTGGTAAAACCTTTTCCACGCCTTCCTCAAACACCTGGAACTCCGCAGCTTGCAGTCAAGGCATAATAGAAGAGCAATTACCAATTGCTTGCGCAGCGATCAGTCTCAAAAACAACCGGAATTTGAAAGCCGTAAGACAGGATGACGAGCAACGAGGATGACAAAGGCGGCCTGCACTCTCAAGGAGATGTGAAGGGATCCAGACAAGCTGCTTGCCGTGCTGGCGCTGCGCCCCTTCTGTGGTCAAGATGAGGAGAAATACAAATTTTATCTTGTAAAACTCTCGATCCTGACCGCCGCTGGGCAGCTCAAAGGCCGATGGAAACAGTACCTGACACCTTGGCTCACGTATCTGGGGCACACAGAACCTGGATCAAGTCCTTTTGTACTCAAAACGTGCAGATCGCGCCAATCTCCTGCGCCGCCCGCCGCTTATCGATTCTTTTCATTCAAACCTGCCTGCCAGAGGCATAACGACCAAGGCGACGAAAGATGCCATCCCCAATCACTTCGGGGGCAGGTCTGGAAAAAATATAGCCTCATTCCGCTGCCCAGACCTCGAAAGCTTTCACTCTTCATACAAACATGACGTCGACCTGCGCTAGAATAGACGGTGAGTTCCAGTTACACGTCCGCAGAGAGGAATCACCAATGCCCGACAAGACAGCAAGTCAAACGAAATCCAGCGGCCACGACTACGCCGCTCTCTCCCTCGCCGCCCACGAAGCCTGGCGGGGGAAAATAGAAGTCATCTCCCGCGCTCCCGTCGCGAACGCCCAGGACCTGGCCCTGGCCTACACCCCCGGAGTGGCAGAGGCCTGCCTGGCCATCCACCGCGATCCGTCCCGCTCCTTCCAGCTGACCCGGCGCCACAACCTCGTCCTGGTAGTGACGGACGGCTCGGCCGTGCTTGGGCTTGGCAACATCGGCCCTGAGGCCGCCATGCCCGTCATGGAAGGCAAGTGCGCCCTCTTTAAGGCCTTTGGCGATGTCGACGCCTTCCCCCTCTGCCTGGAGAGCCAGGATGTTGACACGATCGTAGAAACCATCCGCCAGATCGCCCCCTCCTTTGGCGGCATCAACCTGGAGGATATCTCGGCACCGCGCTGCTTTGAGATTGAGCGCCGCCTCATCGAGCTGCTCGACATCCCGGTCTTCCACGACGACCAGCACGGCACCGCCATTGTCACCCTGGCCGGCCTCTACAACGCCCTGCGCGTGACGGGGAAGGAGCTTCAGGAGGTCCGCATCGTCATCAACGGCGCCGGCGCGGCCGCCATCGCCACGGCCAATCTGCTGCTGGAGGCGGGGGCGGGGGACCTCATCCTCTGCGATCGCAGCGGCATTCTCCATTCCGAGCGCAGCACAGGTATGAATGATGCGAAACTCGACATCGCCGGCCGCAGCAACCCCCGCGGCCTGACGGGCGACCTGGCCCTGGCCATGCGCCAGGCCGACGTCCTGATCGGGGTTTCGGCACCCGGCGTCGTCAGCCGGGAGATGGTCGCCTCCATGGCTCAGGACGCCATTGTCTTCGCCTGCGCCAACCCCGTCCCGGAGATCTATCCCGACGAAGCCCTGGCGGCGGGAGCGGCCGTCGTCGCCACCGGGCGCTCCGACTTCCCGAACCAGATCAATAACGTCCTGGCCTTCCCGGGCGTCTTCCGCGGCGCCCTGGATGTCCGCGCCCGGGAAATCAATCCCACCATGCGCCTGGCGGCGGCCCGCGCCATCGCTGACCTCTGCAGCGCCGACGAGCTCACGCCCCGGTCCATCATCCCGGCGGCCTTCGACCCCCGGGTCCGGGACGCCGTGGCCACGGCCGTAGCCGCGGCGGCGCGGGAGACGGGGGTGGCTTTGCTATAATTATTTGTTCTTGATCTACAAACGCCTGACGGCATTGAAGCAGAAAGAAAAGGTGACATGCCCGACAAAACAAGTACTCTGACCCGCGTCACGATCTACACCGATGGAGCCTGCTCCGGCAATCCCGGCGTCGGCGGCTACGGTGCGCTTCTTGAAGCGGGCGGGCATGTACGTGAGCTGTCCGGCTCGGAGGCGCAGACGACCAACAACCGCATGGAGCTGACGGCGGTGATTGAGGCCCTGAAGCTGCTCAAGCGCCCCTGCAGGGTTGAGATCTATTCTGATTCGGCCTATGTCGTCAACGCCTTTACCAAAGGCTGGATCGATAACTGGAAGCGTAGAGGCTGGCGCAACGCTGCGGGGCAGGAGGTCGCCAACCGCGATCTCTGGGAGGATCTGCTCAGGGTTTCCGACCCCCACGTCGTCAGCTGGCACAAGGTCCGCGGTCACGCGGACGACGCGCGCAACATCAGGGCCGACCAGCTGGCGGTCGATGCCGTGCGCGAACATCAAAGCAGGATGTCATGATGGCAGAAGATATGTGTTCGGAAAAAAGACCAGCCGCTCTTGAAGAGGCCGTCGCGCGCGGCGAGAGCCGGCTCGAAGACTGGAGCGAAGTGACGCTTACAACAGAACGCCCCTTTGAGGGCCGCGTCTTCGCCGTCGATGTAGAGACCGTGCGTCTGCCCGACGGCAGCCATGGCCGGCGCGAGCTGCTGCGCCACAGCGGCGGGGCGGCGGTTCTGCCCCTGCATGAGGACGGCACGGTGACACTGGTGCGCCAGTACCGTAAGGTCTTCGAGCGGCTGATGCTGGAGATGCCGGCAGGCAAGCTCGAGCCGGGGGAGGACCCGGCGGAATGTGCCCGGCGCGAGCTGGGCGAAGAGGTCGGCTGCCTGGCCCTTGACTTCTGGGCGCTCGGCACGGCACTGCCATCCCCGGGTTACTGCGGTGAGCGGCTCTGGCTCTTTGCCGCGCTCGCGGAGTCCGGCGGCGAGCCCCGTCCCGACCGCGGAGAGTTCCTGATGCGGCTGCGCCTGCCCTTTGATGAAGTCCTGCGCCGCGCCGTCGCCGGCGAGATTGAAGACGCCAAGACCCTGCTGGCTGTGTTCTACCAGGCCCAGCGAATACAGAGCACGGGGATGACAAGTCATGACTGGATCCGGGCGGCCTTTGCCGCCGCCCGTCAGAAAGCCGGAGAGGAGTAGACAAGCATGCCTATTGTCGAGACCGATAAACGCCACGAACTGTCAGGCCTGATCCTGATTGTCATCGCCCTGCTGCTGGGTCTGGCTCTCTACCTGCCGGCCTCCGCCACCGGAGTGCTGGGCCGCATCATGGTCAGAGGCGGCATGAGCTTCTTCGGGGTCATGATCTATCTGCTGCCGCCCTTCTTTCTCTATATGGCCCTTGAGTATCTGCTCGCCGGGGGCGATCGCCGTTCGCGCACCAGACGTATTCAGGTCATCATTACCATGCTGCTCGCGGCCGCCTTCCTCCACGCCTGCACCCTCCACCCCAAAACCTTCTTAAAAGCCTGGGAGCTCGATTCCGAAGACTTCAACGGAGAAGCGACAAAGGCCATTTCTTTCCTGCTGCGCCTGAGCCGTGACCGCTCGATTTCGGAGCTGACCGAAGGGACGATTCCTGGCGGCCTGGTCGGCGGCCTGATTGCCCTGGGCCTGCAGCGCATGGCCGGCTCCATCGGTGCTATTGTCATCCTGGCTGCCGCGCTGCTCGCCGAAATGATTCTGATTTTTAACCTGTCGCTTTCGCGCCTGCTCGACCGCACCCGCACGGCGGTCCGGCAGACCGGTCACCGTCTGGGCCAGGCGGTGACGGAGGGCAGCAGAAAGGCCCGGGCGGCGCGCGGCCTGATCCGTGACGCCGGTTCCGACGCCGCGGACCTGCCGGCAGGTGCCGGGGCGGAGCCGCGCCTGATCGGCGCTGACGACGATCCGTCTGCCTTCCCGCCGACGGTCGACACTGCCGGGCTGGTCGGGCCGGGACCCGACGTCAGCAGCTGGATGGATCCCGGGCGCCGCGCCGCCTTTGAAGCCGCCAGGGACGCCGACACGGATCCCGGCGACGCATCGGGCTTCCCCAGTGTTGGGACTGAGCGCGGCGGTAAGGTCTATGCCGGTAAAGAAGAGCGGGATCTCTACGATCCGCCGTCGACCACTGCGGCCCAGGAAGAGGAGCGCCTCTTCAACGATATCCCGATCTATTCCTATGATCCGGCTCCTGATGTCCGTCTGGAGACCATTGACGAAACGGCGCGAAAACGTGAAGCCGCGGCGGCCATGGCAGACCAGGTGCCGGCCTTTCTCCGCGGTGAAGACTCAGCGCGTCCGGCTGCCACGCGCCAGGTCCGGCCCCCCGCCGTCCCCATCGTCAAGCCGGAGACCGCTGCCCCGGCCGCTGCCGCTCCCGCTGCTGCGGATCCGGCTCCCACTGCCGCGCCTGCCTCACCAGCTGCAGCTGAGGATAGGCCCTATCGCCTGCCGCCGATTGAGCTTTTGCGTGACGTCGATGAGTCATCAAACCGCCTGAGTCAGAACCGCATCGCCGGCGTCGGCCGCAAGCTGGAGGAGACACTCGCCAGTTTTGGTGTGGAGGCGAAGGTCGTCAACATCACGACCGGACCCGCGATTACGCGCTTTGAGCTGACGCCGGGTCTGGGCGTCAAGGTCAGCCGCATCGTCAATCTGGCCGACGACATCGCCCTCAGCCTGGCCGCCACGGGCGTCCGCATAGAGGCCCCGATTCCGGGCAAGTCCGCCATCGGTATCGAAATCCCGAATAAGGAGACGACGGCGGTCGGGCTCAAACCGCTGATTCAGTCACTGGAGTACCGTCGCGCGACCTCCCCGCTGGCCGTCCCGCTGGGCCGCGATATCCCGGGTGCGCCGATCATGTGCGACCTGACGCGCATGCCGCACCTGCTGATCGCCGGCGCCACCGGCTCGGGCAAATCTGTCTGCATCAATGTCATTTTGACTTCCATCCTCTACCGCAGCCATCCGGACGACGTCAAAATGCTGCTGATCGACCCGAAGGTTGTCGAGCTCAGCATCTATAACGGCATCCCGCATCTGCTGGCTCCCGTCGTCACGGATCCTAAAAAGGCTTCCAATACCCTGCGCTGGGCAGTCGTCGAAATGGGTCGGCGCTATGAGCTCTTCGCCGCGAAGGGCGTGCGCGACATGCAGACCTACAACGAACAGATCGACCCGGAGGAAGAGGAGCGTCTGCCCCTGATCCTGATCGTCATCGACGAGCTCAGCGACCTGATGGCCATGGCCGCCCATGAGGTGGAGGACTCGATCGCCCGGCTGACGGCGATGGCCCGCGCCGCCGGCATGCACCTCATCATTGCCACCCAGCGCCCCTCCGTCGACGTCATCACCGGCGTCATCAAGGCCAACATCCCCTCACGCATTGCCTTCATGGTTTCGAGCCAGATCGACAGCCGCACCATCCTGGATATGGGCGGCGCGGAGAAGCTGCTCGGCCGCGGCGACATGCTCTATGCACCGCAGTCGGTCGGCAAGCCCATCCGCGGCCAGGGTGCCTTCATTACGGAGGCGGAGATCCTGCGCGTCGTCGCCTGGTGCCGCGACCAGAACGTTGAGGGTTACGACGAGGAACTCTCAGAAGAAATCACGGCGCCGAAGAACGGCAACGGAACAGGCAGCGCGGTGGAGGATCAGGATGAGCTCTTTGAGGATGCCGTCGACATCGTCCTGGATGCCGGCTATGCCTCCGTCTCCATCCTGCAGCGCCGCATGAATGTCGGCTATCCGCGTGCCGGCAAGCTCATCGACCAGATGGAGCAGGCGGGCTATATCGGCCCCTTCGAGGGCAGCAAGCCGCGCAAGCTGCTGCTCAAGCGCTCCGAATGGGAGGAGCGCCGGGAGCGTGCCAGGAGCGGGGAGGGCCAGGGCCAGTGAGTCCCCAAGCACCCGAACTGCCGCTTGAGCCCATCGAAAGTGCGGAAATCCTGGCCATAGGGACCGAGCTCCTGATGGGACAGGTCACCAACACCAACGCCTCCTGGCTGGCTCGCCGCCTGGCCGAGCTGGGTATTGTCTCCTACTATCAGACGGTGGTCGGCGACAATGCCGACCGCGCCCGCCGGGCGCTGGAGACGGCCCTGGGACGCGCCGATCTGGTCATCCTGACGGGCGGGCTGGGGCCGACGGAAGACGACATTTCCATGGCGGTGGCAAGCGAAGTCAGCCAGGTGCCGCTGCGTCTGAACCAGGCTGAGTGGGAGCGCATTCAGGGTTTTTTCCTGCGCCGCGGCCGCCGGGTTTCTGAGAACAACCGCAAACAGGCCCTGCTGCCGGATCCCGGCGTGGTACTGCCGAACGACAACGGCACCGCGCCCGGCGCCATTATGACCACGACGCGCGGCGGCCGGCTGCGCTACATCATGCTGCTGCCCGGCCCGCCGAACGAAAACCGCCCGATGTTTGACCGCTACGCCAGACCTCTGCTGGAAGTGCGTGCCAGGCATCGCCTGGTTTCCGCCTATGTCCGGCTGACCGGTATCGGCGAAAGCGACGCCGAACAGCGCCTGGCCGACCTGATCCACGGCCAGACCAACCCGACCCTGGCCTCCTACTGCTCGACGGGGGAGGTCGCCTTTCGTGTAACCCAGTACTTTGCCGACAGGGATGACAATGACCAGAGCCCGCTCGATGCGATGGTGGCGGAGATCCGCCGCCGCTTCGGCGATCTGGTCTATGAGGTCGGCGACCGCTCGCTGGCCCAGGTGGTGATGGACCTCCTGACCACAAACGGCCTGACCGTGGCGACGGCCGAATCCTGCACGGGCGGCCTGCTCGCCGACGCCTTCGTCGCTCTTCCGGGTGCCTCCGCCTCTTTTCTGGGCGGCATCATCGCCTATGACAACCGGCTGAAAACCAGTCTTCTGGGACTTGACCCCGACCTGCTCGCGCGCGAAGGGGCGGTCAGTGAGGCCACGGCCCTGGCCATGGCGACAGCTGCACGGGAGCGGCTGGGCAGTGATTATGCGCTGGCGGTCACCGGCATCGCCGGCCCCACCGGCGGCACGAAGGAAAAGCCTGTCGGCACCGTCTGGATTGCCCTGGCCTCCGCTGCAGGGACCCGGGCGCGGCTTTTGAGCCTTGGCGGCGCGCGCACGAAGATCCGTGAGACGACAGTGGTCTACTGCCTGGACCTGTTGCGCCATGCCCTGCTTGAGCGGCAGCACCGGACGGGCTTCGCAGAAATAAAGGGGACTTGTTCATGAAGCCCCTTAAGCGCGAAACTCTCTTTACCGTCGCCCGCTCGGCCCGCCGTCAGCCCGCCGAAGAGGTCCGGGCACCGCGGGCGGCCGGCAGTGCCGTGCCCCAGCGGGGCGCAAGACAGCCCCTGGGAGCCCGGCGCATGACGGGTTTTACCGTTCTGGTCATGATCGCCCTGGTGCTTTCCAAGTTCACCGGTCAGATCCGGGACATTCTGGCCGTCTCTCTCTTCCGCCACGGCGACCTGACCGACGCCTATATTCAGGGCTTTCTGATTCCCGACTTTGTCTACGAGCTCCTGATAGGCGGTTCGATTCAGGCCGCCATCATCCCGACTTTGTCCGGCTCTCTGGAGCGCGGGGAGGGCCGGCGCGGCTGGCATTCGGTCAGCATTTTGATCAGCTACGCCTGCGTGACCATGCTCGCCGTGGTTCTGGTCGGCGAAGCCATGGCTCCGCTGCTGCTGGCCCCGCTGACCAGCGCCGCAACATTGCCGCTGGCCACCAGGGTGACCCGCGTCCTTTTCCCACAGACCTACCTGATGATGCTGGCCGCCCTTTCGATCGGGGTCCTGAACGCCTACAACCGCTTTAACCGCACGGCCTTTGGCCCGGTGGTCTACAACATCTGCGTCATTGTCAGCCTGCTGGTGTTTGGCCACCCTTCCGCCGACGCTGTCGTCCGTGTCGCGGCCGGCGTCACCGCCTCGGCCCTGGTCTTTTTCCTCCTGCAGGCGGGGCTGGCGCGCCGGGAGCTGCAGAACTTCAGACCTTCTCTGGACCACCGCGACCCGGGCTTCCGCCGCCTCCTCATCATTGCCCTGCCGACCCTGGCCGCCTCAGCCATCCCGCCCTTCAACACCATCCTGCTCAATGCCATCATCCAGTCGGTCGGCCTGCCGGCGGGTTCGACGACCAGTCTGCGTAACGCCACCACGCTCTGGATGCTGCCCTGGGGGGTCTTCGCTGTCGCCGTCGGCCAGGTCATGTTGCCTTCTCTGTCTGCCTTCAACGCCTCCGGGCGTTATCAGGAGGCGGGTGAGCTCCTGGGCGCCTCGCTGCGCCGCGCCCTCTATCTCACCATCCCTTCAGGGATCATCTATGTGGCGCTGCGGGTGGACATCGTCCGGGCCGTGTTCCAGTGGCGGGTCGCAAGCTACAGCGAAGATGCCGTGCGGATGACGGCGGGTTTGTTGCTCTTCTACAGCGCGACCATCGTCACCCACACCTTTGTCTACATCACGAACCAGGCCTTTTTCTCCATCCGCAATACGCGCATACCGCTTCTGGGCAGCCTGCTCTCCATGTTTCTGACGGCCACGCTGGGCTACCTGGCCGCCCGCTTTACCCCGCTCGGTACCGGCGGCCTTTCGCTTGGCTATGCCACGGCCTCCCTGATCAACGCCGTGGTCCTGCAGATTGTCTATCACCGCACACACCCGCGCGGCCGCGCCCGCGGCATGCGCCCCTTTGTCATGGGTGCCTTCCCGGCCGCCGTCTTCACGCTGCTTACCCTGCTGGTGGTCGAGTGGCTGGCCATGCGTGCCGCCTTTGTCCCCACTGGCAAGCTGGCTGAACTGCTCTGGCTCGGTCTGCGCGTCGTGCTCGGCTTCCTGGTCTGGTTCCTGTCAAGCCTGGCTCTGGGTTTGAAGGAGGGGCTGGCGCTGGTGCAGCGCGTTCTGGGACTCCTGGGTCTGGGGCGCCGCGCGGCGTAGTCCCGCGGGGGCGCCGCATGGCGCAGCCTGGCTGCCGGCAGCCGGCAGCCAGGACCCAGGAGTAGTCCCGCGGCGCGCCGCGAAACGCAGTCCGGCGCCCAAATCCGGGCGAATGGCGGCGCATCAGGGCGGATTTCGGCAGCTTTAGCCTGCTTGACGCCCTGCCGGGCTTCCCGTATCATTCAAGAACGAATGTTTGACATTGTTCTTTTAAGCAGGCAAACGCCAGATTTTTCAGCAGACAACAGCTTCGCTTGGAACCATCAGTTTTGGAGGTATATATGGCCAGGGCATCTAAACGATCTAAATCGTCACAGGACGTCGTCCGTCAGGAAGCGGGCGACCGCCAGCGGGCGTTGGAAACCGCCTTCGCACAGATTGAGAAATCATTTGGAAAGGGAGCGGTGATGAAGCTCGGGGAGAGCGATCAGGTGGACGTCAAGGCGATTCCGACCGGTGCACTCGCTCTGGATATCGCCCTCGGTATCGGCGGCGTTCCCCGCGGCCGCATTATTGAGATCTTCGGGCCAGAAGCGTCGGGTAAGACGACAGTGGCCCTTCATATCATTGCCGAAGCGCAGCGTCAGGGCGGACTGGCCGCCTTCATCGACGCCGAGCATGCCCTGGACCCGAGCTATGCCGAGCGTCTGGGCGTCGACATCGACAACCTGGTCGTTTCGCAGCCGGACAACGGTGAGCAGGCGCTGGAGATTACAGAGGCACTGGTGCGCAGCGGGGCGATTGACGTCATCGTGGTCGACTCTGTTGCCGCTCTGGTGCCTAAGGCGGAAATTGACGGTGAGATGGGCGACAGCGCGGTCGGGCTTCATGCCCGCCTGATGTCGCAGGCCATGCGCAAGCTGACGCCGGTCATCAACCGCAGTCAGACCGTCCTCATCTTCATCAACCAGCTGCGGGAGAAGATCGGGGTCATGTTCGGCAATCCGGAGACCACCACCGGCGGCCGGGCGCTGAAGTTCTACGCCTCCGTCCGTCTGGATGTGCGCCGGACAGAGAGCATACGCTCCGGGCAGGATGTCATCGGCAGCCGCACCCGCGTGCGCGTTGTGAAGAATAAAGTAGCGCCGCCCTTCCGTGTCGCCGAGTTCGACCTGATCTATGGTGAGGGCATTTCACGTGAGGGCAGTGTCCTGGATCTGGCCGTCGAGCACGATGTCGTCGTCAAGAGCGGTTCCTGGTTCTCCTATAATCAGGAGCGCATCGGTCAGGGCAGGGAGAAGGCCCGCCAGTACCTCATTGACAACCCCGCTGTCTGTGAAGAAATCGCCACCCGCGTCCGGGAGATCACCAGTTCCCACCTCCAGAGCCATGCGGCTGTTGAAGGCAGTTCCGATGAGGACGACAGCTTCATGGACGGGGACGATGATCTCCTCGACGTTGATGACGAGCTTTTGAACCTCGACGACCTCTGATGTCCTGCGACAGAGTTTCTGATTCGGCTGCTGTTCCTGATCCGGCTGCTGTTCCCGGTGAGGCAGAGGCCCGTGCCCTGGTCATCGAGCGGCAGTCGCGTCTCAGCTCTTCCAGCGGCCGCCTGGTCGCCTGGCTCATGGGGCGCGGCATGTCGGAAGAGGCGGCCCGGGACTGTGTGGCCGGCCTGGAGCGGGACGGCTACGTCGACGACTACGCCTATGCCGCTTCTGTCGCCAGGGCGCGTCAGGGCCGGCGCTCGGAATCCCGCCAGGCGCTGCGCCAGCGCCTGGAGCGTCTGGCGGTCAAGCCGGAGGCAATCGCGGCCTGCCTTTCGGCCTGCCCCGGCGACCTCTCCCGCGCCGCCGACTGGCTGCGCTCGAATCACCGCCCGACCCTCCTGGCCCTGCGTGACGCTACCCCTGACCGGGATGAAGAAGACGAAAGCTGGCGCCGGGACCGGGCAACGCTGATCGGCATTTTGCGGCAGGCGGAGGGACGCGGCTTTATGAGTTCTGATATTCTGGCCATCCTGCGCCGCTGGCAGATCGAGCCGGAGCGCTGGCTCGGTTAAAATCTGAACTCCCGGAAAACAAAAGCTTCGCCTCTGCCGGAACGGAAAGCCAAACGTATTTGTCCGTACACGTAAGATGCCGTTGGAGGATCTCTTGTCCTCTCTGATCAACAGAAAGGGGATCACTCTAAAACTGGAGCTTCGTGATTATATGAATATTTCTCACCCGGGAATTCAAATATCGGAACCCGGATACCTGCAACGACGCATGAAACTTAACCCGGAAGCGTTTGTGGAGCTTTACAAGTTTCACAACAGGAATTTTTATTCTGATCCGGACGCGGAACTTTATACTTTCAACGGTCTTCTTGTCCTTGCTGCTGATGGTTCCAGCATTAATCTTCCTACAACACCTGAAACTCTGGAAACGTATGGAACATGCAACAATGAAGAAGCAAAACCACAGGCAGCGCTTGGTCTTGCCTGCTTATATGATGTTCTGAACCGAATGATTCTTGAAGCGGACTGCAACAGGGGTAATTTCGGTGAAGCCCCCTTAGCGGAGCGCCAGCTTTCACGGGTAAGGGAAACGATAGGAGATCGTCCCTACGTGATAACGCTGGATCGAGGATACCCTTCCATCCCGCTCCTCATGAAGATGATCCATCAGGGAATCTATTTTCTGGCCCGTTTGAAAAAATCCGATTTTAAAAAAGAACAGACGAAGATGGATTCTGATGATGCAGATATTGAGGTTCAGCTGACAAAACCCAGAAAATATCATCACCGCGCCACTCCCAACAAATCCATCATGAAGGGCCAGGAAAGCTTTCCGTTGAGACTTGTCAGGGTATGGCTTGATGAGGAAAAAACCGCTTGCGAAGTACTTGCAACCAATCTTCCAAGAGATTCGTTTCCTGCTGAATGTTTCAAGGAAGTCTATCATCTTCGCTGGAAAATTGAGACCGCGTTTCAGACACTGAAAGACCGACTTCAGCTTGAAAACTTTACCGGAACAAAACCCACCCTGATCGAGCAGGATATTTACAGCACGATCTATGTGAGTAATCTTGCCGAAGATATTGCCCGTGACATAGAACATGAACAGGAAGACCATCTGAAAAATGATTACAAGCACCGCATGACTGTCAATCGGTCCGTGTGCATTGATATTCTGAAGAATGATCTGATTTACATATTGCTGGAAAAGGATCCGAACATCCAGGAACAGCTGTTGCAAAAGATCTATGACGAAATCCGTGAAAACATAGTCCCTGTACGCCCATAAAGACAGTATTACGAAGCTTATTGGTACTTATTCCAACACTCATAAACGCGTTTTTTGATGTCCACAGGTTTATTCGCTTTAAAACCGTTTTGAATAAGGTGTCAAAAGGTCGGCTTTCGTCTTCACCATCTGTCAACATTTTGATGACGGCTATCAGTTAATTGAAATATCACCAATTTTATTTTGTTGGCCTCGGAACAATTTTCTCTTTATGGATATTTGCGCTGAATAATCAATAGATTCATGTCCTCTTAGCCGTGCAAGATTTCCTGTCCCAGTCTGTTGATGAGGAACTTAGAAATAACCTGAGTTTTGATAGCCTAATCATATATTCAACATTCTCTATAAGTGCTAATCTCAGCCTGTTTCTGAATCAGGATGTAGAACTTACCCCAACAAGTCGGCTTAAAAAACTATTCTTCAATAATCTGGCAGCTGTTACAGATACCCTCTGTCTGACAAGCTAATGACATTGTGATGTACCAGTCCTTTCAAGTCTTATGAATTTCCTCAGGAGCTGATTTTGTGTGCCGTGCATGGCACGTAAGCAGGTGGTCAAAGAGCACTGAACGGGGAAGTAGCAAGCAAGAGCCAGCTAACTGCAAGGGTGTCACCGCAAGTGTGGGGAAGGAACGCTCGCTGGCAGTGATTTGGAACCGCCAAGTACGTATCGGTACGCTCTGCTGGTGTGATAGGATCCTTCACGCTGAGGGAGGATCCTGCCCGATTCTCCATCACTGGACAATTTTTTCGTTTCTGCCCCGATTTCGGGGCACCAGCGCAATTTTTGGCCAGCTGTGGTCAATTTTTTCGTTCCTGCCCCGATTCCGGGGCACCAGCGCAATTTTTGTCCGCCCCTGGACAATTTTTTCGTTCCTGCCCCGATTTCGGGGCACCAGCGCAATTTTTGTCCACCCTTGGCCAGAAATCGGGGTTTGTGCCCGATTTTGGGGCACAAACGGCCTTTTTGGCCAGTCGTGAAACTGTATCCGATCAAGAAACTTATGGTAGCCACGGCGACGGCAAGGTTTATGACAAAATATTTACAATAGAGCGACTAACGCATTACAACGCAAAAATCCCCACACAAACAGTCTGTGATGTTCCAAAATGAATATAGCCTCATCGGATGCAGGGAA
>JASGUW010000003.1 GCA_030055235.1 Bacillota bacterium
ATGAAGAAAAGAAGGGCGAACTTGACCGAGTGACCATTCGTGGCGATGTGCTCCGGAAATACTTTCCGAAATCCTACACGCCCCTGCAAATGCAGGAAACCATCATCAAACTGCTGGAAGCCTGGCAGAAAAACAGAGCGCATCAACAGGAGCGCTGAAAGGAGTTTTTATGGCAAATATCACACTGAACATCGAGGGAGATCTGAACATCTACGTCAGCGAGGAGGACGGCCAGCCGGACAGTCTGTATCTGGACGGTATGGACGGCTTCCCCGAAACGCTGCGCATTCATCTGGAAGCCGACGGCGAAGACGATGAAAGCAAGGCGGAGGTCATCTACGCCATTCCCGGCGCAGCGGCCATCAGCATGACGCTGTATGAGGCGTTGTCGCTGGCACTGAACAGCGGCGGTGCGGACAGTCTGGAGCTGATGCCGGTTTCGGGCATTTTCATCGCCTTTAACAGCGATGACGTCATCATCGACCAGAACGGCGACTGCTATCTCGCCGGCCCCGGCATCATCTTTGCGCTGGAGGACGGCGATATTGTTTCGCTGGATGAGGAGGACAAAGAGCTGATCACTCAGGTGCTGGAGGATGGGACTGCCGAACTGACCAACGGCGCGGAAATCCGCTGCGCCTTCGGGCTGTGAGGTCTGTCCATGAAAGAATTTGAAGTCACCATTACCGAAACGCTTCAGAAGTCCATCACGGTTGAGGCAGCAACCAGAGAAGAAGCGCAGGCAATGGTTGAGGAAATGTGGGACAAGGGTGATGTGGTGCTGGACGCCGATCACTTCGTCAGCGCAGAGTTCAGCTGCAATGACGGACAGGAAATCGAGGCGGATAAGCCCATCGAGGTTCTGCTTGTGGAGCCCGGACAGTATGCCCGGATGACCACCATCGGTTCCTCCCTTGAGGATATGCAGAAGGTCGTGGGCGGCTACATTCAGGAGGCTCCCTTCTTCCGCGATCCGGTCACGCTGGTCTGCAACGAAGAGGGCAAAATTTCCGGCCTGCCGCTGAACCGCGCCATCCGGGACGATGACGGGAAAATCATCGATGTTGTCGCCGGAACCTTTTTCATCTGCGGCGCGGAGGGCGATCACTTCTCCTCCATTCCGAAGGAGCTTCAGAAAAAGTACGAGGAGAAGTTCAAAAAGCCGGAGGCGTTTCTGAAGATGGGGCGCAGCATCATGGCGATTCCCACGGAGCCCACGGCGGCAAATCCGAAGCCGGACAAAAAAGCGCCGGGCATGGAGCTGTAACCGCCGCCCGGAAAGTATGCAGAGAAAGGAGATGATGCACCTTGCAGGAGGATGTTGAAAACAGAACCGTCACGCTGACCATATCCGGCGCAAAGCTGACCGGACGCACACTCAAGTGGGCAATCCGTCAGTTCCTGAATCACCACAGCAAATCGCAGGCCAAGAAAGCCCAAGCAGCCGCCATTACGCCGCGCGGCAAGCAGTCGGTGGCAGAGCTGGTCGGTCAGAATCAGGGCGTTCAGAACATTGAGATCAGCGATAAAAACATCAAGGACTTCGACCGCGTGGCCCGGAAATACGGCATCGACTATGCCGTCAAGAAGGATATCACCGAAGAGATTCCCAAGTATCTGGTCTTTTTCAAGGCGCGGGACGGCGACGCGCTGAACGCGGCGTTCCGGGAATACTCGGCAGTCGTTGCGAAGAAGAAGGAACGTCCGTCCGTCATTCAGAAGCTGCGCGCGATCAATCCGCTGGAGCAGGCGGTGAAAAAGGACAGGGTTCGGCACAAGGACAAGGGGCTGGAGCTATGAGGCTGGATAAAAAGCTGAAAAAGAAGCTGCTTCTGAATGCGCCCTATATTCTGTTCGTCTACCTGTTTGACAAGGTGGCACAGGGCATACGCCTCGCCCCCGGCGCGGATGCCAGCCAGAAGCTCCTGCATCTGGCAGACGGCTTCGGCAGCGCCTTTGCTTCACCGCTTCCCAGCTTCCACCCGATTGATCTGCTTATCGGCATCGCCGGAGCGGTCATCATGTGGGTGGTTGTGTATGTCCGGGGGAAAAACGCCAAGAAGTTCCGCAAGAACACGGAATACGGTTCCGCCCGCTGGGGAACGCCGGAGGACATCGAGCCATATATGGACCCGGACTTCCGGAACAACATCATTCTGACCCGGACGGAGCGGCTGACGATGAACAGCCGTCCCAAGGACCCCAAGACAGCCCGTAATAAAAACGTGCTGGTCATCGGCGGCTCCGGCTCGGGTAAGACGAGGTTCTTTGTGAAGCCGCAGCTCATGCAGCTCCACAGTTCCTACGTGGTCACTGACCCGAAAGGTAGTCTCCTGGTCGAGTGCGGCCGGCTGATGGAGCGCGCAGGATACAAAATCAAGGTGTTCAATACGATCAACTTCAAAAAGTCAATGCACTATAACCCTTTCGCCTATATTCACAGCGAGAAGGATATTCTGAAGCTGGTCAACACCCTGATTACCAACACCAAGGGCGAAGGAAAAGGAGGCGACGATTTCTGGCTCAAGGCGGAGACCCTGCTTTACACGGCGCTCATCGGCTACATCTACTATGAAGCGCCGAAGGAGGAACAGAACTTCGCAACACTTGTGGAATTCATCAATGCAATGGAGGTGCGTGAGGATGATGAAACCTTTGAAAACAACGTAGATATCGCATTCCGGGAGCTCGGCGAGCGTGACCCCAACCACTTCGCCGTGCGTCAATGGCGAAAATACAAGCTGGCCGCCGGCAAAACAGCTAAATCGATCAATATTTCCGCCGGTGCGCGCCTTGCTCCCTTTGACATTCAGGAGCTTCGGGAGATCACCATGTATGATGAACTGGAGCTGGATACGCTGGGTGGAACCAAAAAGGGCGATACCCAGAAGACCGTGCTGTTCCTCATCATGAGCGACACGGACAGCACCTTT
>JASGUW010000004.1 GCA_030055235.1 Bacillota bacterium
CCAGCCCGCGCAGGTCGAACGCCTTGTCCAGGATGCGCTGACCCGCGGTCAGCGTGTTGTTGATCTGTGTTCTGGGATCCATGTGAAGCCGCATGATTCTCGCGCCATATTATCCCTGTTCCCCGTTTGATCAACCCTGCAAGCGGCAGTCGGCCGTCGAGCCACACCGGAACGTGGCGTAACCGCTGCCAGTTTCAGTATGACTTCACGCCGGACTCGGCCAAGTTTTTGTGCCAGACGTTCATTGATTCGATGGTGCCGGCGATGTTTGTGTTGTTGACCAGGGTTCCGCCAAAATCGTACCCCTTGCGGGCGAATACGATGTTGATGCCAGCGCTTGGCGCCCTGGCGATCGTGTAAGCGGTCCGCATGCCTGACTGGCGCATGGCGATTTCCATTTTGTCCAGTAGCAGGGAGGCCAGCCCGCGCCCGCGCCATTCCGGTAGTGTGGCGAAATCGGTCATTTCGACGCCGAGCCGCTTCGGGTCCATTTCGGCGGATGAAAGGGCGACGAGCCTGTCCCCCGCGACCGCCGCAAAGTAGCGGACGTCCTGATTCATCGTATCCAGGAGGTATGCCGGCTCGTGGATGGGGAAGGGGTATGTTTCGAAGACCTTCCTGTAAATCGTCGCCATCTGCCCGATGTCATCCCTTGTTGCCTCGCGCAGTTCCAAATCAGGTGATTTGAAGTCTGCGACATCACCTTCAGATTCCGACGCGTTTTGCGCAGCCAGTATCAGCACATGCTCCAGTTTTTCCCTGTTTTCAGGATGTCTGCGGCTGCGATCCGGATATCTTCCCATGAAGACTGCAGCTTCGCGTCCACCGTAATATCCCGGTATTCCCGCTTCGAGGCGGTATCCCGCGTCGAGGAACCCCGGGGCCACGCTGTTCGGGATCTTTGCGATAATTTTTCCCAGGTTTTCGCTTTCGGCCAGTGATTGCAGTCGCGGCAGCACATGTTCCGGGTCGGCTCCGTTCCAGCGCATCACGTAGACACGGTCGCTGACCGGGCCGTACTGAATCTGTGCCTTGCCGATCCGGGCCGTCCTGTCGAATTTTGTCTGTCTGTGTTCCCTGACTTCGTCAGCGGTCCGGGTGGCAATTCGTTTCATTGTTGCGGATTGGTTCATTCGTTCTCCTTTGGCCGTCATCCGGTTCGTACGTCGCTGCTGCAGCAGGGATCGTGCGGCAACAGGTTCGGGGATGCGTCGATCGCTTCCGCGTCCAGCAGCCTGACCGTCTTCCGCAGCGCGGCGGCAATTGCGTTCTGTTCATCTTCCGGCAGACGCCGGAATCGTTGTACAAAGGTTTCCTGCAGCATCGGCGGGGCCTCATCGACGATCCTTCCCCCGGCTTCCAGCAGCATCGGGATGACTTTCCGTCGATCCTGGCTGCTGCGTACACGGTGGATAAGACCTTTTTCTTCCAGCCTGTCGGCAATTCCATTGACGGTACTGGGGCTCAGGCTGATTTCTTCGGCCAGCCCGGAAAGCGTCAAAGACGGGTTGCGCTGGATGGCGTACAGGCACAGAAGCTGTGGCACCGTCACGTTGAACGACACGTTGATCCTGTGGGACTGCATATCGATCGCGCGGACGATTTTTCTTAACGAACGCAGGATTTCAGTTTCCCTGTCAGCCATTCAAATAACCCTTTCGATACGAATCATTCGTATAGATACTAACAGCGAATCGACAGCCGGTCAACGGGCCGGTTTCCCGCCTGATATACAGCATCGCGCCCGACAAAACCGTCAACTGGCGTTTTGACGACTTCGACAACCCGGAACGTGGCGACTGCAGCGACCCGGTTTATTCAAACGTGTCCGACACGCTTTACGTCATCTGCAATCTGACGCCTGCGGGTGGGCAGTACAGCACGGTCGTGACGGCGATTGGGGCAAATGGTCAGAAAAAATGGACCGCGACACTGCCGGACGGCCATACAGCCAGCCTTCCGGTAATTGCCCTGCGCAGTCTGTCGGAAACGATGGCCGACCTGTACCAAGTCCTGAAGCGTTTTTACGGTGGCGTGCCTTTCGATTACGGTCAGTGCCCGCGGAATTACTGATGTCGTTTCGTCACCGTTTCGTCAGCCGCAGCATGTTTCACGCCGCATGCGGCATCCGGATCTCAAGCGGATGATCCGAGCTGGCC
This sequence comes from Bacillota bacterium, assembly GCA_030055235.1. GTDB lineage: Bacteria > Bacillota > Clostridia > Saccharofermentanales > Fastidiosipilaceae > JAEZYR01. The sequence goes on from JASGUW010000004.1 coordinate 2,160, forward strand.
TTCAGGTTTCGAAGACTTCCACCGATCAGTTCAGCCAGTTTGTCGGTCATTCCGGCCCTGGTCGCCATGAACAGGCGCAGCAGGACCTCTGTGTTGTAGTCCATGCCGGCAGGGGAATCCTGCCGTGATTCCCATTGGGACACCACGGAATGGTTTGCCATGTTCAACGTCGCCGCAAAATCCACCTGGCGCATCCGCAGATACGATCTGATGAAGCCGACCTCCGAACCGGTCAGCCTGGCGGGCTTGAGAGCCAGAAGGCTAAAAACCTTGTCCTGAAGTTGCCCCATGTTGACGTCCGGAACCTGCTCACCGGCTCGACCAGCGACTCCACCTCGGCCACCGACGAGTCCACGAGCTCGTGGCGCTCGCTCGGCGAGTTCCTGGGGCAGGTGTTCGGCGGCATCGTCACGGTGATCACCCTGGCGCTCGGCGGGCTGATCAAGATCATCACCGCCGTCATCTGGGTGGTGAACGCGGTCAAGGACGCCTTCGTCATCGCCGGCACCTGGATCGGCGAGACGGCGGCCAAGATCTACCTCTGGTTCACCGAGACCCTGCCCAACGCCATCTCGTCGGCCATCGACACGGTGGTCGGCTTCTTCCGCGCCATCGGGCAGTTCTTCGTGGGCATCGGCCGCTGGTTCAAGAACCTCTTCCGCAGCATCGCCGACGGCATCATGAGCTTCCTCCAGCCGGTGGTGGACTTCTTCCGCGGCGTGGGCCGGGCCATCAAGGCGGTCTTCGACGGCATCCGCGACCTGGTGATCCGCATCCTGCGGCGCATCCCGGACGCGCTCCTGCCGGCGAGCCTCGAGCGGCTCAAGCGCACGCCGCTCTCGACCGAGGTGCGCACCGAGGACGAGTTCGCCGCCGTGGGTCGGACCGAGTCCACTGCCGCGCGGTCCGAGGCGGCGACGTCCTCGATGCCTTCGAGCGCTGAGGCCACCGGCCGCATGAACGAGTTCGCCCAGCTCGAGGCCAACATGATGGCCTTCGCCAACTCCCAGGCGCGGGATCGCGGGCAGGCGCCACCCTTCCAGATCAACGTCCAGGTGGACGGCGAGACCATCGCCCGGGCCACCCACAACGCGGGCTCCGACGCAGCGGCGAGGTCGTTCTCGCCGGTGCCGGCCTACTGAGGTGACGATGGGTATCGAGCTCGCCATGGTCGCTCCTCCCCGCTGCGTGCTCGTCAACGTGACCACGGGCGAGTCGATGGAGTGCCTGCTCAACCCGACGCAGCTCTCGGAGAAGCTCCAGGTCAACTGGAACCGCCTGGCCGTGCCCGGGCTGTCGCACCAGGTGCTGCAGTTCCAGTCCACGGGCAACCGCCAACTCTCGGGAGTCGAGTTCTACCTCGACCGCTTCTTCGCCGTGGAGCAGCCGGGCGAGCCGG
>JASGUW010000005.1 GCA_030055235.1 Bacillota bacterium
TTTGAGCAATACAAGTCCATATTACTACGTACGTGTCACCCAGGCAGACGGAGAGCTTGCTGTAACCGCTCCGGTTTGGACAGGCTTCGTTGAGAAAGTTGATATTGATTCGGTTAATAAGAACACGGAAATTGAATTTGTCGGGCAGGCAACAAGCATCACGACAAAATTTGTGAATACGACAGGAAGCGCAGCTGCAATTCAAAAGGTTGAATATCAGATCAAAGACGGAGAGGTGTTGCATACCGTTACCGACAATCTGCCAGACATTCCGGCCGGAAGCAGAGCTGTAACGATGACGCATGATATCGTTCCGACAGCAGTTGGCAGCCAGACTGTAGTGGTTAAGGTCACAACCGACAGGGGCATTCTGAGTTCTGAGATTCAGTTGACCGTTTATGACAGGACACAGGCTGTCAGCGCCATTGCTGATGTTCACGCTGCTCCGGAAGGACAGAGTTTCGTTGTAGAAGCAATCCTGACATCGAATGCAAGCGGATACGATAAGAATACGGCATTCTTTGACAGTGCTTACGTACAGGATGCAACCGGCGGAATTAACATTTTCCCGATCTCTGGCAATTTCCAGGCCGGCCAAAAAGTCAGATTATATGGTACGACAGGTGCATATCAAGGCGAGAAGCAATTGAATGTAGATAGTATTGAGTTGCTTGATGCTACAGTAAGTCCTCCTGCTCCGACCAAGGTCAAGACAGCAGAAGTTGCCGAGAACCTCGGGTTGTTGGTTGAGGTAAAAGGAAAAGTCAGGGCGGTACAAGAGGAGAATGGAGTCATCAGTGCGGTGACATTGGATGACGGCTCTGGTGCAATCCGTGTCTTCATCGATGGCTATATCGGCAGGAGCATGAGCGATGATAAGACAATGCCCAGGTTCAATGTTGGTGATAGCGTAACAGCAGTAGGTCTGTCTTCAATCGATCCGGAAGGCAATCGCATTCGTGTACGTAATCGTGATGATGTGGTGCTTGAAGAGCCCGAAGAACCAAGTGAAACAGCACCGACAGATAGCACTCAGGGTGAAGGCGACGAGGATTTGAGCATCGTACCGGATCCGGAGCAGTTAAATGACGATCATATTTCTGAATATAGTGGTACCGGCGATTTGCACTTCCAATCTAACGGAGCGTGCTCTGAGTTTCTGGAACTGCGTATTGATGGTATGGTAGTGGATCCCAGCTACTATACAGTAGAAGAAGGAAGTACGAAGCTGACGGTCAGGAAGGATTACCTGGATAAACTGACACAGGGACTGCATACATTGACCATGGTTTATACCGGTAATCGCAGTGCTTCGCTTACATTTGTTGTGACAAATGCGCCCGCCGGAAGTGCAGCTACTTCGACAGCTGATCATTCACCGACAGACAGTACTACAACAACAGATCCCAGCAACGATACAAGCACTACGCCCACAACAACTGGCACGCCCGCAAAAACTGATACACCCACAACGACTGGCACGCCCACAACGACTGCCACGCCCACAGCAACCGGCACAGTGGGTGGGAATGAAACAACATCCGGAGATCAAGCCAAGGGTGTCGTCAGGACCGGTGAGAGTCCCACCACCATATTCGCTGGCTTTGCTGCATTGGCTGTGGCTGCATTACTGATGCTCATTCTCAAAAGGAACCGTGCAAAATAGGTATTATTAAGGCAACCCCGAAAGGTAAGAGCCCTCTGCAAAGAGGGCTCTGTTTCGAGGAACGAAAGTAATAGCAAATAAAGGCTAAGTAGAAAGATAAACTGTGGATTATTTGGACTTGTTTGTGCGATATGCATCGCTGACCGGGCCGAATCGCAAGCGGGCTATGCAGGCGGATTTTTCGGCTCTCCGGACACGTCTGCAGGCGGTACTGGATGCTTCTTTTCATGAAAGGAAGCAGGTCAAACGCCTCATACATTTTGCTGTGCCAGCCCAAGCGTTACGTGTGCGGGCAATTGAGGCTGACGGTATCCGTTTGACCGGGAGCCTATCGAGCTTGGTGGGGGGTGAAGAGTGCACGATCATCACATCGGATGAACGCATGTATATCGGGACAGTGCGGAAATGTGATGCCGGTTTATATGTACGGGTCGATGAGATGGTGAGCACTGTAGAGGACATTGCAGACTTGGGCGTTCAAACGGGAGACTGGGTGGAAGTGAACCCGAACGTACTTGTTACAAAGAGCCGCTTTATTAAGGCACGGAATCTTCGTGCGATCAGCTGTTTTGCAATAGTCATCTGTGTGCTGAGACTGCTTCTGGAGGACAAACGGACTCTGGCCAGAGCGACAGAGTTTTGTCTTTGTCGTGATGGCGAAGACAGCGGATGTCACGAAAACTGTGATGGCTTCGGAGGGATCTGCTCTCCGGAAGATTTCGAAGAGTCAATACGCATCGAAGCGCTGGCCATAACAGAAGAGAACAACCTGGATGAGTATTCTGTTGCCATACAGGGAAAGGTTTTGGAACAAATTGCCAAAGAAAAGAACATACCTTATAAGGCGATACAAGGTATGGGAAACGAGAACATTATGGCGGTGGCATTTCATGTAGACGGACTCTCGGAAAGGGGACATGAAGAAGGGATAAGAGCGGCGATTACACTTTTGTCTGCATATTTGTCGGAATAGCTTCTGCTTCCCCAGAAGCTGTTTCGTGCGTCAACTGCCCACCCCCTAATGAGAGTGGGTTTCTGCACCTGGCAAAAATTTATGAATGGCCAATTGGGCGCCCTCAAAGCAGTCCCTGCCGGCCGGATACCATTAAGAAGGCTTTCTGAATCCTGTTTCTGGCAGATCTGTACAGGCTTTTGTTTTTTTGGATGGCATTCAGACCGGCAATCGCGATGGCATTTGCTTCGACACAGGTACTTAGCTACCGAAATGCAGCTCCCCGGAATCTCTTTATTCAAGACCGTCTACGCTGAAGTGTGTCCCTCATTTGTAGGACTTTCCTGTTCCTGGTACTTCGCTTCGGCGTTGAGGTCAGCAAAAGGAGGTGAATCGCCGTGTTTCGGGCGGAAATCTGCCGGCTTTTCTTGAGACTCAGATAGCAGCCAGCTGTTTGATCCCAATCTTAACGACTACAGGACGATACCCGATGTGTGCAGAACAAATTCGATCCTTCTGGGGAGGAGGAGTAAGCATGGGGCATGGGATCTTGTGTAAACTATGTTTCATCTCTTCCTGAGAAAGGAGATAAAACAAGAACGAAAAAGGGAGTTTTCAAACGGCCTGGTAACAATCCGAAGGTATTTAGGTGTAAACCTGTGGAACTGAAGCAGTTCGGGTGAATCATGCTGGGGTATAGCGCTTCTGGGTTCTCTTCGCGCCTGCGCCATTCCGGAAAGCCGGCATGATATCGTTTGATGTATCCGGGCAGCCTGCATTGGCAAAAAGATAGATGTTGCTCGTCCGGCTGCTCTAGCCCTTTTCCAGATCGCCGCTGTAGCCGGAGATGCCGCCCAAGTCGAAAATGACCTTGTAGCCTAGGTTCCAGAGGGCTTTAGCAGCCGCAACAGTGCGGTTGCCGCTCCGACAATAGATAAAGATGGTGCTGTCACGGGCCGGTACGCAGTTTCTGATCTCATCGATTAGTCCGACGGGGATATTGATGCTCTCCGGGACATGACCTTCGGCGAATTCTTCTGCAGTCCTTACGTCGATTAGAAAGGTGCTTTCAGGACGAATCTCAAGCAGCTGCTGAGCCAGGAGAAAGCCAGCAGCATAAGACCTGTTTTCAGCTGCAAGTTTTTCCGAACGACTTATCTTGGCTTGGGGAGGAAAAGACTCCATGAGTTCGTCAATGTTGAAAGCCACGACATCTCCGGCCTGCAGATCTTGAGGGCCGGCAAATATGCCGATAAGGGGCAGATGAAGGTTTGCTTTTGTTTCTTCTGTGGTTTTCGTGATGACGAACAAGTTGTTGCCAAGACATAGTGCTTCATAGGTCAGTTCTGAAGGGGAGGATGCCTGGCAGGCGAACAGCAGAGCTGTTGCAAGCACCATTGCGATGATAGATGCGGCCTTGAAGCTTTTTAACTTTTCCATCTGAGGACGACTCCTGTACACGTGCTTGTTTCGATATTCCCAATATACCGTCTGCTTTATGGCTTTCAAGCACTTCGAGGCGCAATGTCTGCAGTAGCAACAGCTTTTCTGGTGTGCTGTGATGGAACAAACTTTTTTCTGACAACTTGGTCTGGGCGGCTTTTTAGATCACCCCAATTGTCTGCCGGGTGCCGGTGGATCCAGTTCTGCTAGAAATTCACTGGGATACATGGTTCAGGTATGCGAACAGCGTTTATGCAGTGAGCTTATACAGGTCTGTTACGAAGAGTGACAGGTCTGTTACAGCGGGTTTCTTGTTAAAGCGGAAGCGCTCTTTCTACACTGGACGCGAGCTGAAAACAAGCGGAGGTGACGAAATGACGTTAGGAGAGAATATTAAAAAGGCAAGACGACGATGTAGCTTGACACAGGAACAGCTCGCTGTAGAAATGGCACTGCCGACGTCTGCAATCGCAAAGTGGGAAGACAATACAGAGAAGCCTGGCGTCTATAGGCTAAGATTATTGGCTAAGGTTTTGAATGTAAGTGTTGATGATTTGCTGGAGAGCAAGGAAGTAACAGGAAGGCCCGTAATGGATGAGATAAACAGTCTGGCTCAACTCGGAGCCGAAGGTAAGAACACAAGCAGGGATCGCATGAATAATGCGAAGAATTCAGACGGAGAAACTCGAGTATCAGCAGTTGAGTTTGGCCGGCAAATGACAGGGGAGGAGACCATGTCTGACAGTAATCAAACAGCCCTTTCGCAGGACACCGAGCAGCGGCCGCAGCAGTTCATTGATGCCGCCGGTACTCAGGGGCAGCCGCCACAGCTGCCCGGCATCCCTGGTTTTGTTCAGGGACAGCCGCCGCAGCAGCCCGGCATCCCCGGTTTTGTACAGGAGCAGCCTCCGCAGGGATACGCACATCCCATGCAAAACATGTCAGCCCCAAAACGTCAGCGCATTCGTCCGAACGGGAAACGATACTTTTCCGCTCGCACAATTGTTTTTCCGATTGTCTTTCTGGTTCTGTATTTTGTGATTCAGATGCTGGGAACTGCTCTGGCTGGCCTTTCATATTTTGCCAGTGATTCGTTTGCTTCTCTGATGGATACATCATTGGATCTGGCAGATATGATTCGGGAGATGATTAAGGCTATCGGCGTTCCCGCGCTGCTGTACAGTACTCCCGTGCAAATCCTTCTGTTCGCTATTTTTCTCTGGTATCAAAAACGGAAAAATCCACAGTATCTGCTGCTGCGCCCAAACCATGCAAGTGTCTTTCCTCTTGCTCTTGGCATCGCTTTCGGCAGCCTGGGACTTGCGACTCTGTTCATCCTGTTATTCGATATGCTGGCGAAATTCAGTCCCTTTTGGCAAAACGTGATGGTTACCTATCAGCAATCAACAGAGGTTCTTCAGGGTGTTGATCTGCTGCTGACGACGCTGTGCGTTGCCATACTGGTTCCAATTGCCGAGGAACTGCTGTTTCGTGGCATCATCGCCGAAGAAATCAGGCAGGTGGCTCCGGACTGGCTGGCCATTTTGCTGAGCGGGGTCATTTTTGCCCTGGTGCACGGAAACCTTATACAGATTCTGTATGTCCTGCCGTTGGGCTTCATTTTAGGTGCTGCTTATATTTGGACGAATACCATCTGGGTGCCCATCCTGATTCATGTTGTCTTCAACTTCTTCGGAAGTATTGTCAGCACGCAGTTTGCTGATAATGAAACTGCAGTGACAGTCTACACAATCTTTCTGTTGGTCATGATCCCGCTTGGTATCATCTGTTTCGTGATCATCAATCGGATGTTCCGGAAAGACAAAAAAGCGGCAGTGGGAAAACCGGCGTGATTTGAGATCGGCTGCACAATCAGGGCGCAGGGATCCGCTGTAATAGTTGCCCGGCCTGACAGGACAGGAGTTTGCTTCGCTTCACCCCCTTTCCCTGTCAGCATTCCTTAGCTGCCGATCTGCTGACATTACCGGCTGCCGGGACTCTTCCCTTTTGGGCGGACTCCCGGCACTTGGCATTTGCCGGGATATTTCTGTCGGAATACGATTTAAAATGTCGGGGGCTACAGATTTCGGTCGAATCGCCAGTTGAACGAGACAACTCTAGATGGAGGGGCTGAAGTTATTGAAAATGTCTATCATCAGGTAAGTGTCACGCACAGGCTGATTACTCCGGCGAATCGTGTTGTCCAAAGTTACTGAAAGCGCGATGATGCGTGACACAGTGGCAGGGTCGTGATTTACGCTTTGCTGCAAGCTAACTATGGCTCTGCTCCTGCTGCTTTGTGCAATACGCCTGTGCAAAATAAGGCAGAAGTAAGGCGTTTTTTGTGCAGAGTGTTCGAAGACACCTGTTCGTCCGCCTAGAAGCGCTGGAGCGCAGTAAATAGATCGGCCTGAATTTTTGTATGAAGCCTGCTTGAGCATGACTGGCCTTCGCAACAAATGCTCAGGGTATTTGCTTTAAAATACCTGTTAATGATTGTTATTATTATTTCCATTGTAGTTTATAGTGCATCCTTAAGTGTCCCTGCTCAGAGGTACTCTACATGTACATCAACTTGATAGAGCGGCTGTTGCAGTTTATGAACATTTCGGAGCGAATGGGCTCGGTGTTGTTAATCAGAGGTCTACAGTGATCATGCTTTCTGATCGCATGAAAGTCGACTGCTGCTGCCCAGTACCATATATATTTCATTCGGCAGTGCCGTTTCCCGTAGATTGAAATTCAGGCGTCAGGCCTGATGGAAGGTTTTGCAGGCCTGAAATTTCCTTCTGTTAAGTGGTCATTCTCTTGATGGAGTTACAGGTAGTCGTCCGGAATGAGTTGGTAGCCTCGCTTGAAATGCGTAGAGCAGTAAAAAGAGCCCCCTGAAAAGCTCTGTCGCTAATTGCATCGAGTCCGGTTCACGAGATTCTTGCAGCGCCCGTTCCTGTAATCCGGGTGTACGGCAGCATCGACACACAAGCTCACGAGGCAGAACCAAAGCAGGCGGTCGACCGAGTCTGGATTCGCCAGCTCTTTCTTGTTTCAGAAACTCACCTGGTCCGCAACAGGCGGACTGGACAAGTGCCTGAAAATGGAAACGGAGTGAACTTTGTAAATATATTGAATTTGAAAAAGGCTTAATATCATAAGAATGGCAGAAGTAAACGATAGTTAAGAAGCAGATATCCCAGAGACAAAAGAAAGGTGAAATCAGCAAAAAGAGGGATAAATCGTATAGCAAATAAGTATAAGTGAAAGGCGAATAAAATTAGATGCAAACCCAAAATCCATCCGTCGTGCCACCTTCTGCACAACGTGCCAATTCTAAAGGGCTGTGCTTGCGGCTGTATTAACGATTTTGAAGTGTACTTTCAAAAACATGGCGATTTTAAGTCGGATATTGAAAGAAAAATATAGTGAATATGACGAGTGTATTGTTATATAATTTGTTTCGGTTGCGTGTAGAGGCTGTTGCTGGCCTGGATTCGGGCGATGATTCTTACTCCTTGGAGGTGCAAGAGGCGTTTTGTGCGATGAGGGATTTATTTAAACACTATTCCACAAATGCAGCAAAACGGAAAATTAAATAAAATCTAACACTACCTTAACACTCTCTTAACGGGACGTTAATGTTAGTACGTAAGTACTGAATTCACGTAAAAATCATAGAGAAAAAGGAGGAGCAAAATGGGGTTTTCTTTTGTGGTGGCACCGGACTCATTTAAAGAGTCCGCATCAGCTAAAGAAGTCTGCCAAGCCATGGAAAGAGGTATTCGCAGAGTCTATCCCGATGCGACTGTCCATCATGTACCGATGGCAGACGGCGGAGAGGGAACTGTAGAAGCCTTGGTGGATGCCACGGACGGTAGACTTCTTGAACGTGAGGTGCAAGGTCCTCTGCCTGAGCAAAAGGTGGTCGCCAAATTCGGCATTTTAGGTGACGGCAAGACCGCCGTTATTGAAATGGCGGAAGCAAGCGGTCTGGCCCTGGTTGAAAGGGCAAAGAGGAATCCTCTCATCACGACAACCTACGGTACAGGCGAACTGCTGCTTGCAGCCCTGGACGAAGGTGTAGAGGAAATTGTGATCGGCATTGGTGGTTCCGCGACCAACGATGGTGGAGCCGGCATGGCGCAGGCACTGGGTGCCAAACTGCTGGATGAGAGCGGAGCAGAAATCGGCTTCGGCGGAGGTCAGCTCGGCAGGGTTGCCAGGATTGATATTGGTGGCATGGATCCAAGATGGAAAAATGTCAGAGTCAGAGTCGCCTGCGATGTGGATAATCCGCTTACGGGAGAACGGGGAGCTTCTGCTGTTTTCGGCCCGCAAAAGGGAGCCACTCCAGAAATGGTTGCACAGCTGGACCAGAATCTGGGTCACTATGCCGGGATCATTGCCAGAGATCTGGGCAAGGATGTGAATCCGGTAAATGGAGCTGGTGCAGCAGGCGGGCTTGGCGCCGGACTGATGGCCTTTACCAACGCTACGCTGGAACCCGGTGTAAAAATTGTTATTGACACAACCAATCTGGAGGCTGTGGTCAAGGACGCCGATTTCGTTATTACCGGTGAAGGTGGCATGGATTTCCAGACCAAATTTGGAAAAACTCCTTACGGTGTTGCTCAGGTCGGATACAAGTATGGAAAACCGGTCTTTGCCATTGCCGGAACGCTGGGCAGAGATTACGAAGAACTCTACGATCACGGCATGTCGGCCATCTTTTCAACCATGCTCAGACCGTCCACCCTTGATGATGCGCTGAAAGAAGGCGCTTTGAACATCGAGAAGACGGTTGAAAGCATTGTAAGAATGATTAAAGCTCTGAAGGAGAACTGAAATGGACGGAGTGACGATCTCAGCGTTGGGGGCTCTTGTAGGCCTGGCATTTTCCATTGTTTTCATTTTCATCAAGATACCTCCGGTTTATTCTCTGATGCTCGGAGCTATTATCGGCGGTCTGGTTGGCGGAGCATCTCTGGTTCAGACTCTGGCTGTCATGACCGGTGGCGCTGCTGGCATGATGACCACGATACTGCGCATTCTGGCTGCCGGTGTGCTGGCTGGAACCCTTATCAAGTCCGGAGCTGCGGATTCGATCGCAAGGACGATTATCAAGGCGCTTGGTGAGAAGAGAGCTCTGTTGGCTCTGGCCCTTTCGACTCTGGTTTTGACTTCCGTCGGTGTCTTTGTCGATATCGCAGTTATCACAGTTGCTCCGATTGCGCTGGCAGTCGCGAAGCAGGCAGGCTATACCAAGACCGGTATTCTTATCGCCATGATAGGCGGAGGCAAGGCAGGCAACATGCTGTCGCCGAACCCCAATGCCATAGCAGTGTCTTCGGCATTTGAGCTGCCCCTGACAACGGTCATGGCAGCCGGTATCGGCCCAGCCATCGTGGGTGTTATCCTTGCCTTTATCATTGCGAAAAAGTTGCAGCATAAGGGTTCGCCGATTACCGATGCAGATTTGTCTGCAGACGTGAAGGCGGATGATCTGCCACCCTTCGGAAAAGCCATTGTAGGGCCGGTGGTGGCAATTGCCTGCCTGGCACTGAGGCCCATAGCCGGTATCAATATCGACCCCATGCTGGCTCTGCCTCTGGGCGGGATCGTAGGTGCACTCGTGATGGGCAAGGCCAAGAAGACACTGGAATTCGCAACTTTCGGTCTCGGTTCCATGACAGGCGTTGCGATTATTCTTATTGGTACAGGTACTGTAGCCGGCATTATCCAGACCTCTGAGCTTGGCGACACCATCATCAACGTTGTTCAGGGCCTGGGAATTCCCATGTATCTGCTGGCGCCCATCGCAGGTATCCTGATGTCGGCTGCAACCGCTTCAACCACTTCAGGCTCGACCGTGGCTGCTCAGGTATTTGGTCCTACGCTGACAGCGGCTGGCGTATCAAAGGTAGCCGCAGCGTCGATGATTCATACTGGTGCAACTGTGCTTGACCATCTGCCCCACGGATCGTTCTTCCATGCTACTGGCGGTTCGGTCCGCATGGAGTTCAAAGAGAGGCTGGGCTTGATCGCATTTGAGTCTCTCATTGGTCTTGCCTTGACTTTGACTTCATTGATACTCTTCGGGGTCATTAAGCTGGCTTGAGGAGAGAATCACACAAAACAGATCTTAGGTATCGTTGAAATGAACGGCTGTTTTCCTGACAGAAGGAAAGCAGCCGTTCTAAGTAAGTAGAGAATTGCCTGAGTTCATCCCGTTAAGTATGGTTTGAACCTGCGACTGTCGAACAGGATCCTGATTCAGATACCTGATGGCATGTGGCGGAGTCAGTATCTGCTGAGGGGCCTGCTTCGGTGTTTGAGATATGAAAAGATGCTTGAGGTTTGATTAAAAGGGCAGACAGGCTTCACCGGTCGAGGCTTCCTGATCGTTAACGGGTGATGCCGGAACATCCCAATATTGTATATAGTGATGTGACTGTCCTAAATCTGCTCGTATCCGCCGTATAAATTCCGGAGGCAAGTATGAACAGTGAAAAACGATTGAATACAATAGCGAATCCCAGTCCCCTGGGTCTGATCGGATTCAGTTTGACCGCCATTTTGCTGAATTTGCACAATGCCGGGATCACTAAGTTTTCTGTCGTCATTATTGCAATGGGTCTGGCTCTTGGTGGTACGGCGCAGATAATCGCCGGCATTATGGAATTCCTCCGGAATAACACCTTCGGAGCGACCACTTTTACTGCTTATGGCCTCTATTGGTGGACCCAGATTCTGATATGGTTGAACCCTTTCCCGGGTGTTGAAGCAGCTGATCTTCCTGGCAGTGGCTGGTATCTCCTGCTCTGGGGGATTTTCACGCTGTTTATGTTTGTCGGAACTTTGCGTCTTAACAGAGTTTCGCAGCTGCAGTTTCTGTCGCTGGCTGCACTTTACTTTCTACTGGCAGCGGGCAATTTCACCGGCAATGTGGCTTTTACGAGAGTCGGCGGATATGCCGGGCTTTTAGTGGTGCGTCAGCCCTGTACTGCAGCGTGGGACAGATATTGAATGAATTATATGGAAAGCAGGCCGTGCCGCTTTAGGTGCCAATTGACTGCAGGCACGATCAAGAGATGGCAGTCGCCTGAGTCAGCTGTGAATGACAAAAAGGGAGCAGGTTTCGCTCGTGACGGGTGCAGACGTGCCTGCGTGAATGAGACTGACTTGTCCGGTGCTCTTATCACAGGTATGTTTCTGACTTCTGACTTTCCATGACATCGACCATAGCCCCGCCATCCTACACTCCTTGAAGGAAAGTGCCTGACGCATGGTTGCAGCTTCAAGCCCGGCAAACAGCTGCGCTATGAAGCGCTTTGTCACTTTAAGTGAGTGTTTGTTCGGGTTGTCACCGAATTGTCCAGTTTCGAACGGTGAAGCCTCAGGAAACTGCGATTATAAGTGCCTGAAATAAAAAGCATCAAGCGGTATGGGTTCGTCAGGCCCTTCGCCGATTCCGGATTCCTGAGACAGACCGCATAAGGCCCGGAGCTGGCATCTTTAGTTGCGGAATGTGTTTCAGGCGCACTCTGTGCCCTGGTTTGCTGCCGGTAAGACGCGGTTGTCGCTGTGTTCTTCTGAAGCATGGCTGATGAGAGAAAGAACAGCTCTTTCCCCCAAGCCTGCCCGCATCTTTTTGTGAGCGCAGTTCATGAAAGAGTGCTCGCAGTTGGCTGTGATTTGGATCTCGATGCTATGACCTACGACCTCCTGGCCGCCTGTATGCAGTGTCAGACATCTCTGCGATAGAAGTCCTGGCCACGTCGTCTTTCGCATGCGTTCGGCGCCCTTAGCAGCGCCGGGCGGTCTTTTCATGCATGTCTTTTGCCCGGCCTTGATGCTGGCTCTGGTCTCTTTTCTCATCGTGCTCCTTTTGCGCATCTGTTTTGTCCGGTTCTCTTTTAGCATAAGAGCAGAAAATTCTGGATGAAGAGGTAAGGGTGCTGGCAGAAGTGGGAGCAACTGCCAAGCGAGAAGATTAGAGACAAATATCAAGTTCAGGAAAGCTTCTCGGGCTGTTCGTGCAAGGCATCGAGCGTTGGGGGAAAGGGGTCTTGTTGGTTTGCCGTCAGATAAACGGGTGGACTCCTCGGATTTTTGCGCAGCGATCACAACACCGCACGTGAGCTGTCATACTCGACGGATATAAGGCTTGGAACCATTGATTTTTATTCGCTGACTCATTGTGAACTTCTCATTAATTTAGAAAGTTCTATTATTTACATATTGTTATTAATGATTTGTTTTACTTCTTTTCCTGTTTTCTGAATAAACCCACATGGCCAAAAACGGAAATCACAAAAAGTCATGAATATTATTCTTAAATGCGAATTTATATTGAGAAACATTGAGCGAATTGCTTATGTTGACAACGATTTTTTCTTAATCTAGGATAATATAAAAAACATTTAAAGGAGTTGCTATGAAAAGTGTAATTAGTACAGAACTGGCGCCGGCGGCGATCGGCCCCTATTCACAAGCTGTTCAAGCGAACGGCTTTGTCTTCACATCAGGGCAGCTGCCGCTGTGTCCCGATACAGGTCAGATGCCGGAGACAATTGAGGAGCAGACGAAGCAGTCTCTGACCAATGTGGAAGCTATTTTGCAGGCGGCTGGTGTAACGAAATTTGACGTGGTGAAAACAACGGTATTCCTCAAAAACATGGGCGATTTTGCCGCAATGAATGCGGTGTATGAGGCATTTTTCGCCGGTGCCGCTTTTCCTGCACGCTCGGCTGTTGAGGTAGCCCGCCTGCCTAAGGATGCTTTGGTGGAAATTGAAGTAGTAGCCCGCTGTAAGCCTTAAAAAGAATGAAGCATGTAAGCAAAAGCAAGGAGGATCCAGTATGCAGATACAGATGACAGCGCTGCAGAATAGAGAAAAGGGGAATTATGATATTTCCTTTTTGAATGAAGCGGTAGCAAAAGAGATCTACAACTACCATAAAAGCTTCCCTGTTTATGAGTACACGCCACTTGTGTCCTTGAATAATCTGGCCGCCATGCTGAAGGTTAAGGATATCTTCATCAAGGACGAATCCTATCGCTTTGATCTTAATGCCTTTAAGGTTCTGGGCGGCAGCTATGCCATCGGCAAGGTAGTTGCGGAGAAGCTGGGCATGTCGCTGGATGAGCTGCCCTTCGAAAGACTGATTTCAGATGAGATCAGAGAAAAACTGGGTGAAGTCACCTTTATTACCGCTACGGATGGCAACCACGGCAGAGGTGTTGCCTGGGCAGCCAACCAGCTGAAGCAGAATTGCATTGTCTACATGCCCAGAGGAGCTGCTCAGGAGCGGGTTGACAATATCAGCAACCTGGGTGCCGAAGTAACCGTCCACGACGCCAATTATGACGAGTGCGTGCGCATGGCCAATGATCTGGCCAATGAAAAAGGCTACTACATTGTGCAGGACACCGCCTGGGACGGATATGAGGATATCCCCAAATGGATCATGCAGGGCTACATGACCATGGCCTATGAGATCTATGCGACCATGCAGGAGATGGATAAGAAACCCACGCATGTCTTCCTGCAGGCGGGTGTTGGCTCCATGTCTTCGGCCATGACGGGCTTCTTTGCCAATGTCTATCCGGGAGAGGACAAACCGGTCATTACCATTGTTGAGCCTGATGCCGTGGCCTGTATCTACGAATCTGCCCTGAAAGGCGAGAGAGTCCTGATCGGAGGAGAGTACTTCACGATTATGGCTGGCCTGTCCTGTGGTGAGCCGAACACAGTAGGCCTGGAGGTCATGTTTGACCATGCCGATTATTTCATCGCCGCCTCTGATGATCTGGCCGCCCATGGCATGCGCGTTCTGGGCAATCCCGCCGGAGACGACAGGAGAGTTATTTCGGGTGAGAGCGGTGCTGCGCCTTTTGGTGTTGTCTCCAAAATTCTGAGCTGTGACAAGTTTGCTGATCTGAAGGCCACTTTAAATCTGAATGAGGATTCGGTCCTGTTGTTCATCAATACAGAAGGCGATACGGACAGAGAGCATTATCTTGAAGTTGTGTGGGACGGCAAGCATCCAAGTACCAAATAGACAGGAGGACATGGAATGGACAGACAGGAAGCAGTAGTCAAGTTAACACAGGCATTGATTCAGGCCGAAAGCTATTCCGGCAACGAGAAGGAAGTATCCGGTGTACTGCAGGACTTTTTCAACGAAAATGGTTTTGATGAAATCATCGTTGACAAATACGGCAATACGATCGGATGCCTGAAGGGCAACCGCCCCGGGCCGAAGGTTCTCTTTGACGGACATATGGACACAGTACCGGTAGGAAACGAAGCGGACTGGAGCTATCCTCCGTTTGGTGCTGAAATCCATGACGGCAGGGTTTATGGCCGCGGTGCCTCCGACATGAAGGGCGCGATTGCCGGTATGGCGGTAGCGGCTGCTGCCTTTGACCAGGCTACAGGTGGTGACTTCGCCGGTGAGATCTATGTGGCTGGCGTGGTACATGAAGAGTGCTTCGAAGGCGTAGCAGCCAGAGAAATCTCCAAGCGTGTCGAACCGGATTATGTGGTTATCGGTGAAGCTTCTCAGGGCAACCTGAAGATCGGCCAGAGAGGCCGCGGCGAAATCAAGCTGGAGACCTTTGGCAAACCTGCCCACTCCGCCAATCCGGAAAAGGGCATCAACGCTGTCTACAAGATTTCGAAGATCATCGACGCTATTCAGAAACTGGAGCCGACCGAGCACCCCGTTCTGGGCAAGGGCATTCTGGAATTGACCGACATCAAGTCCAGCCCCTATCCGGGAGCATCCGTAGTGCCGGAGTACTGCATCGCGACCTATGACCGCAGACTGCTGGTCGGCGAAACCAAGGAAAGCGTTCTGGCGCCGCTGGAGGCTCTGGTCGCCCAGATGATGGCGGAAGATCCCGAGCTCAAGGCCAAAGTCAGCTATGCCGTCGGCGAAGAGCTCTGCTATACCGGCGAGACCATTCAGGGTGAGCGCTTCTTCCCGGGCTGGCTCTTTGACAAGGACGAAGACTGGGTGCAGGCGATCAAGAAGACGATGAACGAAGCCGGTCTGGATCCCGAAATCACGCAGTACAACTTCTGCACCAACGGCAGCCATTACGCCGGAGAAGCGGGCATCAAAACCATCGGCTGCGGCCCGTCTCTGGAGAACATCGCTCATACGGTCAATGAGTACATCGAAATTTCCGAATTGACCAAGATTGTCACGTCCTATGAAGCCATCATGAAGGCTTTGCTGCAATAGGAACAGTCGGAGGAAACAGGAAGGAAACAGGAGGGATTAGCAGGAGGGAATATGTACGATTTACTGATCAAGAACGGAACCATCGTAGACGGTACGGGTGAAAAGCCGTACCAGGGCAATCTGGCCGTCGAAGGCGAAGTGATTCGTCTGGTCGAGGGCGAGCCCGAGGCGAAACGGGTCATTGACGCTACCGGTCAATATGTCACCCCCGGTTTCATCGACACCCACTCCCATTCGTCCATCATGCTGAATGTGGAGCCGGAGCTTCTGCCCAAGGTCTTCCAGGGCATTACTACTGAAGTGCTGGCCCAGGACGGCATGGGTCCCGCCCCTGTCAACGCCGAGACGCTGGCTCCCTGGAAGAAGGCCATGGCCGGCCTGGAGGGACAGTGGGATGTCGACTGGAACTGGGAAACGGTAGAAGACTATCTGAAGCATGTAGACACCCTGCCGCTCGGCCCCAACGTTCTCTATCTGGCACCTCACGGCAACCTGCGCATGGTGGTCATGGGTCTGGACAATCGCAAACCCACAGCGGAAGAGCAGGAAGCCATGGATGCTGAGCTGCAGAAGGCCATTGACGCCGGCGCATTTGGCATGAGCACGGGAATGATCTATCCGCCCTGCGTCTATGCCGACATCGACGAGTTCATCTCTCTGGGCAAAGTGCTGAAGAAGACCGATACGATTTTCGTCACGCACCAGCGCTCCGAAGCCGACGCCATTCTGGAGTCCATGGATGAGATTCTGACCATCGGCAGAGAGTCCGGCTGCCGTGTGCATTTCTCCCACTTCAAGTGCTGCGGCAAGAAGAACTGGGACAAGGTGCCCAAGGTACTGGAGAAGATTGACGATGCCCATGCCGAAGGCATGATCGTCTCCTTTGACCAGTATCCCTATGTGGCCGGCTCTACCATGATGTCCGTCATTCTGCCGCCCTGGGTTCATGACGGCGGGACGGAGAAGCTGATTGAGCGCCTCTATGACGACGAGCTGCGCGCCAAAATGAAGGAAGATATCTGGAACGGCATTCCGGGCTGGGACAACTTCGTCGACTTCGCCGGCCTGGAGGGCATTTTCATCACCTTCGTCAAGTATCCCGAATCTGAGAAGTATGTCGGGATGAACCTGGTCGAGCTGGGCGAAGCCACGGGCAAGGAACCGCTGGATGCCATCTTTGACCTGATCAGGGACGAAGAGAACATTGTCGGTCTGGTGGACTTCTACGGTACGGAAGAGCACGTGAAGCTGTTCATGAGCCGTCCCGAACAGAACGTCTGCACTGACGGCATCATCGGTACCAAGCCCCACCCCAGACTGTACGGCGCCTTCCCCAGAGTGCTGGGCAAGTACACCAGGGATGAGGAACTGTTCCCGATCGAAACCGCCATCTACAAAATGACCGGTAAAGCGGCTGAAGTCCTCGGTCTGAAGGACAGAGGCTACCTGAAGGACGGTCTGGCGGCGGACGTGCTGGTCATTGATCCGGAAACCGTCATCGATGTGGGCGACTACACGGAGCCGAAGCAGTTCGCCAAAGGCATCCGCTTCTCCATCGTCAACGGCAAGATCATCATCGACGAGGGCGAGTCCACGCCGCAGAAGGCGGGCAAAGTGCTGAGGTACACCGGCCGTTAGTAGGGCCTGGGGGAAGCTCTGCCCCTGGTCTTCGGCCCGGGGCAGACCTATCATATGTATAGAAAGAGTTAAGTATGGAAAGATCAACAATTGCATTAATCGTCATCCTGCTTTACATGACTTTGACGGTTGCCATCGGCCTGATCTCTTCTGCCAGAAAGAAGAAAATGACTGAAACGCAGACCGGTGAAGATTTTTTGATGGCGGGTAAGTCCCTCGGCGTTCTGGCCCTCGCCGGTACTCTGTTTGCCGCCAACACCGGCGGCGCCTCCACCATGGGTATTGCTCAGAACGTCTATCGTGACGGCCTGTCCTCATCCTGG
Source organism: Bacillota bacterium (assembly GCA_030055235.1). Classification (GTDB taxonomy): domain Bacteria; phylum Bacillota; class Clostridia; order Saccharofermentanales; family Fastidiosipilaceae; genus JAEZYR01. The sequence continues at coordinate 17,272 of JASGUW010000005.1, forward strand.
TATGTGATCTCAGCGGGTATCGGATTCGTCATCGTATCCTTTGTCGCATCCTATTTCAGACGTTCGTCCGCCAATACGGTGCCGCAGATCATCGGCATGCGCTACGGCAAGGCTTCTCACCTGTTTACAGCTGTTGTTCAAATTATTGCGCTGTTCATGGCAACCGGTGCCCAGATTATCGCCACCTCGTCCATCATTCATGCTCTGACCCAATTAGACTTTAAAGTCGCGGTTATCGTCACGACAGCCGTCGTTATTATCTACACCATGGTCGGCGGTCTGGTATCCGTGGCTTCTGCCAACATGCTTCACATCTTTACCATTGTAGTTGGTATGTTTGTTGCCATGCTGTTCGTTGTTAACAGTCAGGAAGTCGGCGGCTTCGCGAATCTCTTCGCCAAGGCCAAGGAAGTGGCCTACATTGCTGGTGACAAAGCCGGGCAAAATGCCAATTTACTCAGTATGACCAAAGTTGGCATACCTACCATCATCGGCTATATCGCCATGTACTGCATGACCTTCCCGACAGGGCAGGAGATCGTGCAGACTTATGCATCCGCCAAGGACAGCAAATCTGCTACCACCGGATCCGTTGTTGCCGGTCTGATTTCCGCAGTCTTCGCCCTGATCCCCGCTCTGATCGGTCTGGCAGCCTATACCTTTATTCCGGGCTTCATCGAGAAGTCGCAGAGCTCTGCTCTGGCTGAGGGCGCCCTGAATTTCGCCCCCGGCATCATCACCGGCCTGGTTCTGTCCGGTGTGGTTGCGGCCACGATTTCATCCGCTTCCGGCAACATGATCGGTACCGCGACCATGTTCGTGAATGACGTCTATGTACCGTATATCAAGAAGAATAAGAGAGACGACAAGACCGAAGTCATGGTTTCCAGAATCGCGATGACGGTGGTTGGCCTCGTCGGTATGGTGGTTGCCCTGACCGGCTCCAACATTATCAGCGTCATGATGTCCGCCTTCGCCCTGCGTTCTGCCGGACCGTTTGCCGCATTCATAACCGGCCTCTTCGCCAAGAACGTGACCTACAATGGCGGCTTCATTGGCATCCTGTCGGGTACCGTTGTAGCTGCGGTATGGCAGTTTGTCCTGAAAGTACCCTTCGGTCTCAGCTCCATCGTTCCCGGCGGTGTCGTGGCTCTGGTGGTCATCTTAGCGGTGTCTGCCATTGAGATTTCGAGTGGCAAGAAGCCCGCACCCATGCTGGAGCTGACTGACAACTAGTGTACGCTTCCGCCGGATCTTAATTCACTTGATCTAATTTAATCGATTCGCTTGGGCTCTCCGGAACCTGAGCGAATCGCTTTTTTCGTTTTTATAAGATCCTGATAGAGGGCAGATTTGCGCCGGCAGGATCCTTCCCCGTGGCAGGATCCCAAGCGTCAGAATCACTTTTTATAGCTGATGACCATCTTTCTTCCCAAATGCTTTCCGATTGAATGGAAGATCATCCCAAACAGACGCTTGTGGATGGGCAGGGGGATCCCCGGCGCATACTGCATTCCTGCGTATTGCGGCCAGAAACGATCGTCTTCAGTGGGGTACTGCTTATCGCCATCTTTGTCAGAACACATGGCCTGAAAAAGGTTGAACGGGATCAATACGCCTATTGAAGGTGGATGAAAGCTGTTTGACTTGACATCCTGATAAAATCTGGTGGCTGCCTTTTCGGTCTTCTGCAGGTCGCGTCCGCCAGGTTCGTAGGCGTTCCAGCTATAGGCAGCGATCGGCAGCTGATAGGATTTGTTAAAGCCCCAGCCTGCCAGCGTTGCAGCCAGGGCTTTTGTAGTGCTGTCGGCGCCTACGCCACCTGTGGTGCTGATGATCAATGCCTTTTTGTAGAAATACCTGGGACGGTGTATTAAAAAGGCCAGATGATCCGTAAAGTTTTTCATGATACCGGTCAAGTGGCCCTGAAAGCAGGAGACGGAGAAGATCACCGCGTCACTTTTATCAATCAGATCCATGATCGGCTGAATCTTCTCGTTGTGTGGGCAGTAGCGATGGCCTTTTCTGAAGCAGTTACTGCATCCGGTGCAAAAAGGCAGCCCGATGTCTGTCAAGTGAAGCTCGGTAAACTCAACTGTCTTATCCCATTGCTGAATCATCTCTCTGACACACTGTGTCAGACGCCAGGTATTTCCTCTGTGAGGGCTTCCGTTCATGACCAGTATTTTCATTTCTGCCCCGCCTGCAAATGATTTGTTTCTCAGTGATGTGCCGGAAAACTGGTGACAGTGAATTGGCGAAGTACCTCAAGGAAGACGAGGCTTGTACAAATGATGGCAACCGCACCGGGCTTGGGCCGGTACAGTAGGATCAGACTTCGCATCTTCAAAAAGGCAGTATATGAGGATCATGTGAACTAAGACAGATGTCGTGTGTTAAGGGAGTTTTAGTTCCACTGCAGCCCTTTTGACAGATCAGGCAGCACTGGGCGTTCGTTGACGGTCGCGTGCGAAGACTCATGCGTAGCGGCAGACCAGCGTAAAGTCGGCTCCTGCCAGATGAGTAATGGCGTTTCAAAACACTCTGCCAACATATTGATGATAGAATGGACGGAGCTCTTCGAAAGACGCTGTAAAATTCGAACATTTGTCACTGCGATTGAAATGAAGAGGAGCAATTTTAAAAGGAAGCCGGAGTGCGATGATTAATATTTTGATTATTATAGCCGCTATTATAATCATGAGCGTAATTTTAAGCGCCATGTCAGATAAATCGGGTATTCCGATGCTGCTCTTTTTCATTGTCTTTGGCATGATTATCGGCAGCACAGCTCTGATTGTACCGGCAAATGCTTTTGAAGTTGCCAATAAGGTCTGTTCGATTGCGCTCATTTTCATCATGTTTTATGGCGGCTTTGGGACGAGCTGGAAGGCGGCCAGACCGGTTGCCGGAAAGGCTCTGATCCTGGCCTCCTTCGGTGTGTTTCTTACCGCAGCAATTACGGGCCTTTTTGTCCATTTTGTTCTGGGCTTTCCGCTGATTGAATCACTGCTTCTTGGCAGTGTAATTGGCTCGACCGACGCAGCCTCAGTGTTCTCCATTCTGAGGCGGCGCAAACTGTCACTTAAGGACAACACGGACTCCCTGCTGGAAATGGAGTCTGGCTCGAATGACCCGTTCTCCTATATCCTGACAATTGTCTGTCTCTCCATGCTTGTGGAAGGGATCAGCCCGGGCAAAGCCTTTCTCATGCTCTTCCTGCAGGTGGGCGTTGGAACGGCAGTCGGAGCTGCCATCTCGATTGCCCTTGTTTTCCTGATTCGGAAGAACATCTTTTTCAAAGGCGGGGGCAATGAGGTCTTCACGGTTGCGATTGCCCTGGCAGGCTACGCCCTGGCTGAACTGCTCGGCGGAAACGGCTATCTCAGTGTCTATATTATCGGCATTGTTCTGGGCAATCAGGATTTTCAGTCGAAACGCGATCTCGTATCTTTCTTCGATGGCATCAACATGCTCGCCCAAATCGCCGTTTTCTTCATCCTTGGTCTGCTGTCGAATGTGGGCAGTATTATTCAGGTATTCCCGATCGCGCTTGCCATATTCGTGTTTATGACACTGATTTCCAGGCCGGTCAGCGTCTTTGGACTCATGGCATTTATGCCCAATTCGTCCATGCGGCAGAAGGCTGTTATAGCCTGGGCGGGGATTCGTGGAGCGGCGAGCATTGTTTTCTCCATTGTCGCTGTCAGCAGCGTGACGCTGGAGAATGATCTCTTTCACATCATTTTTACGATCGTTTTACTGTCGCTGGCCTTCCAGGGCGGCCTGATGCCGACGGTCGCCATACGGACAGAGATGTATGACCCGCATGGCGACGTTATGAAGACCTTTACCGATTATGTGGATGAGAAGAATGTGCAGTTTGTGCTGACGGAGATATACGAAGGGCACCCCTGGATTGGGAAGGCGCTGTGGGATGATTTTTTACCCAAGGATATTCGCGTGGCCATTATTGAGCGCGACGGTAAGCAGTTTGTCCCTAATGGCCAGACTACAATTGAACTGCACGACAGTATTGTCCTGACGGCCATGCATTACAACGATTCAATCGGCAGCTTTTCACTGCGGGAGCGCGTCGTCGAAAAAGGAGACCGCTTTGACGATCGGTATATCCGCGACATCAAGCTTCATAAGGGTGAGCGCATCATTCTGCTGGAGCGCGCCGGAGATATCATTATTCCGACCGGAGATGTTCAGCTCAAGCAGGATGACATTGTTGTTATCAACCATTCATCTGGCGGCAAGTGAAGATGCGTTTTCCCGTGACATCAAGACTGGAGCTTTCTGAGCGTCCTGGTCCGTCGGGATTCACTGCTGATCTCTTCTGTAGCTTCCGTGCTCCCAGTCAGGCTGCATAGGAAGGTAAGTGGCCTGCTGCCGCACGCTGCAAGTCAGGCATATTGCCTGTGGTAGATTGCTTTGCACTGGAACACTGCAGCCGCGAGCAGACAGAGAGAGCTTGGACGATGGACAGAAAAGTTTGGGTGACCTTGACCAACATGTGCATGGTCTATGACCATGAGGGGAATGTGCTGGTTCAGGAGCGTCTGGGCAGTGACTGGCCCGGCATCACATTCCCCGGCGGACATGTGGAGACAAATGAATCGCTGACCGATGCGGTGATTCGAGAGATCTATGAGGAGACCGGATTGAGGATTTCTTCTCCGCGTCTTTGTGGCGTCAAGGACTGGATCGAGGAGGATGGTTCCCGATACATTGCTCTGCTGTACAGAAGCAATCAGTTTGAAGGTGAGCTGCATTCGTCTCCAGAGGGTCCGGTCTACTGGGTGAAGCGGGACGAACTGCCGAGAAGGGAGCTGGCACCAGATATGGACAGTCTGCTTGGCATGTTTATGGATGGGCTGGATTAGGCGAGAGGCCTGGAGCAGGTGATACGGTCGGTCGCAGCTATATGTACGGAATTCTGAATGGAATTTCGCAACGAAATTTTTAAAATGCTTTGACGTTAGTATGCTGAAAATAGTATCCTGTCAAGGTCAGAAATTATGTGAAATTGACAAGATGGAACAGCCGGTATGTATCTGTAATCGGCCGGGAACGATGATCTCAAAAGCAGCAAGGAGAGGGCAGACATGATGGATTTGAATGCGCGTTTGAAGAAATTCAAAGAGGCCGAGTACGATGTCAACAAGGAAAAGTACGAGAAAATAATAAACCAGCAGAATCCACATACTCTGTTTATTACCTGCTGTGATTCGCGCATTGACGTTGAGAAGATGATGCAGGCCGATCCGGGTGAGGTCTTCCATATCCGCGATATCGCGAATATTGTTCCGCGTGAGCGCGATCCAGAGGGGCACATCCCGATCGTTTCCTCCATTGAATATGCCGTTCAGGTACTGGAGGTTGAAAACGTTGTGGTCTGCGGCCACTCCAACTGCGGTGGCTGTGCGGCGCTGATGCATCTTGATGACTATGAGACGAGCCTGCCTCATACTGCCCATTGGCTGCGCCAGAGCCTCCCTCTGCGGGACTATGTTCGGGAAAAGTACTCAGAGGAGAGCGAAGCCGAGCAGCTGGTTCTGCTGGAAAAACTGAACGTCTTCCAGCAGCTGGTCAATCTCATGACCTACGGTTTTGTCAGTGAAAAAGTCACGGCTGGCACTGTCAAGCTCACGGGTCTTTATTTCAATATCGCGACAGGTATCGTTTCCGTGTATGGCTATGACCCTGAGATGAAGGATCTGCTCGAAGAGATCGCAGAAGACGTCAAAGCGGCCCCAGACGTTTGCTGAGGTCGGCCGGCCAGCTGCGGCTGCCGGCGGTCATGCTGGCCTGCAGCTGCTCCACTGAGCTCGCCCCGATGATGGGGTAGACGGGAAAGGGCTGGGCAAGCAGATAGCCCAGAACCAGCTCATCCAGCGTCAGCCCAGTCTCCCGGCCAAGCTGCAGCAGTCTGGCGAAGCGGTCGTCATTTGTCGCATTGTCGAAGCGGGCGAGAAGAGCGGGGTCGAGGCGGGCTTTGCCTAAACGATCGAGTTTTTGAAAATAGCCGTTTGCCTGTGAAGAGTAGGGAATGGCCGGCCATTGGCGCTCGTAATGCTCCTGCCAGGTGGCCTCATCCATCGTGACAAGGGTCGGGTCGTCGGGACAGCCGGGTGTGACGGCGGCCAGGCTCCAGCGCAGCTGGTTGGCGACGAACCCGCCTGAGCCGGTGGCGCGGGCTATTGCTGCTGCCTGGCGGATGCGGGGCAGGGACCAGTTGGAGCAGGCGTAGTGGCGGATTTTGCCGCTGCGGACGAAGCCGTCCAGAGCGCCCAGAATGTCGGCGACCGGAACTCCCGGGTCATCGCGGTGCAGCCAGTAGAGGTCGATGGTGTCGGCACCGAGTGCGGTGAGGCTTGATTCAAGATCACGGCTGAGTTCAGCCGGCGACATGCGGCCGACGGTCATGCTGTCGAGATGAGGATGGGCGCCCTTGGTGGCGATGATCATCTCATGGCGGCAGGCGCGGCTACCAAGCCAGGCGCCGATGTACTGCTCGCTGAGGTTGGAGGGCTCGGGCAGCCAGCGGCCATAGACGTTGGCAGTGTCGATGAAGTTGCCGCCCAGTTCACGATAGCGATCAAGCAGGGCAAAAGCCGTCTCCCGTCCATTTGGGATACAGAGAGAGGCGCCGCCGAAGCAGAGGACAGAGGGTTCAAGATCCGTGTGTGCGAGCAGGCGGCGCTGCATGCTTCTGACCCTGACGGGCGCCGTCAGCCGGGGCTGCTGTCGGCGTCGGCGTTGTCGTCGGCGTTGTCGTCGTTGGAACCGCTCTCCGTGAGGGCTGCTTCGCCGGGGATGCCGTGCTCTTCGACAACGGCTTCCGTACTGCGGGCCGGCCGTACATAGTGGCTGGGGGAGGGAAGCGCGGCGCGCTCCAGGCTGGAGCGGACACGGCGGATGAGTTCCGTTTCGTCGATGTCATGGCCGGTATCCGTGGCGTCGCGCAGGCGGTCGGGCAGCTGGGCTTTGCCATCCAGAATGGGAATGACGGCGTCCGGGGAGAGGGCGAGATTGTTCTCGTCGAGGAAGAGCAGATAGCGCTGGCCTATCTCAACGAAGGGGAGAAGACCGGTGAAGCGTTTTTGGGTCTCCTGCTCGCTGCCTGTGGTAGCCTCGACATACTCACTGTTCAGCGTGTCAGGGAATAGGATGTCGCTCACGCGCAGGACCTCAGCCACGGAGACGCGGCAGACGATGGCGTGGGTAAAGGGTTCGGGGAGCAGGCGGCTGGGCATGGGGCGACCCTTGTCGAGGATGTTCGCGATGAGGATGTGATCCGCCCGCTGGACGAGCTCGTCGAAGCTGTAGCGCGGCCAGCTGAGTTCACTGGCCGGCGTCGTGATATCGCTGTCGCCTTTGGACGTGCCGAGCAGATCACAGGCGCTGGAGGCGAGGGTCAGCAGGAGCGCCAGGACGAGGGCAAGAGTGCCCGGGCGCCTGAGGCCAGGTTTGTGTCTGGGGCGCCGGAAGATCGGCATCTGGGCGTACCTCCTGATGGTTCATGTTTCGTGGAGCAGGGGTTTTCGTGGTTCGGCCTTTGCCTGCTCTACTTACGGATGTATCAGCTTTGCTGGAGCTATTCTAGCGCAACTGGCTGTCGACCTGAAATCCCACATGCCGGACGGTGTGTCTGTCGTGTTAGTCGTAACAGACGATTTTTCAGGTGTTCTTCATAGATCGGAGACATCACTGTTTTAGTCACTGCATTAGTGAAGATTTTCCGTCTGAGACAGATAAAGACCTTGAGTTCTGCCAGGGCATGAAAACACAACCGGGCGTAAAAGCATGTCCGGGCTACCACGTCAAAGCGTAGCAATTCGCTTGCCCCAGGCATTTGAGTCTCTGAAGGCTCTGCCGCTGCCCGCCCTTCAATTCATATTTCGTTTCTATGTCACGGAAGCGACAGATGATATGTGTACGCCAGATTTGTAAGCAAGCAAGGACACCAGATCAAGGCAGCGTGAAGACAGGTGTATATTATGCGACCTTCATTTGTCGATACGTCAGAAAAGTGTAGGATAATTCTGCACTGTTAATTGCGCCGGCTTGCCCGAGCGAATGCGCGGTAGAATATGAGGGTGAGGTATCTGGAGATGTCACAAGAGGAAATGGAAAAGGCGTGTCAGGAATCCTTAGAGCGCGTGCTGGCGCTGGCAAGAAAGCCTCTCCTTTATGGTTCGTTGAGTTCCAGCCAAAATACGAGGCGACGAAAGGATGGCAGCATCGTGAAGTCGGCACCATATCTGACGGTCTCACACGGATCGGAGAATGGAACCGTGTCCAAGCATTACCGCGTGCCCAGGAGGCATCCTATGTGAAGCGACATCAGAACACGGTAGCGTTTCGTGAAGCGGTCGATGCGTATATACGCCTAAACAGTCAGCTTGGTGATTTAGCGTCTGCGTCCGAAAGGGAGACGGAAAAAACGCGTTAGCCGCTATATTGTTTTCAGCCGGAGAGGCTACCCGAAGCTTTATCGATATGACATTCAGACAATTGCAGTCCGGTAGACCCCTTGCAGCGGAAGCATTGGAAACAGGGATTTCGTTTTGCCTGCCTATCCGATGCAGCGAACACAATCGCTGTTCATTTGGAGGCACTGTATGCATCGTTGTCAGATCATTCCTTATGTTGTCCTGAATGTTCGACCGTGATACGCACCGATGGGAAGTGAACGAAGAATCTGGTGACCATGCTGGCCAGGTGTGTTTCGAAGGACGGTATTTGTCTGTCCTGCCTGTTGGAAACGACTCTGGCCTCTCGATACCTATCTCAGCTCAGAGGGGATAAAAGCACACGCAATGCGTGCAATCTGTTGTGACACGAAGCGTGGCATGGGAGTCTTTTGAGATGTCCAGTGAGTGGCTTTATGAATGTGCATGAGACGGAAAAAGAACAAGTAATTCAGACATAAGAGAGTGTGGTGGCAGTTGCTGGAGATCTGTGGCGTTCGCTTCTTAACCATGGCCAGAAAGAAGATCAGCACACTCGGGATAGACAAACGAAGCGCAGTTGAGGATACCTTGACATTCTTTAATAAGCATAAGCATCGAATGCTCTATGTGAGATATCGAGCACACGGATTGTTTGTTGGTAGCGGTGTGATTGAAAGTGGATGTAACAAGTGATTGCACAACACTTTAAGAAGTCGGGTTTGAAGAAGTCGGGCTTGGCCCATCACTGGCGCTGAAGCGATCGCAGCTCTGAGAATCGTCTAACAATCGGGAGCGTTCCATGATATCTGGGATGCGATGTGAAGCGCTTATTGCAGTCCAAAACAGATCGGTGCTTCCAAACTCCAACAAATTTGCTGTGCACCATGCAACTTGTTTTTATAATTCATTCCTTTTGCGAGGCTTCGATTAAGGCAGAAATGGTATGAATTGTTGGCGATGTTGGCTCTGCATAACGTTGATTTGGGTCTTTTCCAAACGCTTTGCTTCTGTTGCCGTTATCTCCGAAAATGATTACGGAATCCGATTCGTTTCATGATTCAATTTTGTCCCGCCGTGGCCAATTCTTTCGTTCCTGCCCCGATTCCGGGGCACCAGCGCAATTTTTGTCCACCCGTGGCCAGAAATCGGGGTTTGTGCCCAGTTTCGCAGGCACAAACGGTGTTTTTTGGCCAGCCTTGGCCAATTTTTTCGTTCCTGCCCCGAT
>JASGUW010000006.1 GCA_030055235.1 Bacillota bacterium
CATAGCTGCCGCCACAGTCGAGAATCAGGATGCGGTCCTGGCGAAGCTGGGAATCCATGTGGGCTCTCTTTCTATCTGGGGGCGCTCAGCCGATGTCGATCAGCTCGTAGTCGCTTGAGCCGAGGCCGATGGCGACACCGTGCTCAATCTGGCCGCGCCAGTTGGTGGTCGGGTGGAGGCGGGTGAAGTGGTCCTGGCCGGCTGTCTCGGGCTGCTCGTCGAGGAGGGAGCCGGGGAGGACCGGCATGGCGAGGGCAGCGTCGATGCAGGCCTGGTCGATGGCGACGGGATCGCGGCTGGCGAACATGCCGACATCGGGAATGATAGGCATGTCGTTCTCGGCATGGCAGTCACAGTAGGGCGAGACGGCGTTCAGCAGAGTGATGTGGAAGTGGGGGCGGCCCTTGACGACGGCATAGGCATACTCGCTGATCTTGTAGTTCAGGAGGTCGTTGCTGTTGGAGCCGGTGGGGCGGATGGCATCGACCGGGCAGACACCGACACAGCGGCCGCAGCCGACACAGCGGTCGTGATTGATGCGGGCTTTGCGTGCATGAAAAGAGATGGCGCCGTGAGCACACTGTCTGGCGCACATGCCGCAGGAAATGCAGAGGTCGGGGTTGGCATTAGGCTTACCGTCGTTATGCATCTCCATCTTGCCGGCGCGGGAACCCGAGCCCATGCCGAGGTTCTTGATGGCGCCGCCGAAGCCGGTGGCCTCGTGAGCCTTGAAGTGGTTGAGAGAGATGACGATGTCGGCGTCCATGATGGCGCGGCCGATCTTGGCCGTGCGGCAGTATTCGAGATCGATCGGGACCTCTACCTCATCCGTGCCGCGCAGGCCGTCGGCGATCAGGATCTGACAGCCTGTGGAGGCGGGACTGAAGCCGTTCTCGGCGGCGCAGTTGAGATGGTCGAGGGCGTTGCGGCGCGCGCCAACATAGAGAGTGTTGGCGTCGGTCAGGAAGGGGCGACCGCCGCGCTCGGTGACCAGGTCGGCGACGACCTTGGCATACTGGGGGCGGAGGTAGGCGAGGTTGCCGGCTTCGCCGAAATGAATCTTTATGGCGACGAAGCGGTGCTTGAAGTCGATTTCGTCAAAGCCCGCCGCCAGGATCAGGCGGCGCAGTTTCTGGAGCAGATTCTCTGTGAGGCTGGCGCGGAAGTTGGTGAAGTGGACGGTAGAGGACATGGTTGAGACTCCCTTCAGGCTGCTATAGGCGATTATAGCGCAGCAGGGAGAAGGCGGAATCTGCTATGATTCTGAGTTATGAAAAGCGAGTTTACTGATGCTGCCGCCAGGCGGGAAGAGGTCACCGTTTCGGTGGTCATGCCGATCTATAACGAGTCCGGCTATATCGACGCCGCCGTGGAATCCCTGCTGGCGCAGGACTATCCGCGCCATGAGATGGAGTGGATCTTCGTCGACGGCGGCTCGGATGACGACACCCGGGAGCAGCTGTGGGCGCAGATCGATCGGTTTAAGAGGACGGATCCCGGCCTGATCCGGCTGCTGAATAACCCCAAGCGCACCGTGCCCTACGCCATGAACATCGGTATCGGGGCGGCGCGGGGGCGCTATATTGTGCGGCTTGATGCCCATGCTCACTATCCGTCGAACTATATTTCCGCCTGCATCGCCGAGCTGGAGGCGCACCCGGAGGCCGACAACGTCGGCGGCTTCGCGGAGACGCGGGGGCGGGGAGAGCGGGGGGAGACGATCGCCCTGATGCTGGCGTCGCCGTTTGGTGTCGGTAACAGCCAGTTTCGCACGGGCGGGAGCGGGGGCTACGTCGATACGGTGCCCTTCGGCACCTTCCGCCGTTCGGTGTTCCGGGAGCTGGGCGGCTATGACACGCGCCTGACGCGCAACCAGGACAACGAGATGAACTACCGCATCCGCGCTGCGGGGCGGAAGATCTGGCTCAGCGACCGCATCCGCCTGACCTACTGGTGCCGCGACACCATCCGTGGCATCAACCGCATGGCGCGGCAGAACGGGCGCTGGAACGTCATCACCATGTGGCTCTGTCCGGGCTCCATGGGGCTGCGCCACTTCGTGCCGCTGGCTTTTTTACTGTCGTTGTTGCTGCTGCCGCTGGGGGCCCTGCTTTCAGGGCTTGTCGGCTGGGGCTTTGGTGTGAAACTGTTTCTGGGGATGTTGGGCCTTGAGCTTGCGTTGTACCTGCTACTGGACCTGGTCGCCGCGATCAAGACCGCGGACGGGGAATGGCACCGTGTCCCGCTGCTGCTGCTGCTTTTCCCTTCTTTTCATTTGAACTACGGCTGGGGTTCGCTCAGGGGGCTCGTGGAGCTCCGCCGTTTCAAGCGCAGGGTGAACAAGGCCGATTACGCGCCGCCGCTCTAGGCGCTGCGAAGGACGGTCGGGCGGGGCCGACGTTGCCCTGCAGAATCCGGACGATGCTCCCTGGCGGCGCTGACGATGTGGAAATGACAAAGAGCCTCAGTTTGCCAGGGAATCGCGACACAACTCGAAAAGCATTTGTCGGGTGACCGGCACGAGGGTCCGAGCCCCTCCTTCACCGCCACAATATTGAAACCGCTTGTCCTAAGGGTTAGCGGTTTTTTGTGTGCGCCGTGCATGGCGCTTCATATGGGGTGAAAGTCCCCTGCACGGGCTGGTGACGACCAAGTGCAAGCCAAAGGCCAGGGTGTTCGTCCCAAGGCGGAATCTGAAGGAAGCCCAGGGCACAAGTCCGCCCTGAGGAAAATGAACTGCATCAGACACTTCTATCTTGAAACAAAGCATTGGGGTATTGGCATCATATTTCAAAATAATGCGGCAAGTTGAAATAAGTATGGATAGAGCAGGGTTGTTATTTCAACTTGAACAGAGATGGCAGACATGAATAATCGAGCAGGATCATACAGAAACGAACCTTTCCGGAGAGGCCGGGTAACAATCTCGCTCGAAACTTGTCCTCTTTGACCCTGGAAATGACAAAAGGTCTCAGTTTGTCAGGGGAGAGTGACACAAATCGAAAACCTGCCTTTGCAGCGCGGAGTCGAGGCTATGCTGCTCGCGCCAACACCGAGAGTGCGGAGGAGCGGCTGTCGCAAATCCCTCTGTCGGGTTGCCTTCTGGCTTCCATCTTTTGACCAAATAAAAACAAAGTTTAAAAAATGCGCGAAATAACGCCCCGACGGCGTCCGGCGATGCTATGATGCAATAGATGTTAAACCTTATTAAGGAGGATCATATGGAAAAGCGTGTTCTGACTTTTGGTGAAGTGATGCTTCGTCTGAAGGCACCCTATGGCGAGGTGATTCTGCAGTCGCCGATGTTCGAGGCCAGTTTTGGTGGCTGCGAGGCGAACGTAGCTGTATCGCTCGCGAACTATGGCCACAGGGTCGACTATGTCACCTGCCTGCCCGACAACGGCATCACCGACAGCTTCGTGGCAACCATGCGTTCCTTTGGTGTTGGCACCGACTCCATTCGCCGCGGTGACGGCCGCTTCGGCGTCTATTTCGTCGAACCCGGCGCCATGCAGCGCCCCTCAAAGGTAATCTATGACCGCTCCTGGTCTGCCGTTTCGATGGCTGGCCCTGAGGCATATGACTGGCCTGAGATCGTGAAGGATGCCCGCTGGCTGCACCTCTCCGGTATTACTCCCGCTGTCTCCCGCACGGCCGCCGATGCCGTCATCGCCGCTGCAAAGGCTGCCTCTGAAGCCGGCGTCACCGTCTCCCTGGATCTCAACTATCGCGCGAAACTCTGGAACTACGGCGAGTCTGCCCAGTCCGTCATGGCCGAGATCATGCCCTATGTCACGGTCTGCATCGGCAATGAGGAAGACAGCCAGAAGATGCTCGGCATCGACACCGAACACATTCAGGCGGATGAGGCGGCGGCGGGGGGCGAGGGTGATCTGGGCTCTGGTGCGGCTCTCTATGCCCGCTACCGGAAGATTGCCGAGGCCGTCCTGGAGCGCTACCCCAAGCTCAGCCATGTCGCCATTTCCCTGCGCGACAGCGTCAACGCCGATGTCAATGCCTGGTCTGGCTGCCTGACCTCGCGCAGCGGCTTCCACGTCGGCCCCCGCTACGAGCTCACCGATATCGTTGACCGCGTCGGCGGCGGCGACTCCTTCTCGGCCGGCATACTTCATGGCCTGATGAAGGGCGATGACGAGCAGTTCACGATCGACTTCGCCGTCTCCGCCTCCTGCCTGAAGCACTCGATCCTGGGCGACTTCAACCGCGTCAAGGAATCCGATGTCCTCTCCCTGATGAAGAGTGGCGGCAGAGGCCGCATCCAGAGATGACGGCTGTGGGTGGCATGACGCAGGCGCCCGACCGCGGGCGCCTGCTGGCCGACCTCGGCCGGGAGCGGCTCATCGCCATCGCCCGCAATATCCCGGAGGAACTCATCGACGACGCGGCCACGGCCATGCTGCGGGGAGGCATCCGCTTCATGGAGGTCACCCTGAACCGCGAGGATGCCTTTGCCGCGATCCGCCGCCTGGCTCAGCGCAGCGATGAGATCCATGTCGGCGCCGGTACCGTGCTGACGCTGGAGCAGCTGGAGCGTGCGGTAGAGGCCGGTGCCAGCTACATCATCTCGCCGCACACGGATCCCGTGCTCATCCGGCGGACGCGGGAGCTGGGGCTGGTCGCGATCCCCGGCGCCTATACGCCGACCGAAATCCAGCTGGCCCATGCGGCGGGGGCGGATTACGTCAAGCTCTTCCCGGCTTCTGAGGCCGGCTGCGGCTATATCCGCGCGCTCCGGGGGCCGCTGCCCGACATCCGCCTGCTGGCGGTCGGCGGCGTTGCGCTCGAGAACATGCCGGACTTTATCAGGGCGGGCATCCAGGGCTTTGGCATCGGCTCCGATCTGCTTTCGGCGCCACGGCTGCTGGCCGCTCATGAGGCGGGCCCGGAGGCCTGGGCTGAGGCTCTGGAGAAGATTGAGCGGCGCTCGGCCGCCTATGTGGAGTCTGTACGGGATGGCTTCGCATAAAAAAGCTTGAAGGACTCGAGGATTTTACAGGGGACTAAAGGAGACCAGGATCATGGCGGGCAATCTCAGTCGTCCGGGGCCGGCAGGGCGTGTCTCGGCGGTACGAAGCTATCTGGTGCGGCCGCGCTGGCTCTTCGTGGAGGTGGAGACCGACGCCGGCCTGACGGGCTGGGGTGAGGCGGTGCTTGAGGGCCATGCGGAGGCTGCGGCTGCCGCTGTTCAGGCCGCCGCCGAGCAGATCCTGGGGCTCGACGCCATGAATGCCGAGGGTGTCTGGGAGCTGCTCTTTAGGGCGCGCTTCTACCGCGGCGGTCCGGTCCTGATGTCGGCCATGGCCGGCATTGATATCGCGTTATGGGACATCCGCGGCCGGGCCCTGGGCGCTCCTGTCTGGCAGCTGCTTGGTGGCCGTGCCCGTGAGCGGGTGCGTGTCTATTCCTGGATTGGTGGCGATCGGCCGCGGGATGTTGCTTCTGCCGCCCGTGAGCGGCAGCAGGCGGGCTTCACGGCGGTGAAGATGAACGGCACGGAGGAGCTGCAGTATCTTGACAGCTACTCGAAGATCGACCAGATGGTCGAGCGGGTCATGGCTGTGCGTGAGGCCTGTGGGCCTGACTTTGGCATCGCTGTGGATTTTCATGGCCGCGTTCACCGCCCGCTGGCCCGCATCGCCGCCCGTGCCCTGGATGAGGCGCGCCCTCTCTTTATCGAGGAGCCGGTGCGCTCGGAGGACATGGAGGCGTTCCGTGAGGTGCAGCGCCACTGTAACAGTCCTATTGCCACGGGTGAGCGGCTCTACACGAAGCAGGACTTCAAGCGCCTTCTGGACTATGGGGGTGTCGATATTCTGCAGCCGGACCTGGCCCATGCGGGCGGTATCAGTGAGGTGCGGAAGATTGCCGCCCTGGCCGCCGCCCATGACCTGGCTCTGGCGCCGCACTGCCCGCTCGGCCCTATTGCCCTGATGGCCTGCATCCAGATCGATACGGTCTGCCACAACGCCGTCATTCAAGAGCAGAGCATGGGGATTCACTACAACGAGGGCCGGAGCGTGCTGGATTATGTGCTGAATCCTGAGGACTTCCGTTTTGTTGACGGCTACATGGCCGTGCCGGAGCGGCCGGGGCTCGGGGTTGAGGTCAACCGCGAGCTCGTCCAGGCGGAGGCCCGGGAGCCGCACCGCTGGCGCAATCCGGTCTGGCGCCACGGGGACGGCTCGATCGCGGAGTGGTAGCGGGGCGGCTACGGCGGCTGCACGGGAGGCGGGTGGTTGAATCTGCCCGAGCGGCGGGTAGTTGTGTGCAAAATTTCAACCTTTCGCAGTTTTTGAGCCCTTTTGGTGCATAAAAATTCAAGACTTTGCATTTATCTTTTGGATATGCGATGAAATGAAATTTTATGCAATCAAGCTTGCGAAAGGTTGAAATTTTGCACATCTAAGATGCTCCGGGTGAGCAAATTTTACGCTCTGGGCAGGATTCGGGTGGGTTTGCTTGTCCAGCTTCTGGAACCCGCCGCTAAGCCAGCAGCTCCTCCAGCACCGGCAGCACGCTTTCGGGCAGGAAGTCGCGGCTGCGGCTCAGGCAGGCCGGACGCATTGCGTTGATCTGATAGGCGTGTCGAATGCTGTGGAGGATGAGCTCCGTCAGAGCCTCGCGGCTGCCGAATTCGTAGCCCAGGCCGGTGACCCCCTCCTCGACGACGTCAGAGAAGGCCTGCCAGCGCGAAGCCAGCACGGGCAGGCCGGCCGCATAGGCGTCGATGATGCTGCCGGGAATACCCTCGGTCGGGTAGCGCGTAGGGAAGAGCAGGGCGAAGTGGCCTGCCAGTGTCTCGATGGCCTTCTCAGACGGAATTTCGCCCTGCCAGCGGATGGTGCCGGGCCACTCGGCCTCGGCCCGCTTCAGGGCGGCATGGAAGGCGTCGCGGTAGCTCTCTTCCACCGGGCCGTAGATGTCCAGCCAGACCTCCGCCTCCGCCTCACCTTCATGTACCAGTCTGCGGTTTACCTGCAGCACGGCGTCGATGGCGTCCGTGATGCCCTTTTGCTCATTGAGACGCGAAAAGATGGCGAAACGCCAGGGGGCCGTCTGCGGATAGACGAGGGCCTCTTCGTTGAGCGGAGTGAAGCGGCGCATGTTGCGCAGAATGCGGACATTTTCGAGCCCCATCTCCTGAAGCCGGTTCAGCATGACCGTTGTCTCGACCAGGATGGCGCGAAAGCCCTTGAGATCCCGCAGCAGGCGTGGATGCCGCGCGACCAGGTCCGGCAGCCAGCCGCCGACGACGACATAGCTGAGACTGAGATGGGGATGGCGGCGGGCAATGGAGGTGAAGAGCGGCACGAAGACCCGTACGCCGTTGTGCGCCGGCAGGATGAGGATGTGGTCGCTGTCCTCCGCCACTTGGCGGCAGCTGCGCCAGAGCTGCCAGGGGCGGCGCGTCCAGCCGTGGGTGTCGACCAGCTGCAGGCGCTCGGCGCCGTAGCGTGCGGTCAGGAGCTCGGCCAGGTGGCGCGTCTTTTGCGTTTGTCCATCATTAAAGACAAGCCCCTGAGCGAAATGGCCAACAATGCCGATCATGCGGCTCATAGGCGCCAGTAACGATACCCCGCCGCAGCGAGCATGGTGGGGTTCAGGAGTCCCTTGACGTCGATGAGGACCGAATGCGCGGGATCGCGGCCGCTGAAGAGGCGGGCCAGATCCTGGTAGTCCAGCTCGGCGTAGGCCTGATGGCCGACAGCCAGGATGACACAGTCAAGGCCACAGAGCTCTTCGAAGGGGACGAGCTCAATGCCGTAGGTCGTCCGCACCTCGTCGGGGTCGGCCAGGGGGTCGGTGACCTGAGGCCTGATGCCGTATTCCTGGAGACGGCGAATGACGTCGGCGACGCGGGAATTTCTTATATCCGGGCAGTTCTCCTTAAAGGTCAGACCCAGGACGGCAACGCTGGCCTCCCGCGGCGCCAGGCCGGCCAGAACCATCTCACGGATGGCGGCATCGGCGACAAAGACCGACATTCCGTCGTTGATACGCCGCCCGGCCAGAATGATCTGAGAGTGATAGCCCAGATTCTCCGCCTCATAGACGAAGTAGTAGGGGTCGACGCCGATGCAGTGGCCGCCGACCAGGCCGGGCTTGAAGCCCAGGGCGTTCCACTTCGTGTTCATGGCGTTGATGACCTGATTGGTGTCAATGCCCATGCGGTCGAAGACCATCGCCAGTTCGTTCATAAAGGCGATGTTGATGTCACGCTGGCTGTTTTCGACGACCTTGGCCGCCTCGGCGACACGGATGGACTCAGCGCGGTAGACGCCGGCCGTGATGATCAGCTCATAGACGCGGGAGATCTGGTCGAGCGTTTCGCGGTTGAAGCCGGAGACGATCTTGACAATGGTCTGCAGGCGGTTGACACGATCACCGGGATTAATACGCTCAGGTGAATAGCCAACACTGAAGTCGCGGCCACAGACCAGCCCCGACTCCGCCTCCAGAATCGGCACGCAGATATCCTCTGTCACACCGGGATAGACAGTCGACTCATAGACAACGATGCTGCCCGGCTGCAGCTGGCGGCCGACGGCGCGGCTGGCAGACTCAACGGGCGTGAGGTTTGGTGTCTTGTCCGTGTTGATGGGCGTCGGCACAGCAACGACGATGAAACGTGCCTCCCGGAGCGCTGCCTCCTCATCGGTAAAGCGCATCAGGGTCTCCCGGATCGCCTGATCCCCGACCTCTGCGGTGGGATCCACACCGGAGCGGTAGAGGGCGATCTTCGCACTGTTCAGGTCGTAGCCGATGACATCCAGTCCGGCATCGGCAAAGGCCAGGCCCAGAGGCATTCCGACATAGCCCAGACCTACGACGGCAAGTCTGGCCTGATGGGTGATCAGATCATCGTAAAGTGCCATGGTACTACCTCATCTGTTCTAAGTGCCGCTCCGCGACTGTGACATGCCATGGCCGGGATCGGCAGACGAGAGACAGGGGGCCGCTAAGGGCACGGCCATTTCTTTACAGTTTACTAAAAATACGCTCCAACTTCTTCCTTTCCCTCTGCACGGCATATATTTCATTTATATGCCAAGACCGCAGCTGCTCACCGTGGCCGTGAATTATCTTTTCCCGGTCTTTTTCCCGGCCAATTCCGCCCGCGCTGTTTCCGAGTTGTGCTAGAGTAATACGGCGCGTTCCCGGTCGCGCTGCTGTTTGACACTGCCGGGCGAAGACAAAGCGGGAGGCGGATACGATGTCATTTCTCATCATTACCGGCATGTCAGGGGCGGGGAAGTCCCAGGTTGTCGATACCCTGGAGGATATCGGCTATTTCTGTGTGGACAATGTACCGCCGGTCATGCTCGGCAAATTCGCGGAGATGACGACGGCGAGCGGTGGCCCGATGGACAACCTGGCCCTCGTGATCGATGCCCGCGGCCGCCGTCTCTTTGAAACCTTTGTCGAAGAACTGAACAACCTGCGCCAGCGCGGCATCAGCTTTCGTCTGGTCTTCCTGAGCGCCAGTGACGATGTCCTCCTGAACCGCTATAAAGAGGGCCGTCGCCGCCATCCCCTGAGCGTCATCAGCGGCGGTTCGCTCAAGGAGGCCATTCGTCTCGAGCGTGAGATGCTGAAAGAGGCCTATCAGGATGCGGATGTGATCATTGACACTTCGCTGACGTCGATCGCCCAGCTGAAGGCGCAGATCTCCGCCAGTTTTGGCGAGGATACCGGAGCCGGCATGCTCGTTCGGGTTCTGTCCTTTGGCTTCAAGTACGGTGTCCCGGTGGAGGCAGACCTGGTCTTTGACCTGCGCTGCCTGCCCAATCCCTTTTATGTCGATGAACTGAAAGCGCAGACGGGCCTGGATAAGCCGGTGGTCGACTATGTCATGCAGTGGCCGCAGGCCCAGCAGCTGCTGGACAAGATTATCGACCTGATCGACTTCCTCCTGCCGCTCTATCAGGAGGAGGGGAAGAGCCAGCTCGTCATCGGACTTGGCTGCACCGGCGGCCGCCACCGCTCCGTCACCTTCGCCGAAGCCATCGGCGCCCACATTCTGGACCGGCACCAGCACACGATGACCTGGCACCGCGACATTGGCAGACAGACAGCCGGGTGAGGGGCCCGGGACATTTGCCGGCGCGGAGTAGCGGTACTGCAGATCCGCCTTCGCAAAAATCAAAAACTTTGAAAAAAGTACTTGACGCCGGACAATTCCTTTTCTATTATGGTTCGGCTGCCGCTTCGAAAGCTCCACAGCACCTGCGTCTCTAGCTCAGTTGGTAGAGCAACTGACTCTTAATCAGTGGGCCCAGGGTTCGAGTCCCTGGAGACGCACCAAAAGAAAACCCCTGTGACATCAAAGTCGCAGGGGTTTTCCCATGCCATGCAATATCTTTGAGGGTGGCGACAACTGCGATACATCCTGAAGGAACACAAGCAGTGGTACAGAATTTGCTGATCAGTGGCAAATGGTTAATATTATTTTAATTATCTAATGAAATTGCTTCATACTTGAAGAAGAAATCATAATAGTTAAGATCAATTCTGGAACAACCTTGAGTAAAATATTGTGTTTTTGATCGAGACGAATAATTCAAAAACTCTATCAAACAGGCAGCGCAGGGACAGAGTCTCTTTCTCTGTAAACTGGACCACTGGCCTTTCAAAGGTGCCTTTCCCCCGACTTATGAGAATAGTTAGTCAACAGAGAATTTTCTGTATGGCGCAATTATGATGTAATAACGCCATGAAAGGGGGTGCCACAATGATTACGATTCGTCCGGTATCCGATTTGCGCAATCGTTTCACTGAAATCGAAAAGACTGTTAAAGAAGGAAGACCAGTCTACTTAACAAAAAATGGCTATGGAACGATGGTTGTTATGAGTTTGGAGCATTATGCCGCACTCACAGAGGATGTAGAAGCTAAACTTGATGAAGCTGATCACATAGCCGAGACAACGACGGAACGCTACACGGCGGATGAAGTCTTTGCTCGAGTAAAAAAGCGCATAAAGAGTCATGAAGTAAAGTAATTGCGATTTCTTCCGCTTTTTGAAGAGGATTTAAATCGTGTAATCGACTATATCAGCTTGCAAATGGCAAACCACTGGACAATTCAAATGAATTGTATCAACCACTCAGTCCTTAACCAGCAGAAAACCCCTGCGACATCAAAGTCGCAGGGGTTTTTCCTTTTTCCAGGATCGTGCATGATCCCGGAAAGCTCCCTTTTTGCAATCTGAATTTCCTTGTTGCTTACTGATGCCCAGCTTCAGGCTGGGCTGCTGGCCCGCCTGCTGCTGCGTGGAAAGAACTGCGGCAGGATTTTTCTAAAAAACACACAACAAACACAATCTCAGAACGCTGGGGACAAAGTCACTTTCTATACTCGTAGTCACAAAGCTTCAAGCTTGAATAAACGAAGTGAGGTAAGAACATGAAGAAAAAATTGTCCGTATCACTGGGACTGCTTGGCCTTGTCACGGCACTCGCTGTCGTCCCGGCTCAGGCAAAGGCTTACAACGGGCAGGAGAAGACAGCCGCGAATGCCGTGCAGACGCTGGAGAACACACAGCAGCGGCGGAAGGTTCAGGCTGGCAGCCAGCAGCAGAGTGCTGCCCGGAAGACCTCCGAACGGAACAGCAGAGCGCGTGGTACCATGGGTACCAACGGTGGATCCGGTGAATTCTGCACCAATGACAGCTGCCCACAGGATCCCGCGAACTGTGTACCGGCACTCGATGGCACGGGTCGGCAGAACGGCACTGGAACTGCCAGAGGCGCCAATGCCACGGACTGCCCGAATCCTGATGGGACAAGAACGCCCAAGCGTGACGGAACAGGTAATCCCCGCCGCTGACCCAAAAGCCGATAAGGGCCGCCCGTGATGGGCTTGGAAGAGGACATGGACAGACCATGTCCTCTTTTCATTTTGCGAATGACAGGTTCATCTTTGCAGCAGCCAGGAGAGGGGAGAGGGAAAGCTGGCAAAAACAGTGAGTTGTACTTGAGGGGAGCTGGTATGTTTCTGCCTGCCCATGAGTGAGTCAGGGTCAGAGATACATCAGAGCCCCACAGCGCAGGCATCGGGACTTCAGGCTTTCAGGTGCCGGCCTTTCCAGTTTGTCTACACGTAATGCTGTTCAGGGACAGCAGAGAAATGCCAGCATCTTTACAAAATGGTGACGTATCAAACAACGTCTTTCTGCTGTAACGCGTGTCAAATCTGAATTGTTAGTGGTCCTGATAGGTTCCTTTGAACGAAACGTTCAATTTGTATTTTTGGGAGTTTTGCCAAGTCCATCGAAGTCGTCTGCGGAAACCTTGAATTGGACAAAAACTTGAGTTGTGTCAGGAAAAGCTGACACAACTCCAAAACTTGGCAAATCTGCTCTCGAATTTGTCAAAAAGTCGAGTTGTGTCAGCAAGAAGTGGCACAACCCCAAAGGTTGGCACACCGAGTAGATTGGAGGTGCTGCAATTTCACGGCTCTTCCTCCGAAACAGCAACGATGCTGGCAAAGCGTCTATGTCTCAGGCTTTTGGCTGTTTCCCAATTGCCGGAATCGAAGAGGACGTGCGCATTTGCGAGCCCAACATCCGTAGTTGCTTTCAAATTGCTCATTGGGCCTGTTTTCGGATTGGCGGTTTCGACAAAATGATCCGAAGCATCCAGCAGCACGATGCTCTTTCTCGTAGCGTGCTTTGTATTGTTGCTGCAGTGACAGAGCAGCTGCTGACTAAGGAATATTCCACTGCCCAACGGACTCTGACGATTCTTTTTACAGCCAGCTGTGGTATTTCACGTTTATTTAACAGCCTGGGACTATTTTAATAAAGTAATGTAAGTAGCACGGGCCTGACAGATGGGCAGCAACTCTATGGGACAAAGCACAGTCCGGAAGCCGGGAGTCACGAAGTCTGGGAGGAAGGATGGGAGCCTGCTGTCGACAAGACACCGGCAGGCTGACCACTCCTGCAGGCATGGTTCTCTTACGCGAAAGCTGCATTGAGTTTTCAGGATTTGTCAGACCACTGATGCCCAAGTACCTGATCACATCAGAGGCTGAGGTAGTCACCCGGCTGTATGTGATCACCAGAAACTTTCGTCAACACCAGATTCCAGACAGCCGTCACCAGTACTCAAAAGAAAGCGAGATGAACCATGAAAAGGAAAAGATCAAAGGGGAAAGCAAGCCGCAGACTGCTGCTGCCCGTGCTGATCATCGGCAGCATCTTGTTGACCATCGGCTTTGGTGGCGTTTTTGCCGCCGCGAGTGAAGATGTAAGCGAAAGCCTGTCGCCGGGTGAAGTCAGTCAGAGCATAGAAAGTACTGCTGCCGGGGCCGATGCGCTGAATGATCTCGAAACCACTCAAAGCTGCGACGTGACAGACCCGGATGAAACGGACAGCAGCGGTGACAGAGAAAACACGGCTGCCGGAGATTGTGATGGGAGTCAGGAGTCCTGTGTGGAGAGCGCTTCGCAAAGCGAAACTGTCCTGTCGCAGGAAGCAGTAACGGAGACAGTTGCCGTCAGCGAAGCAGGCGAAGCTGAGGAAGACAGCGAATTGTCAGATGCTGACGGCGGCGGTCAGGAAACGCCAGATGATGAGAGGCCGGCGGCGACAGTCGGATACAGCCCCCTTCAGACTACTGCCCCGCCAGACGGGGGAAACTCATATGTCACCCTGAAGTTCTCCGTAGTCGAAAAGGGGAAGCCTGACAGTGAGCAGCTGACTGGTGCCCACGTTCAACTGATTCATAAGGATGAGCTGTTTGCGGATAGCTGGGAAGTATTTGACCATCCTGTTGAGAAAAGCCTTTACGCAGGCGAATACTATTTCGGCACAGCCATCGTACCGGCCGGCTACGCGTTCAGCCCGGGCATCACGTTCCGTGTGAATGCCAACCTCACGGTCGACATTGCCAGCGATTCCAGTGATCCGGATCCTGCCAACTGGATCTGGACGCCTTTCGCAGGAGACACCATCCGGATCGAGCATAGACCTGGCGCTCCCTTCCTTTTCCGCAACATCGACTTGATGAACCCCGAAGTCGATCTGGAAGGCGGCAGCATGACTCTCGAGTTGAGCGACGGCGTATCACGTGCCTGGGACTCAGAAGCCAATGGAAAATGCTTTTATCTGACACCCGGCACAGAAGGTGTATACAGCGCATATACAGTACCGGCCGGCTTTGCCGGCAGTGATCCGATCCACTTTAAGGTCGATAACAACGGTGATCTCTACGTTCAGGATGCGATTGGCAGGTGGTTTTTGCAGGCGGACAAGACCCTTGTCATGGTGAACATGCGGGAGATACATGGCGGCAACCAAAGACACCAGGTAACGCTCGGCATTCGGGAGTCTAAAGATGCCGGCATAGCCTCTCTGCCGGGTGCCGTCGTCAAATTGCAGCGTCTTAGCCCCGTATCGGGGAGATATTACGACATACCCGGGATGCAGTGGACTACGGGTACGGAAAACCGCGTTGTCTCACTCTTCGCCGGGCAATACCGCCTTGTTGTCCTGACCGCCCCGGAGGGCTACGAATACTGCTCGGGAACGGGGATCTTTCAGATTCGTTTGGCCGAAGGGGATATGCCTGCCAGATTCTACATTCTGGCCAGGCCCCGCGATGGGGGTGAGCCTGTCTGGCTGCCGTCGGAGACATGGGAGGCGATTTTTGAATATCAGGCCATCGTGCAGCCCGCTACCCTGAAATTCTCCGTGGTGGAAAAGGGGAAGCCCGATACCCAGCAGCTTCTTGACAGCTCTGTTGGCCTGATTCATCACAGTGAGGGCTTTATGGACGGCTGGGAAGTGGCAGACAGTCCGGTTGAGAAAACTCTTTTCCCAGATACATATACGGTTGGAACGGTCATCATACCTGCCGGCTTCGCGCATTGCCCCAGTATTCATTTTCGAGTGAATGAAGACATGTCTGTCGATATAGCCAGCGATTCCAGTGATCCGGATCCCGCCAACTGGACCTGGACAGCTCTTGTCGGGGACACCATCCGGCTCGAGCATGAACGTGGTAAACCTGTTTATTTCAGCAACATTGATCTGGAAAACCCCGATGTCCAGCTGGAAGGAGCCAGGCTGCTGCTTGATCTGTCAAACGGTGTAACACTTACCTGGGAATCGGAGGCCAGCGCGGCACTGTATTATCTGACACCCGGTACGGAAGGTGAATACAGCGTATTTATCACTCCTGACGGCTACGTCTCCAGTGAGCCGATCCACTTCAAGGTCGATGACGAAGGCCGTCTCCATGTTCAGGATGTGAATGGCAGGTGGTTTTTGCAGTTGGACAACACTCTCGTCATGGACAATTTTGAAGAACATGCCGGCTACATGAAAGCCAATGCGACGCTCGGCCTGCGGGAATACGGAAATAACGGCATTCCTTCTCTGCCGGGTGCCGACGTCAAGCTGCAGCGTTTCAATCCTGTCACGGGAGAATACTACGACATACCCGGCTTGCAGTGGAGAACAGGCACAGAGAATCGCACTGTCTCCCTCTATGTCGGAATATACCGCCTGGTGGCACTGAATCACCCGGAGAACTACGAATACTACTTCGGAACGGGGATCTTCAAGGTTTTTGACGGAGGCGACGGTTTGCCTCACCTGTTCGAAACATGGTATCAGCCGCTCGATGGCGGCGAAGCATCCTGGCAGCGAAGCACAAATGAGTTTTATCTCGAATACCGTGACCTGAGACTCAGGATCGCTGTCTTCCGTGCCGGCAGTAAAGACAGCTATACCGCAGGTGAAACGATTGCCATGGCGGCCCGGGCTGTGGGAGGAAAGACTCCCTACCGCTACCAGTTCTACGTCATTCGCTCCAACGGATCAAAGGTCATTCTGCGGGATTATGCGTTCAGCAACATCTTCAACTGGGTGCCGGTGACACCCGATACCTATCAGGCAGGTGTCAGTGTTACGGATGCGGACGGTACTGAAGTCAGTCATGAAACAGCCATTACCATTGATCCATCTGCGCAGGCTCCGCTTCGCATAGCCGTCTTCCGTACCGGCAACAGGACAAGCTATAAGACTGGTGAAACGGTTGCCCTGGCGGCCCGGGCCGAAGGCGGTACACCCCCATATCGCTATCAGTTCTATGTTATTCGCTCCAACAGGACCAGGGTCATCCTGCGCGATTATGCCTTCAGCAATACCTTCAACTGGGTGCCGGTGACTCCCGACACCTACCAGGTGGGTGTCAGTGTCAAGGACTCCGAAGGCCGGCTGGTGCATCAGGCCAGGAACGTGACGGTCGAGCCTTCCCTGTATGTGGCGGTTTTCCGCACCGGCAACAGGTCGACCTATTCGCCTGGCGAAGCGGTTGCCCTGGCGGCCAGAGGTGAGGGTGGTACGGCGCCCTACCGCTATCAGTTCTATGTATATCGCTCAAATGGGGCAAAGGTCGTCTTAAGGAACTTCGGCTTCAGCAATGTTTTCAACTGGAGACCCGCGACTCCTGATACCTATCGTGTCTGTGTCGCCATAGAGGATGCTGGGGGGAAGGTGGTGACCAAGGCAGTTTATGTCACGGTGAAGCTGGCCAAGTGAGTTATGACAGGAAGCATCCTTCTAAGGGTGCTTCCTGCTCTGAGATGAGCAGTGCTTACAGTGGAAAAAGAACGTAAAAGGGGGTGATAAGGAAACGGTCTTTTTGGGGAAACCGGTATAGGCAATCTGCATCCAATCCAAGGAGGAAAGAACAATGAAGCGAAATAAGGCGAAAGCTCTCTTTTTTGTACTGGTACTGCTCCTGTCCCTGATCCCGCAGATCCATCCAGTGAGAGTGGCGGCGGGCGGTGATGTAGACATTAACGATTACGCCTTCCCTGATCCGGTTTTCAGAGATTACGTAAGGGTATTTGATAAAAACAAGAATAATGTATTGGAGTGGGCCGAGCTGGAAGCAGTAAAAGGAATATACTGCGACAACATGGGCATCGAAGATCTCTCAGGTATTGAGTTCTTCACCAGGCTGCAGGCATTGAATTGCAGCAACAACTCGCTTCAAACCCTTGATGTCAGCTGTAACGTTGAACTGGTACGCCTGCGCTGCGGATCAAATAACCTTACCGATCTTGATCTTTTCTATAATGACCTGCTGTCGAGCAATGACACGAACTTCGCCAATCAACACTGTACTGAGCCTCTGTTTTCCGAGCTGAATGGGAGAAAAGTCCGCTTTGACCTGTCCAAGATTCCCGGAGTTGATCTCACCCGGATTACAGGACTGAGGCAATACGATGGCAGTGCCCTGCCGTTGGGGGCGACCTACAACGCCGCCACCGGCATCCTGGAAATGGATCACTGGGTGTATGTACCGGGTATTATCTATGACTGTGATGTACGAAGTCCCGCTCATCCGACCTGGAGAATGGGTGTCGAAGTCGATTTATGGTACGCGCACTATGGTTATAACGTTCAAAGCTTGGTGGAGTTTGGTGAGGGAAGGATTGAAGTTGATAAAGCCCATTATGTCATGAAAGGTGAAACTGTTACGGTGAGTACCTTCCCAGGTGAAGGATATATTCTGGGGGGTCTGTGGGCTGAAGGTGATTCTGGCGATAGAATCCCCATGACCGGCAATCGCTTTACCATGCCTGATGAAGGGGTATGGGTGATAGCCAATTTTATTTTCAAAGCTTTTGAGATAGCTGTTTTCCGTACCGGTACCAAGGACGCCTATAACACAGGTGAGACGGTCGCCCTGGCCGCACGTGCCGAAGACGGAATAGCGCCATATAAGTATCAGTTCTATGTCATCCGCTCCAACGGCTCAAAGATCATCCTGCGCGATTATTCGTTCAGCAACATTTTTAACTGGATACCACTTAGTCCGGATACCTACACAGTAGGTGTCAGTGTTGAAGATACTGCCGGCGATATTGTCTATGAGGAAAAAGAACTTACCGTCCATGCTGCCCCAACAGCTCCGCCACAGATAGCCGTCTTCCGTACCGGCAACAAGACAAGCTACAGCCCGGGAGAAACCGTTGCCCTGGCCGCACGTGCCGAGAGTGGGACAACACCCTACCGCTACCAGTTTTACGTCGTTCGCTCCAATGGATCCAGGGTGATCCTGCGCAATTATGCCTCCAGCAATATCTTTAACTGGAAACCTGTAAGTCCGGATACGTATCAGGTCGGTGTGAATGCCCAGGATTCCACTGGAAGGACTGCGAATCAGGTGAGGCAGATTACCGTCAAAACTCCTCCGCCGGCCCAGGCGCTTAAGGTGGCCGTTTTCCGCGCAGGCTATAAATCAGAATACAGGATCGGTGAGTCGGTCGCTTTGGCGGCCAGAGGGGAAGGCGGTACGGCGCCATACCGTTACCAGTTCTATGTCTATCGCTCAAACGGAGCTAAAGTCATCCTAAGGAGATTTAGTTACAGCAATACCTTCAGCTGGAAACCCGCAACTCCGGACAACTATCGCGTCTGTGTTGCCATACGGGATGCGGAGGGGAGAGAAGTATATAAGGAGCTACCTGTCACAGTAAAGCCATAGCAGACAAGGGGTCAGGCCCCTTCCTGGCGGAGGAAGGGGCCTGACTGGGAGGCTCAACGAAGGAGTGAACGCGGGCAGCTCCGGGGAGGAGAAACACCTGACAAAGCAAGATCCGTGTGTGAGGTATGAAACTTTCCAATCGGAAGATGCTGCAATATCGCTCATCCACTACAATCTTTAAAATTGCCAGCATTCTGCGCTAAAGAAGCAGCGGGAGAGTGCTTTGAAGCACGGACTCCTATTCAGACAACTGATGTTGAGGAGAACGGTGCAAACCCATGACAGCTGACGAGCCTCATTGGGAAAAGCCGCTGCGGGATCTGGAATAGATTGTCATAATCCTGCTTTGCTTTTATCTTACCCATACGTTCCAGCCACGGCAGAACCAGGCCCCTTCCCGGACAGAGAAGGGGCCTGGCTCGGGCTCACTTTTTCTTTACAGTGACGTAAAGCGCCTTGGTTATCACTTTCCCCCTGGCATCCCTTATAGCGACACAGATGCGATAGGTATCCAGGCTCACGGGTTTCCAGGTGAAGATATTGCTGTAACTGTAGTTTTTCAGGATCACTCTCGCTCCGTTTGAGCGATAAACATAGAACTGATAGCGATAAGGCGCCGTACCGCCTTCACCTCTGGCCGCCAGTGCAACGCTTTCGCCGGGTGCATATGTTGTTTTGCTGCCGGCGCGGAAGACTGCCACCTCGAGCGGCTCTGACGCCGTCACCGTCACATTCTTTTCCTCCGACACGGTAAGGCCGTTGGCGTCTTTGACCTCCACGCCGACCCTGTAGTTGTCAGGAGTCGTCGGCGTCCAGTTAAACACATTGCTTGAGGCGAACTTGCGCAGGATGACCTTGGAGCCATTCGAACGAACCACATAGAACTGATAACGGTATGGCGTCGCGCCGTCCTCGGCACGCGCTGCCAGGGCAACCGTTTCACCTGTGCTGTAGCTGGTCTTGTTCCCCGTACGGAAGACAGCGATCCGCAGTCCTGCCGTGACCCAGATATAGCGGTTCCGGATGTCCCACCTGTCGTTGGCATCCAGGACAGAGACGGTAAGCAGATAGCTGTCGGGAGTTGTCGGCTTCCAGTTAAAGACATTGCTGTACGCATAATCGCGCAGGATGGTCTCCGTACCATCGGATCGAGCCGCAACGAAGCTGTAACGATATGGCGGCGTTCCGCCTTCGGCCCGTGCTGCCAGAGCGACCGTTTCGCCTGTGGAATAGTAGTCTTTGCTGCCCGCACGGAACACCACAATCTGAGCGGGATAGTCCAGGCTGACCTTGACATCCATGGGCTTGTCGCGATCGCCTGTGTGCTGTACATCGTAATCATAGAGGATGTCTGGCAAACGCCCGGGCTCGTAAACCTGCAGAATGCCGGTATTGTAGTCATAAATGGCACCTGCCGGCAGAGGATTGCCGTTACCTCGTCTAACGTTGCTAATCCTGCTGATCTTGTTGCCGAGGATGTCTGTTAAATCGAAAACGAACATCCCGTCTTCCCACATGCCAAAAAGAGTGCTTGGACAGATCTGCCTATCCCAGTACGAATACCCGTCGTCCAGTTTGCTGTTGCTGCTGAGATCAAGAGTCGTCAATTGATTATTGTGGCCAAAAAATATTTTTAGTTCAGAGTTCTGACTAAGGTCAAGAGATTGGAGTTTGTTCTTGTCACAGTACAATATCTGCAAAAAAAGATTCTTGCTAAGATCGAGTTCTGTGAGTTCGTTGATGTGGCAATGCAAACGGGTCAATTTAGGATTCTTGCTTACATCAAGGGACTCGATTCGATTGCCGTGGCACTCCAGGAGATCCAGATTGTGAAAATGTTCTATACCTTTCACGCTGACAATGTTCAGTGCACCGCACCTTATCTCCGTCACAGCGAATGTTTCGTTCGTATCCAATATGCCGTCGCTGTTTGTGTCAAAGCCTCTGATGTAGTCTCTGAAATTGGCATCCGGGAAGTTTGCCTCATTGATGGCAACGTCTTCATCAAAGGCCATGACAGGATGAAACTGCCCGCTCAGGGAGACAAGCAGCAGCAGTAGCAAGAGGCAGGCTTTTCCTTTGTTTCGCTTCATCTTTCTTCCTCCTTAGTCTTCACTTTCCGCCTTTTTTGGCTCTTGAAGAGATTCTTTTGACCGCTGTCCTTTGCTACAGATGAATCAGACCCCTTCCATGACAGGGAAGGGGCCCGGCTGGAGCTCACTTTGCTTTTACAGTGACGTAAAGCGCCTTGGTTATCACTTTCCCTCTGGCATCCTGTATGGCGACACAGACACGATAGCTATCAGGGCTTGCGGGTTTCCAGTTGAAGATATTGCTGTAACTGTAGTTTCTCAGGATCACTTTGTTCCCATTGGAGCGGTAGACATAGAACTGATACCTGTAGGGCGCCTGGCCTCCTTCGCCTCTGGCCGCCAGAGCGACAGTTTCACCGACCGTATACGTGGTCCTGCTGCCGGCCCGGAAGACCGCCACCCTGAGCGGTTTTGACGCTGAGACCGTCACGTTCTTTTCCTGCTTCACCGTCCTGCCGTTGGCGTCTTTGACCTGAACGCCGATTTTGTAGGTGTCCGGGCTTACAGGCTTCCAGCTGAAGGTGTTGTTGTATGCGAAATTGCGCAGGATGACCGTTGAGCCGTTGGAGCGAACGACGTAGAACTGGTACTGATAAGGGCCCCGGCCGCTTTCGGCTCGTGCCGCCAGGGCAACGCTTTCACCCGGGCTGTAGTTTGTTTTGTTACCGGTACGGAAGACGGCGATCCGGGGAGGATCGGCCGTAGAAGAAATGACAGTAACGCTCTTTTCCTGATTGACAATTTTCCCACTGGCATCTTTGACATTCACGCCAACCCGATAGGTGTCGGGTGTCACAGGTACCCAGTTGAATATATTGCTGGAGGCATAATTGCGCAGGATTATCCTGGACCCGTTAGAACGAATGACATAGAACTGGTAGCGATAGGGTGGCATCCCGTCTTCGGCCCGTGCTGCCAGGGCGACTGTTTCACCTGCCGTATAGCTCGTCTTGTTCCCCGTGCGGAAAACCACAATGTGCAGAGGCTCTACAGGTTTAAAACTGGCAAAGACGTATACGGCCTCACCCGGCATGCTGAATCTGTTTCCTGAAACGGGCACCTGTTCCCCGTCGAAGGTCTGGACCACCAGCTGTTCCAGCTCGTAGCCTGGATTTGGTGACACTGTCAAAGTGACCTGTTCACCTGCCGCAGCATCGTATATCTTGTCCGCTGTGATCGTTCCATTGCCGCCATCCACTGTGAAGTGGACCAAGGGGTAGACCAATGTGACGGTGACAGGCATGGTCAGGCCGCTGAGAGTCGGTGAATCTACATCATAGGTGTAGACGATTTCTAATTCACACTCATTTTCTTCATACCGTAGAGTTCCTGTAGAAGCGTCATAACGGGTACTCCCCGACACCGGCCATATTGAGGTTACTTTGCTGATGTTTGGCCCAAGGATGTCTGAAAGCTCAAATGTATATATCCCTCTGTCCCAGTCGCCGTATAGAGCCACTGGACAGTGCTGATCAGCGCACGAGGTAAAATAACCCGTTAGCTTTTCGTTGTGACTCAAATCAAGAGCAACGAGACAGTTATTGCTGCAATTTAAATGCTCCAGCCTGGTAGTCCGGCTGAGATCAAGCGCTTCGATTTGATTGTTGTAGCACATCAGGGTTTTCAACCAGTCAGCACCGTCGAGATTGAGGGAGCTGAGCTGATTGTCGTAGCAGTACAGCGTTTCCAGCCAAAGAATATTGCTGCAATCAAGACTTTGGAGCTGGTTATTTTCACAATGCACTGTATCCAACAAAGCATTGTGGCTGATATCAAGGGACTCGAGTAAATTGTTGTCGCAATACAGCTCCTCCAGAGCGTAAAAATGCTCAATGCCCTTCAGGCTGCGAATGCCGCTGCTGCGGCAC
Organism: Bacillota bacterium; assembly: GCA_030055235.1. GTDB lineage: Bacteria > Bacillota > Clostridia > Saccharofermentanales > Fastidiosipilaceae > JAEZYR01. The sequence continues at coordinate 22,493 of JASGUW010000006.1, forward strand.
GTTATCTTATCAACAACTTGTAGTTCTGCGCTTTCCAACACAGCGTTGCCGTTGCTGTCAAAGCCTCTGATATATGTTCTGAAATTGGCATCCGGGAAGTTTGCCTCATTGATGACAACGTCTTCCCCAAACGCCAGAACAGGATGGCCCTGCCAGATCAGGGACAGAAGCAGCAGCAGTACAAAAAAGCCTGCTTTTTCTTTCTTTCGCTTCATCTTTCTTCCTCTCTGTAAAACTTTTTCTCATCTGCTGTTTGCTGTACAGCTGGAAAATTCTGTTGAGCTTTCTTTTTGCTTAGTTCAGATATAGCTTTTCGCTCCGGTCCGCTCAGGCCCCTCCCGCGAGGGGGGGGAAGGGCCTGAGCGGATGCCTATTTGGGCTTTACCGTGATAGAAAGCGCTTTTGTCACCACCTTCCCCGTCTGATCCTGAACGGCAACACAGACGCGATAGGTATCAGGGGTCACGGGTGTCCAGTTGTAAACATTGCTGAACCCGAAATTCCTTAAAATCACTTTCGCCCCGTTTGAGCGGTAGACATAGAACTGATAGCGATATGGAGTCGCGCCGTGTTCTGCTCTGGCCGCCAGGGCAAGCCTTTCACCAGGTGTATATGTCGACTTGCTGCCGGCGCGGAATACCGCCACATACAGGGCTGCGCTGACTGTTACGTTTTTGACCTGACCCACCTGCCTGTCATTTTTGTCTTTGACACTGACACCAAGCTGATAGCTGTCGGGTGTCACCGGCATCCAGTTAAAGGTATTGCTGAAGGCATAGTCGCGCAGGATGACCCTGGTACCGTTGGAGCGAATGACGTAGAACTGGTAGCGATAAGGTGCCGTACCGCCCTCGGCACGGGCTGCCAGGGCAACTGTTTCACCGGTGTTGTAGCTTGTTTTGTTGCCGGTGCGGAAGACGGCGATACGAAGCGGATCCTCTGCGGGCGGACGGACGGTAACGTCTCTTTCCTCATGGACTTCGTTATCGGCAGAGTCTTTGACGCTGACACCGACCTTATAGCTGTCCGGTGTAAGCGGTATCCAGCTGAAGATGTTGCTGGAGGCGTAATTGCGCAGGATGACCTTTGAGCCGTTGGAACGGACAACATAGAACTGATAGCGATAAGGAGCGCTTCCCTCCTCGGCGCGTGCGGCCAGGGCCACCGTTTCGCCGGCTGTATAGCTGTCTTTATTGCCGGTACGGAAGACAGCGATCCGGGGCCTTACATCACGGTACATGAGATGTGTCGCATAGCTGTCGGTTTGCCACCAGAAGCCCGGACCGCCAATAAGAAGCTGATTCAGGATCCAGAAGCTGTAAGTCGTATATCCGTCTTCGTCAACCCGGAAGATCCCTGTTCCATAGTCGTACTCATAGCCCTCCGGGCCGGCCAGAACTACGAGGCGGTATTCTCCCAGATGGAGCGAAACAACGCGACTTTGCGTTTTGGTCCTCCACTGCATCCCGGGTATGTCGTAATAGTCCTGTCTCACGTGATCGAAACGCTGCAGCTTGACGACGGCGCCTGCCAGAGAGTCGACATCTGCATTATCAGATTCCCGAACGCCAAGTCTGACGTTGTATTTCCGGGTGCCGACATTCGATTCATTCATGCAATCCATGACAAGGGTATTGCCCGCCTGCAAAAACCAGTTGCCATCCATGTCCTTAACATAGAGGTCGCCCTGAGGATCAACGATGAAGTGAATCGGTTCACTGGCGACGTAGTATTCCGGGGCGACATGGACACTGTATTCACCTTCCGTGCCGGGTGCCAGATAGTAGCGTGCCGGGCTTTCACCTGAATCCCAGACAAACGTCAGATCGTTTGACAGACGCAGATGCAGGCGGGCGTTCTCCAGTTCGTCGTAGGGATACTCCAGATCAATGTTTCTAAAGATAAAGGGTATGCCCCGTTGGATTTCGAGCCGGATAGTGTCCCCGTCAAGAGCCATCCAGATCCAGCGGGTCGGATCCGGATCGCTGGCGCTGTCGGTCACTTCAACAGACAGGTCGTCATTCACACGAAACGTGATGTCCGAGCAGAGCGCAAAGCCGGACGGGACTGAGATCACGCCGGCAGTGTACGTGCCTGCAGAAAGCTCTCTCTCAACCGGACTGGAGTCGACGTCCCAGTTCTCCATATACTGGTAGACATTATGGATTAAGCTGACAGTGGAGCCGATCAGCTGCTGGGTATCCGCTTTCCCTTTTTCAACCACGGAGAACTTCAGAATGGTGGACGGCGCTTTGGCATTGGTCATGACAACCGCGCTCTGGGGACTGTCTCCGATCAGCACTTCACCCGCAGAGCTGACCTGGAACTCAATGTCATCCGCCGCCAGATAGCCTTCCGGTGCTTTAAGTTCATGTAGCCGGTACGTGCCCGGGCGCAGTTGAACAACCCATTCGGAATCGTTGGGGTCAAGCAGGGAATAGCCGGGGTGTTCAATCCAGCTGCCCACATTGTCCGGATCCGGCATCAGGATCGCGAGCTCGGCCCCGACCAGGGGCTGGGGCGGATTCTGATCATCCTGTTTTTTGATGGTGACGTCCTGTTCTTTTCCTTCGAGCCAGAGCGTGATCTGATTATCCGGCAGCTCCTCCCAGTCTGAGCCGTCTTTTACTTCAATGACGTAGCCGGCCCCCGTCTGCCTGGCCCGGAAGGTTACAGGATCCGGTACATCGTAGCCGGCAGTGTTGTGGTTTCCGGTTAACGAAACGGTACATTCAGTGAGAGCACCGTAGGCGGCTTCCCAGGCTCTGACGCTGGTTAAGAGCGGTGTGGATTTCGTGTCGTAGATTGACGTGGTTTTGCAGCCTAGTGTATTTGACCAGTGTTCCAGATCCAGACGGACATTCTGGACCTCAGTTCCGGGCTGATCCTGTTTCTGGACGCTGAAAGTGACCTGGAGACCGTAAGAAACATACAGGGTTGCTATCTGGTTGCCCGTTTCGGGGTTCACAGGCAGTGGGATATTGTACTCATTGACCGCCTTTCCCTGTTCGTTAAACTTGAATCTGAGCCTGCCGCCCGGTACATGATTGCCGGGAGAGGGCAGCATTTGATAGAAATTGAACATATACTTGTTGTCGGGGCTGTATTGGGGATTCACCGCAATGGTTTTGGGGTTGCTGCTGGCACGGTTGTACCAGGTTTGCTGGCGGCCGGGAACACTGGCTCCGGTCAGGATCACCTCGCCGCCGCCTGAAATATAGCCTTCCGGATCTTTGATCGCGAAGTCGATATTGACCAGAGAACCCATTAGTCTGCTGCCCTGCATCGCCTGATCATCCGGTGCCGTCGGCCATTCCCCGGAAATGTCGGTGGTCGTCTCCAGGCTTGCGCTTTCGGGACTGTCATCCGCAGCCGGAGCCTCACTGTCCATGGCTTCTTCGCCGCTGTCCGTCACGCTTTCCGGATCTTCCAGAGGCTTGTCGTCCTCCGTTTCTCCAGACTCTTCCTGCCCGGCGGCGCCGCTTTCCGGGCACTTGGGCGGATTGTCCGGAAAACTCTCCGTGTTCTCCGGAGGGGCCTCTGCCGGTGGATCTTCCATGCCGTCCGACTCAGCCGTCTCTGTTATGTCACCTGTCGAAGTCGTTACGCTGTCCGGCGCTGTAGCAGGCGCGGTCAAATCCTCCTCAAAGACTGCTGTCTCCTGACTGATCGGGGGGCTTTCCATCGTTTCCTCGTCCGCCAGAGCGGGAAGGTATCCGGCGCTGATGCTGATGGTCAGGATCGTGCTGATGAGGATCAGCAGAGGTTTGAGCAGATTTCGTCTCGTTTTCCTTGGTGACGCCTTCATTTTCATGACGAACCTCGCTTTCTTTGTCGTACGGCATGCTGAATCAGCAAAACGGGTGGTTGGCAGCAATTTCCTTAATTGATCCTTGTTAACTCAGAGTGCTTCCCTGAACGGTGGGCAGGTCGTTTTCGCCGACAGGCGAGCGCTGCAGCCAGAATGTATTGTCTTTCGTGTTTTCAGGATCCTTTTTGACCAGGTTTCCGCTGTCAGCCGGCCCCAGCCTCTTCGGATCGTTCCGCTTTCGCTTGTTTCCTGTAGATGTCGGGTCTCAAACATTGACACCCTGATGTTTCATGTCTGGAAGAAGGGGATAACTGCTTCTTTCAAATTCCGTGTGTCTCGGCTTCCTGCTTTGTGCAGCCTGTCCGGCAGCGTTTGTAGATTCAGGGACTTCTTTAGAAAGCTTAGTTAATTACCGATTATGCTAAATTGCAGGCGTTAAAAAAGTGTGAAATATCAGCCCGCTGCATGAAATCCATGCTTGATCGGGCGCCTGGCCGGGGTGGAATTCCTTTCATGAAGAATAAGCGGCTGATCGCCGCCCGCAGAAAAAGAAAAGCCGGGCTTTGGCGCCGGCTTTAGACAGCTGTCACAGGTGGACTCTGTGAAGACGCTAAACTTCAGGATCTGACCCCCACTTGTCCGCCTGCACGGTCTGCATGGTGAAGCAAAAACTCGTTTGTCCGCCGACAGAGCTGGCCTTTATCGTGATGCCCTGCCTGTCGGCAATGGTCTTCGCAATCGAAAGCCCGAGTCCCGTTCCTTTTTCCTTGGTGTTCCTGTCCCTGTAGAAGGGCTCAAAAATCCTGGAAAGACTGTCGGCCCCAATATCCTCACCCGTATTTGTAATGCTCAGGGAGGAGGCCGCCCTGTCGTACACAACGCTGACCTCGGCGCCGGCTGCTGAATACTTGATGGCGTTATTCAGGACGATGACAAACATCTGCCGGATGCGCGCGTAATCGCCCAGAATGTAGCAGGCTTCCCCCGCGAACTCTTCCACTAGAGTGATATTCTTCTCCCGGGCGATGAGCCTTTGTGAACGAATGGCATCTTTCAGCACATCCATTACATTTATCTCCTCCTGTCGCAGGGGGTATTTTTCATTGCGCAGGACATTGAGATCCGTCAGGTCCTGAATGAGACGTTCCAGCAAACCGATTTCCTGATAGAGGACATCGTAATAACTCTGCCTGTCCGGTTCCGCCACGAGCCCCTACTGCAGCGCCTCAAGTGAGGTCTTCATCACGGTTACGGGCGTTTTCAGCTCATGGGACATGCTGGAGATGAAATCTTCGCGCAGCTGATTCAGGTAGAGTGACTGCTGCCGGGTCTCTGCCAGTCTCAGAGCCAGACCGTCCACGTCCTCCGCCAGGGCGCCAAGCTCGTCGTTTTGCCGGATCCCGGTGCGAACCTCATATCTCCCGGCACTTAGCTCCCGTGTGATTTCCTGAATGCGGGCCAGGGGCCGCAGCAGCTGGCGTGTCAAAAAAAGCGCCAGTACAAAGACAAAAAAGGCGGCGATCCCGATGGAGATGACAAAGAGACGCTGGGCCTCCGCCAGCAAGACGGAGGAGTCACGGGCATCCTCTCTGAGCAGCAGGGCGGCCGTGATCTGGCCCTTCGCATTAAATAGCGGCGTAGCCGTCAGAATGGAGGCATCTCCAATGCCAATCCTTCCTGTCACCAGAGAAGCGGTCTCATTGTTCCAGACACGGTCGACAATTCCCTGTTCGGCGGGCGTCAGCTCTGCAGGCAGGATGGAATCCAGCGCCAGAGGGAGCTCATCCGTCTCCTGACGGACGACAATGCGGATGTTTGTCGTCAGCAGTTCATTCATCCAGGCGATGAAGCGCTGCCCCTGACCCTGGCCCCAGGCCCTTTGCTTCTGCCGGCTGTCCGCGGCCTGTGCTTCTTCTTTACTGTTTCCAGCCCTCTCCCGCTGCAGCTGCGTTCCCTGTTCCTCCCGGAGATTCGTTTGGGCTTTTTCAGCGGGAGCGAAGTAGGCGAACGTGTCATGGTAGAGGACAGCGGTCAGGGAAGAGGCGATGTTTCTGGCCCTGCTCTCAGCCATCTGCCGTGCGGCGGCAGTGATGCTGTCCCGGCCCAGACGGAAGAAAATCAGGCCCATCATCAGAGCGAAGAAAAGCAGGACAAGCAGAAAACCGCCCAGAACTTTCCTGAGCATGCGCGACTTCATCTGGTGTTTATTTTCTCCACTTTATAGCCGATGCCCCTGACGGTGACGATGTCCCACTGCCGCAGCTCCCTGGCGGGCAGCTTGCTCCTCAGCCTGGTAATGTGGGAGTCGACGGTGCGGGCGTCTCCGTAGTAATCGTCGCCCCAGACGCGGTCCAGGATGGCGTCACGGCTGAAAACTTTGCCCACATGAGCGGCCAGAAGATACAGAAGGGAAAACTCCTTGACGGTCAGCGGAATCAGTTCCCCGCTGACCCGGCATTCATAGGTATCCAGGTCCAGAAGCAGATCGTCCAGCTCCACCTTTGCTTCCCTGGCTCCGGGAATGCGCCTCAGCACCGCCCGGATCCGCGCCATGAGTTCACCCGTAGAGAAGGGCTTGACAACGTAGTCGTCGGCTCCATAGTCCAGCCCCATGATGCGTTCGTAATCCTCCCCCTTGGCAGTCAGGAGGATGACGGGGACTAAAGATTCCTGGCGGATGGCTCTGAGAACCTGATAGCCGTCCAGCTGCGGCATCATGATGTCGAGAAGGATCAGGTCGTAGGGGTGTTTGTGAAAAAGCTCCAGCGCCTCCCGGCCGTCGTTGGCTATGTCGGCCGTCATGCCCTCTTTTTCAGCGAAACGGCGCACGACCTCCGTGATCTGCTCATTGTCATCTACAATCAAGAGTCTGGTCATATCATTCTCCGTGAAATGAGGACATGGAAGTCCTCCATGCCCTCATTCTAGCCCAATGGGGACCTGGCGTTTGCTGCAGATCAGCGACGGTGACGACCGGTGCCGTCCCGCTTCGGGGTTCTGAAGCTGCCGGGTTGGGGCAGTTTGCTCTGTTCCCTTTCCTGCCCGTCCGGCCGCCATCTGCCTTTTTGTGAACCGTCAAGCACCGGCACACAAGATTCCGGATCCCTGTTGCCGTCCGGATTGTTGCGGAAGCGGCCGGCCCCGGTGTCGGATCTCCCGACCCCACGTGTGCCTTTGTCCTCCTGACGGCCGTCTCTCTTCGCGGTCCGCTGCTGACCCGTCCGCTTTTGCGGTCCGGCCTCTGCTGCCTGATGCGCCGTCACACGCTTGTTCTGTGCCTGGGAGAGGGCCTTCGCCTCTGTCGGGAAGAGTACAAGTGCCGTGACCAGGCCAAGCAGCGACAATGCCAGTGTTAATGTCTTTTTCATCTCAATAAACCCACTTTCCATTCAAGGATCATGCTTGTGCATCCAGCTTACGTGCGTGTGATGTCAACCAGGTGCCGGGATTGTGTTTTTTCTGTGTCATTTGGCCGCTTTGTTGTTTGATATGGGCTGCCCCGCAGAACGGGTATATGAAGGGCGTACGCTGCCTGAATGACAAGGTCAGTGGCTTGGCATTTTTTTGGTGAAAGCGACATTGCCGCCGGCTCTAAGGCCCGCATTCTATGGCGGGGCAGCGTGCCTGAACGCATGTTAAGAATGCGTTAAATTGATGCCGGGCGCTGTCTGTTCGAGCGCGGGAAACTGCGCTACACTTGGCTAAATCAAAAGTATGAAAGCGCCAAGGCGCGGGAGGTCAGGCCATGTTGCGAGTAGGAATGTTGACAAGCGGCGGTGACTGCCAGGGACTCAATGCTGCCATGCGTGGCATAGCAAAGACCTTGTATGAGCAGGTGGATGAGGTCGAGATTTACGGCTTTCTTGACGGCTATCGTGGTCTGATCGAATTCGACTATCGCTATATGAGTCCCGCTCATTTTTCCGGTATTTTGACGCTGGGAGGCACCATTCTGGGGACGAGCCGGCAGCCCTTCAAGAACATGCTCGACCCCGTCGAAGGCTCCTCCATGACCAAGCTGGACGCGATGATCACTTCCTATCGCCGCCTGAGACTTGACTGTCTGGTGACACTGGGCGGCAACGGAACGCATAAAACGGCCAAGCTCCTCTCCGACCATGACCTCAATGTGATCGGCCTGCCGAAGACCATTGACAACGACCTCTGGGGCACGGATAAGAGCTTTGGTTTCCAGAGCGCCGTCGATATCGCAACCTCAGTTATTGACGGCATCCATACGACGGCCACCTCCCATGGCCGTATCTTCATCATCGAGCTCATGGGGCACAATGTGGGCTGGCTGACGCTGCATGCCGGTGTTGCCGGCGGCGCTGATGTCATCCTGATCCCGGAAATCCCCTATAACATTGAGTCCGTGATGCGTGCGGTCGAGGCTCGTTCTTCGCAGAAAAAGCGTTTCTCCATCATCGCCATGGCCGAGGGCGCGATCGAAGCCAGTGAGGCCGCTCTGAGCAAGGATGAATTGAAAGAACTGCGCAGCACAATGGAATACCCTTCCGTCTCCTATCGTCTGGCGGCTCAGCTGGCTTCTGAGATGGGGCAGGAAATCCGCGTGACCGTGCCCGGTCATTTCCAGCGTGGCGGCACGCCCTGTCCCTATGACCGTGTCCTGGCCACCCGCTGCGGCTGCTACGGTGCCGAGCTGATCCTGAACGGCGAGTTTGGCTACATGGTCGGCGTTCATGACAATGTCATGGTGAAAGTCCCGCTGGAAGAAGTTGCCGGACGCGTGAAAGCGGTTCCTCAGGACAACGATCTGGTCACCTTCGCCCGCCGTAGCGGCATCTTCTTCGGCGACGAGTAAGTCGCGGGAATACCTGAGCGCTGCAGTCTCTGAAACGCCCGCCTTCGACCTAGTCGGAGACGGGCGTCTCTGACTGTGTCAAAGACGCCCGTTCCTGGCGGCACTGTGGACTCCCGTCCCGAACTTGCTTATGGACTCACTCGACACCATCAAGGTCGGGGATTCCATCAAGGTCGTTCACCCGTGACGACGTCACGGTCGTGGGGCCGGGAGCAAATAACAGG
>JASGUW010000007.1 GCA_030055235.1 Bacillota bacterium
CGTCGGCGGTGGCGGGGCCGGGGCGGCCGGTGACGTCGAGCCAGCACTCGTCGAGGCCGAAGGGTTCGACCTGCTGGGTGTAGCGCAGGTAGATCTGGCGGGCGAGGTCGGAGTAGCGCAGGTAGAGGGGGTAGTTGGGCGGGACGATGATGAGTCCGGGGCATTTCTGGCGCGCTTCCCAGAGTGCCTCGCCGGTGCGGACGCCGAAGTGTTTGGCTTCCGGGGTCTTGGCGAGGATGATGCCGTGGCGCGCCTCGACGTTGCTGCCGACGGCCAGGGGGCGGCCGCGGAGGGCGGGCTGGTGCAGCGCCTCGACCGAGGCGTAGAAGCTGTTCATGTCGACATGGAGGATGGTGCGGTCCATGGCGGCGGCCTCAGGAGCGGCGCGGGGTGGCGGGCGGCGCGGACTGACCGGGGCGCAGCTCGACGAACCAGCGGCCATCCTCATACCAGAGGGAGAGGCGGCGGCCCTCGACCCGACAGATGTAGCGGGTGCCGACGCCGCCGGCAATCAGGCTGGCCTCCCGCCGGCATTCGAGCAGGCGGTCAACCGGCACCGTGCGGTTGCCCCAGCGGAAGGAGAGCGGCGTCATGCTGCCATCCGGCTCACAGTCAACAATGACATCGATATAGCGCTTCCCATCGTGGCTGTACTCGCGCGGAATTAACGTTTCCATCGACTACCTCCTTCGTGAGACATATACGAACTGTAAAGCTAAATCCCCCCGGGGCTTTGATTATAGAACGTTCGTTCGCTTTGTCAAGGGTGGATAGCTATCGCGTTGGTACCCCGGAATCGGGGCAGGAGCGAAAAAATTGTCCAAGGGTGGACAAAAATTGCGCTGGTGCCCCGAAAACGGGGCAGGAACGAAAAAATTGTCCACAGATGGACAAAAATTACGCTGGTGCCCCGAAACTGGGGCAGGAGCGGAAAAATTGGCCACAGATGGACAAAAATTGCGCTGGTGCCCCGAAACTGGGGCAGGAGCGGAAAAATTGGCCACGGGTGGACAAAACCGGTTCACGAAATGTGCTAGACACCGTAATCTTCCTTCCCAGTTAATAGCAACAGAAATAAACCGTTTGGAAACGGCCAAAATTGACATTATGCAGAGCCTTCGCCACCAACGATTCATACCGTTTGTGCCTTGAGCGAAGCGAAAGGAATGGTTATAAAAATGGAAAAGGCAAAGAGAAGAGCATGGTCAGTTGTCGACATTTTGTCGACAACTGAAATTGATGGCCACTGGTGAAAGACTGAATCATAAGATGAAAGTAGAGAACTCCGGCTCAAAGCGTACAGACAAGAGGCCGGCAAAGCAGTGACATCAAAGCCTTTCGATATCCGCTCATCCCCAAAAAGCAGAAACAATCCGACCATCTCAACGATACGCTCATCGCCAACGATTTATAACGTTTTGTGCCTTGAGCGAAAAGAAAGGCATGGATTATAAAAATGGAATTTCGTCCGGACTGGGAGCAGGTCAGAGAGCGCTACCTCGCCTGGTGGGCGCGGGAAAACCACGAACGGCCGCTGGTACTGTTATCGGCGCCGCGGGAGCGGACGTATCGGGAGGCGGGGGCTTCGAGCGCCGCCGAACGGCGGGCAAGCTTCAGCGCCGCGGACTGGCGTGATTGGTGGTGGGACATTGAGCGGGTCATGCGCGATACAGAGCACGATCTGAAGAATCGGCGCTTTTTTGGGGAGGCACTGCCGCTTTTTAATCCGAATCTCGGGCCGGACTATTTCGCGGCTTGTTATGGAACCGAACTCAGCTTTGGTGCGGATACCAGCTGGGCGGAGCCCTGGCTGACGGCGGAGGATATTGCGGGCGGCTGGCAGCCCCGGCTCGACCCGGAGAATCCGTATCGGCGGCGGATGCGGGAGCTGACGGCGGCGGGGGCGGCAGCCGGTGAGGGGCGCTGGTTGACGGGGATCACGGATCTGCATCCGGGGCTGGATGCGCTGGTTTCGATGCGCGGGGCGGAGGGAGCCTGTCTCGACCTCGTGGACGAGGGCGGACGGGTGGAGGAGTTGGTGCTGGGGTTTTTCGCAGGAATGAAAGAAATATATGGTGAACTTGCTGCTATCACGGACCGTTATCAGGAGGGTACAGTGAATTGGATGCAGATATGGCACCCCGGGCACTGGTATGTGACGAGCTGTGATGCTCTGGCATTGATTTCTGTGCGGGATGCCAGGCGTTTTGTCAGGCCGGAACTGGAGGCCGAGCTGGATTGGCTGGATGCGTCGATCTTCCACCTGGATGGGCCGGATGCGCTGCGGCATCTGGACTGGCTGCTGGAGGAGCGGCGGCTGGCGGGAATTCAGTGGGTGTATGGAGCGGGGCAGCCGGGGGCGCGGCACTGGCTGGAAGTGCTGCAGCGGATTCAGGCGGCCGGGAAGAACATTCAGATTGAGGTGCGTTACGAGGATCTGGAGCCGCTGCTGGGGGCGCTGCGGCCGGAGGGTCTGATGTTGTGCTGTCAGGCGGCGAATGAGCTTGAGGCGGTGCGGATCATGGAGCGGGTGGAGGAGCTGTCGTGTCGGGGCGGTTTCCGGCGATGAGCAGCTCGTGGAAGCAGGCGGAGGCGGCGCGGAGGCGGACCAGGCTGTAGAGGAGCAGGGGCAGCATGGAAAGCCAGCCGATGAAGGCGGACCAGTGGTAGAGCAGGTGGAGGGGCGTGGCGGGGACGAGGGCCGCCGGCAGCGGCGGCAGGCCGCGGGAGAGCAGCAGCAGGAACGAGACCGCGATCATCCAGAGGATGGGGATCAGGGCGAGGAGGAGATGCGCGGTGAAGATACGGCGTTTGTGGCCGCGCATGAGGCGGCGGCTGGCGCGGATGGCTTCCTGGGGAGTGAGTGTTGTGTCGTCGCGGACGAGGTAGACGGCCTGGCTGGCGCCGTAGTAGTAGATGAGGCCGGGGACGGCGGCGAGCAGGAAGAGCAGGAACGAGATCGTGAGGACGCGCAGCTGGGTGGCAAAGGCGCGGTCGTAGCCGGCTTCGCGCAGGCCTTGGAAGCCGGAATCGAAATCGATGCGGCCGCCGCGGAAGGGTGCCTGGAAGGTATAGCGCAGGTAGGTGCCGACAAGGAGGTTGATGAGGGCCGCGATGAGGAAAATGATGAGACTCCAGACGAGGACGGCAATGAAGGCATCGGTGGTGATCATGCGAAACTCGTCGTAGCTTGCGGGCAGGTCGAGGCTGCGCTTGAAGATGGCGAGGAAGGGCAGGAAGAGGGCGATGCCGCCGGAGATGCCGATGACGGTCGTCGTCACGACGATGCTGATGGCGGTGACGATGATCGCCATCCCCCACTGGCCAATGAGGCCGCGGCTGGACTCGACGAGGATCTGACGAACGGTAATCACGGGGGCCGGGGCTCCTCCCTCTCTTTTCTTTGCATCATACCATCTGGACTGGGGTGATCCGGGGGCGTCCGGAGCGGGGTGATCCGGGGGCGTCCGGAGTGGGGGAATCTGGGGGCATCCGGGGGCATCGGGAGCTGGGGGAATCTGGAATTCGGCGATCCGGGGGCATCTGGAGTGGGGGAATCTGGAGTTCGGCGATCCGGGATCATCTGGAGTTGGGTGATGTGGGGTCCATCTGGGATGATGCGGGGTCATCTGGAGTTGGGTGATCCGGGGGCAGCCGGGGACAGCCGGAGCTGGGAGATCCGGGTTGATCTGGGGCAGCCGGGGGCAGCCGGATCTGGGAGATCCGAGTTGATCTGGGGCAGCCGGAGTGTGTAAAAAAGCAAGTTGTGTCAGCAAGAAGTGACACAACTCCAAAAGTTGGCAAATCCATCTTCGTTTTTGGCAAAAAGTGAGTTGTGTCAGCGAAAACTGAAATAAAAAGTGGGTTACAAATTGATTAGGCGTCGCTAACATTCAGCGCCGACGGTTGACACCATTTTGTACCCTGAGCGAAGTGAGAGGTATAGGTTATAAAAGTCGGTATTGCCCCGGGAATCGGGCAATATCGAAGTTTTTGACCAAGGGGTGGACAAAAATCGCGGTATTGCCCCGGAATCGGG
>JASGUW010000008.1 GCA_030055235.1 Bacillota bacterium
AGAACTTGCCGCAGAACCACATCAAGGAGCTTGACGACACGCGCGCCCTGCTACGCCGCGGGGATTATGAGGCACTCGAGATCATCTACGACAACCCAGCCATCGCCCTGTCCCAGCTCATCCGCACAGCCTTCATCCCGTCCGAGGGATGCCGCTTCGTCGTCGCTGACTTCAGCGCGATCGAGGCGCGCGTCGTCGCCTGGCTCGCCGGCGAGACGTGGCGCATGGAGGTCTTCAACGGTCACGGCAAGATCTACGAGGCCTCCGCCGCCAAGATGTTCGGCGTGCCGCTGGAGAGCATCGACCGGGGCAGTCCACTCCGCCAGAAAGGCAAGATCGCCGAGCTCGCCCTGGGCTACGGCGGCGCCGTCGGTGCGCTCAAGCAGATGGGCGCGCTGGACATGGGTCTCGAGGAGGAGGAGCTACAGCCGCTCGTCAATCAGTGGCGGCGCGCGAACCCCGCGATCACAGCCCTGTGGGCGGCCGTCGAGGACGCCGCGCTACAGGCCGTCCGTGACGGTCAGCATGCCAAGCTACGCCGCGGCATCGCTTTCCAAGTCCGCCAGGGCGCGCTCTTCGTGCGCCTGCCGTCTGGCCGCGAGCTGGCGTACCAGCAACCTGGCACGACGCTCAATCGCTTCGGGCGCGAGGCCGTGGTCTACATGGACCGAGACCAGCAGACGCGCAGGTGGGTCGAGACAGAGACCTACGGCGCGAAGCTCGTCGAGAACCTCGTCCAGGCGATCGCCAGAGACTGCCTCGCCGAGGCGATGCTGAGCCTCGATCAAGCGGGCTACGCCATCGTCATGCACGTCCATGACGAGGTCGTCCTCGACGTGCCTGATGACAAGCCCGATGCCCTCGAGGATGTCCTCGAGCTGATGGCCCGTCGACCTGACTGGGCCAAGGACCTGCCGCTCCGAGCCGATGGCTACGAGTGCGGCTACTACCAGAAAGACTAGGAGGCGCCATGATCACACGTTTAGACGCGCCCCAGGAGGGCCAGACGCCGCGCCTTAAGCACGACGGCCCGATCCGTATCACCGTCGGACTGAGCCGCAAAGACATGCACTGGCGCATGCGCGAGCTGCCATGGTCCGAGTTCGTGGCACAGCAGATGACGCCCACGCGTACGCGTGAGACCGTTGCCGAGTACCGCAAGATGTCCAAGTCCCGGCAGACCGAGGTCAAGGACGTGGGCGGCTACGTCGGCGGCGTACTCAAGGGCGGCCGGCGTAAGTCGACCGCCGTCGCGTGGCGTACGATGCTCACGCTCGACCTGGACTTCGCCCCCGCGGACTTCTGGGATCTGTTCACGCTGCTCTTCGATGCCGCGGCGCTGATCTACAGCACACACTCTCACACGCCAGACCGACCGCGACTACGACTAGTCGTCCCGACATCCCGTCCGGTCAATATCGATGAGTACGGGGCCGTGGCCAGGCGCCTGGCGTTCGAGGTCGGCATCGACTACTTCGACGATTCGACCTATGAGCCCGAGAGGCTCATGTTCAATGCCAGCTGCCCCTCAGACGGCGTCTTCGTCGCAGAGGTACAGGACGGCCCCTGGCTCGACCCTGACGCGCTACTGGCGACGTACGACGACTGGCGCGACGTCACGCAGTGGCCAGAGAGCTCAAGGGCGGCAGGCGTACGCCAGCGCACGAAGGACCGCCAGGGCGACCCGCTGACCAAGCCGGGCTTGCTCGGCGCCTTCAACCGCGCATACCCCATCGAGCGGGCGATCGAGACCTTCCTGCCTGACGTCTACACGCCTACGGACATCCCCAACCGCTACACCTACGCCGAGGGCTCGACCGCCGCGGGGCTCATCGTCTACGACGACGGGATCTTCGCGTACTCCCATCACGGCACCGACCCGATCGGCGGCCAGCTGGTCAATGCGTTTGACCTTGTCAGAATTCACCTCTACGGCGACCTCGACGAGGACGCAAAGCCAGGCACCCCGCCGGGGCGCATGCCGTCCTACCGCAGGATGCTGGAGCTCATTCGGGGAGACGACGACAGCAAGCGCGAGCTGGCCGAGGAGCAGCAGGCCAAGATCGCCGAGGACTTCGGCGAGGCGCTGCCCGACGGCGACGAGAAGCCTGACAGGGACTGGACGCTCAGGCTGGAGCGCGACAACCGCGGCGACATCGCGCAGACGATCGACAACGCCGTGATCCTCATGGAGCACGACCCCATGTTGGCGGGCAAGATCAAGCACAACACCTTCGCCCAGCGCTATGAGGTCACTGGCCCATTGCCCTGGCGCGAGGACCTGTCCGTATGGGGCGACGAGGACGACGCATGCCTGCAGCACTACCTCGAGAAGTACTGGGGATACACGACGGCCTCGAAGCTCGAGACAGGCGTGGCGGTGGCGATGCAAAGACGCAGGTACCACCCCGTGCGTGACTACCTCGACAGCCTAGAGTGGGACGGCACCGAGCGCCTTGATACGCTGCTCATGGACTACCTCGGCACCGTGGACGACAACGCATATGTCCGCGCCGTCACGCGCAAGACGCTCGTCGCCGCGGTCAAGCGGATCTATGAGCCCGGCTGTAAGTTCGACTACGTCCTCACGCTACAGGGCTCGCAGGGCATCGGTAAGAGCTCCATCCTCCGCCGGCTCGTCGGTGGGTGGTTACAGGAAACCATGCCGTCGATGGACGGCAAAGAGGCCGCTGAGCAACTGCGCGGCGCGTGGATCGTCGAGTTGGCCGAGCTGGCCGCTATGCGCCGATCAGAAATTGAATCGACCAAGTCCTTCATCACCCGGACCGTCGACATCTACCGCGTCCCGTATGGCCGACGACTGTCCGAGTTCCCGCGCCAGTGCATCTTCGTGGCGACGACCAACGAAGCGACCTTCATCAACGACGCCACGGGAGGGCGACGCTGGTGGGTGGTACGCCTATCCGGTCATCCGCGCATCAAGCAAGGTTGGACAGCTTTGGACAAGTCCACCGTCGACCAAGTCTGGGCCGAGGCCGTGGTCCGCTACAAGGCGGGCGAGGCGGTCTGGCTGGACGATAAAAAGGTGGAAGACTTCGCGCGCGAGGAGCAGAGGTCGGCGCGAAAAGAGAGCGACAAGATGGGCATGGTCGAGACCTATCTCGACACCCTACTGCCGCACGACTGGGAGGACATGGACCTCAACCAACGTCGCAACTTCCTGCAGGGTGACCCCCTCATGGCGAGGGGCACGGTACGCCGAGACCGTGTTTGTGTGATGGAGATATGGGCGGAGTGCATGGGGAGGCCGACATCGCAGATCAAACGCATGGATTCAGATGAGCTACATCAGATCATGTCCATGTTGGACGGATGGGAGAGATACACAGAGGGCAACGGAAAGCTGCGCTTTGGCCCTATCTATGGCGCGCAAAGAGCCTATATCCGTGTAGCCGAGAGCCCAGAAGACGATAAAGCATCGGCTACGTCGGCTACAGAAGGCCGTAGCCGACGTAGCCGACGTAGCCGACCATCGGACACGCCTGAAACATCGTCAGGCGAGGACTTTGAGCTGTGTGTAGCCGATGTAGCCGATAGTTCTAACAGAGTGTTGGAAATAAGAAAAATAAGAAAATAACACGCATATACGCGCTTAACACGCTTACACGCGAGGGACTATAGGGAAGTGGGCTACATCGGCTACATCGGCTACACCTACAAAAGGAGGGACAAATGCTTGAATCAAATATAGAAAAATCGATACGACGAAAAATAGAAGCGATCGGAGGGAAGTTTTACAAATGGAACAGCGGTGTGAGAGGTGTGCCGGATCGCATCTGCATCCTCCCGGGCGGGCGAATCATCTTCGTCGAGACGAAGCAAGAGAAGCGAACGCCGGCGAAGTTGCAGGCATACCAGATCGCGCGACTGCGTGAGCTGGGATGCGACGTTCGCATCGTGGCGGGCAGGAAAGAGGCCGAAGGGTTCGTCGAAGAGGTGACGGCGTGAAGTACGTACCGCATGGCTATCAGGACTACGTCACGGCCATGATCAAGGACAGGCCCGCCACGGCCCAGTGGGTGGACATGGGGATGGGGAAGACCGTCTCGACAATGACGGCCTTCGCCGATCTCATGCACGACGACGTACGGATCAGCCGGACACTGGTCATCGCGCCACTGCGCGTGGCGAAGGACACCTGGACGCGGGAGGCGAGCAAGTGGGATCACCTGCAGTACCTCAAGCTGTCCCGGGTCCTGGGATCAGCTGATGAGCGTCGGCGGGCCCTGGAGGAGCCGGCGGACATCTACGTCATCAACCGAGAAAACGTGCCGTGGCTGGTGGACTTCTACCAGCGTGACTGGCCCTTCGACGGCGTGATCATCGACGAGGCGTCGAGCTTCAAGAATCACAACTCGAAGCGCTTCAAGGCCTTGCGGAAGGTGCGGCCGCTGATCAAGCACATCGTCCAGCTGACGGGTACGCCGAACCCCAACAACCTGCTGGACCTGTGGGCGCAGGTCTATCTGCTGGACCGGGGCGAGCGCCTGGGCCGGACCATCACGGCCTTTCGCAACGAATATTTTCTGCCGGGCCGGCGCAACGGGCACATCATCTATGACTGGGTGCCCCGCAAAGGCGCGAAAGAAGCGATCTACGAGAAGCTGTCGGACATCTGTTACTCCATGCGCGCCGAGGACTGGCTCACGATGCCGGATCGGATCGACAACGTCATCGACGTGCACCTGCCGGATGAAGCGCTGCGGCAGTACCTCCAGATGGAGCGAGATCTGATCATCGAGCTGGGTGATAGCGAGATCGCGGCCCTCAACGCCGCGGCGCTGTCTAACAAACTGCTGCAGATGGCTAACGGGGCAGCCTATGACGATACCGGGAGGCCGCAGCTGGTACATGACGCGAAGCTTGAAGCGCTGGACGAAGTGATCGAAGAGACCGACACGCTACTCGTCTACTACAGCTACCGCCACGACCGAGACCGCATCCTGCAGCGCTACCCGTACGCGCGGACGCTGGATGACGAGAAGGACATCGCCGACTGGAACGCCGGCCGGATCAAGCTGCTGCTGGCACACCCAGCAAGCAGCGGGCACGGCCTGAACCTCCAGGATGGCGGACATGTTATTTGCTGGTTCGGGCTGCCCTGGAGCCTGGAGCTCTACCAGCAGGCGAACGCGCGTCTCCACCGCCAGGGGCAGCAGCACTCCGTGATCATCCATCACATCATCGCGCGCAACACGATGGACGGACACGTGCTGAAGGTTTTGCAGGCAAAGGCAAGCGGCCAGGACGCGCTGCTGAACGCACTGAAAGCGCGCATTGAGGAGGTGATCTCTTGAGTCGCAGACAGCGCCCTTATGCAGCGCCGGATGCGACGCGAACCGGCGCCATAATCGCCGAGCTGATGACGGAGGTCGGCAGAGCGCGAAGACGGAAGAAAGAGAGGAGAGCGGATGAGGGAACCATGTGAACGGCAGCTTGAGCCTCCGGTGTTTGATGCGCTGGCGGCCCTCGACAGCCTCCGCCAGCTGCTCGTCAACCTGGACGGGCGTCGGGCAGCGATCGAGGCCGCCCTGGAGGCCGTGTCGCCGCCCAGGCCCTACGAGCATGCCAGTGTCCAGGGCGGCACCTGGACCGGGCCGGAGCCTTTGATCGACGCCAAGCACGAGCGGGATCTCGACGCAGAGATCCGGGTCGTCCAGGGACAAATCGAGACCCTGACGCATGAGATCGGCGAGACCTGCCTCCGCCTGAACCCTATCGCAGATAAGATCATCTGCTGCGTGCACCTCAAGCAGTGGACGATTGCCCAGGTGGCAGAGGACACGGGCTATAGCCGAAGCTGGGTCAGTGAGCGGTACAAGGAGGCGAGGTTGGGCTTCTACGAGGCCTGGGAGCAGCGTGAACACGAAAAAGTCGGGTAAAGTCAGTAAGAACTGGACAAGACTGGACAAAACTGGACAGTTCCGGACAGGACTTTTTCTCAAAAAGGTGTATAATGTAAGCAGCAGAGCTGTCAGAAGCGCCGGAGGAAAAGAAGCCTTCGACTCTCGATGAAGAGTGAATCTTGCAGACGCATGCATGAAGCCGTCCACTTGGGCGGCTTTTTTGATGCCGTAACAACAGGAGCTAGATATCTATGAAGTGCCCCTACCTGACCCGAACTGTTATGGCCGTCTTTCATGCGCCATCCCGGATCACAGAATACCTGCCTGAAGCGCCCGCAATAGAACCGATCACCATCGAAACAACGGATTGGACACATGTCGAAACGATTGCCCCTCAGGAATGCCTGATGAACGACTGCGCTGCATGGCAGGACGGAAGGTGCTGTTACTCAGGGCATTGATGGAGGTGAGCCATGAGTCGACGTGCAGATCAGATAGGCGCACACCGTGCAGCATATGCCCGGAACAGGAAGCGGATCTTCGCCACCCAGGACTACTGCGGTATCTGCGGCAAACCGATTGACAAATCGCTGAAGTCCCCCGATCCCATGGCGGGATGTATTGATCATATTGTCCCCATAGCCAAGGGCGGCCACCCATCAGCGATTGATAATCTTCAGCTCGCGCATTGGACATGCAATCGGCAAAAGTCGGACAAGCTGTTTCGCGAGCCGACACAAAAGGAACCTGTGGTTTTGGGCAACCGGAACCTGCCGCAGTCAATGGATTGGGCGAGCTACCGGGCACCGTGACGGAAGCCGAGAGGCCTAAAACTGCGAACATAGGGGGCACACCACCCCCTCCCCCCTTATCTCCGAAGTTCACGCCGTCACTACACACTTTTTCTCGCGCGACCGCGAAAGGAGGCCCCATGGATCAAACAAAAGGCATCGAATACCTCCGGGGTAAGCTCTCGGATCGGAGTCAGCGTGTCAACATAAGGTACAAGCAGTACGACGCGAAATACGTCGATAAAGCCGTCGGCATCACGATCCCGCCGAATATCCGGAGGCTCTATCGTGCGACGTTTGGCTGGTGTGCGAAGGCTGTCGATGCGCTGGCGGACAGGCTGGTGTTTCGGGAGTTCGATAACGACAACTTTGAGCTGAACGAGATCTTCCAGATGAACAATCCGGACGTATTCTTTGATTCCTCCGTGCTGTCAGCTCTGATCGCGTCCTGTTGCTTTGTTTATATTTCGCCTGGCGACGAAGAAGGCATTCCGCGCCTTCAGGTCGTCGATGCGGCGAATGCGACGGGCGTCATTGACCCGATCACTGGCCTGCTCAAAGAGGGCTATGCCGTACTTAGCAGGGAGGATAACGGCAAAGTTGTCGACGAGGCGTATTTCCTTCCGGAGCGGACAGTTCTGCTCCGCGACGGCAAGATAACAGAGACGCGTTCGCATGTTGTGCCTCATCCTCTCCTGGTGCCGATCATCCATCGCCCGGACGCGGTTCGCCCCTTCGGTCGATCCCGAATTACTAGGGCGGCGATGTACTACCAGGCTTATGCCAAGCGCACGATGGAGCGCGCCGATATCACTGCTGAGTTCTACAGCTTCCCCCAGAAGTATGCGACCGGACTTAGCCAGGATGCCGAGATGATTGACGCTTGGAAGGCAACAATTTCGAGCATGCTGACGTTTGAGAAGGACGAAGATGGCGACAAGCCGATACTGGGTCAGTTCACGACTCCCTCCATGTCGCCCTTTACGGAACAGCTGCGGACGGCTGCAGCAGGCTTTGCAGGCGAGACAGGGTTGACGCTCGATGACCTCGGCTTTGTGACGGACAATCCGAGCTCGGCAGAGGCGATCAAGGCGAGCCATGAGACGCTCCGGATCGCAGCGAAAAAGGCGCAGCGCACATTTGGCAGCGGTTTTTTGAATGTTGGATTTCTCAGCGCGTGTCTCCGGGATGATTTCCCCTACAAACGCAAGCAGTTTTACCTAACGACCCCGAAGTGGGAGCCGACGTTTGAGGCAGATGCCTCGACGCTGTCTCTGATCGGTGATGGTGCAATCAAGATCAACCAGGCGATTCCTGGCTACTTTGATGGCGATACCCTGCGCGACCTTACAGGCATAAAGGGGGCTAGAGATGGCAGATGACATTGTCCCCGAGATGCTTGCTGCCATCGAGAAGGACTTCAAGCGGCGATACGCGGCGGACGATGTTATCCAGGAAGCGCTCAAGATGATTGAAGCCGGTAACAGCACCTATAAACTGGCGTATGCACATGCAGAGCAGACAGGGCGTGTGCTGGCAAGAGTGCTCCAGGATCACCTGAGCTCTGATGTGCTTCCAAATGGTCGGATGTACCCAAACATCGCCGAACGGATTCTGGCACCGATGTTAGTGAACAATCAGGATCTGATCGCGCGTGCTACCGCAAACGTGCAAACAGACCTGAACCGTGCGGCAGGACTTGGCATCAGAGGCATTGAGCCGCCGCTCAATCAGGATCGTGTTGACGGTCTGATCAAAGGTATCTCCCAGGCTGAGAAATACGATGACGTTGCGTGGAAGCTCGACGAGCCAGTTGTAAATTTTAGCGAATCGGTTGTCGATGACACGGTTCGCGAAAACGCCGACTTTCACACAGAGGCAGGGCTTTCGCCAAAGATCATTCGGACATCGGTCGGAAACTGCTGCGACTGGTGCAATGAAGTTGCAGGTACACATGAATACGAAGACGTAAGCGATACAGGGAATGATGTGTTTCGTCGGCATGCTCATTGTCGTTGTACTGTTGAGTACGACCCGGGGGATGGGAGCAAACGGCAAAACGTGCACACAAAACGTGTTTCCGGATCCAATGAAGACCGAGATATGCGGATAAGGCAAGCTCAGCGCTGGGAAGAGAATGATAAAGTCGAACGTGAAAAGCGAAAACAAGCAAGAATGGAGAGGCTTGAAGGCGGTAAAAACAAGCTGACGCCTGAACAAAGGGCATTCATCGTGGATCTGGAGTATAGTCCGGATAAGCTTGCTGAGTACACGCCTGAGCAGCTTAAGGCTAAATTCGAAAGCTTGGGCTTTGAGGTAAAACCTCTTGGAAGAGGAGATCTAAAAAATATACCCTTCGAGTCGGGCGGAGGGTACCGGATTAACTATGGCGGAGATAGTTACTTGCAGTATCATCCGGATGAAGGCAGCCATCATGGAGAGGCGTATTACAAGTTTTCTGATGGGAGACGAGGGCGAAGGAGGCATAATCTTGATGGATCAAAAAAAGAAGATTGACTATAAAACTATTGACCTCTTACTTGATCGGTTACGAAATAGAATAGGAGCAAGATATAAACAAGTCAAAGTAAATGGAGAGCTGTGTTATCTATTGCCTAACGGTGTCGTTTTCACCTTTTCTAGACCTCAGGGGTTTAACTCCATTATCGTTGAATACGCAGATAATATAAACGAAGCAAACGGGTACAACTATGAGGATGGGTGCCAGTTCCCGCTTGATTGGGGTGAGGATAAAATCTTTGAAGCGATGGTAAGGGAGATCGAAAACGAAGCCATCTGACTAGAAAAGACTAAGCAACAAAGAGCCGACTAGGTCGGCTCTTTCGCATTTATATGGAGGGCAGTACTGAAGTAGGAGGCTCGAATGGCAAAGAAGCGAATCGGCCGGCAGGAACCAACGCAGTCGATCATTTTGCCTTTCAAGAACAGTCTCTACAAGGAGGCTGTTTCACTTTACGAAAAGACAGATCGCAAGGCCTTTCAATGGCAGCAGGTTCTGCTGAAAAGCATCTTTGCTCAAAATTCTGACGGCCTCTGGACACACACGAAGTTTGGATACTCCCTTCCTCGCCGCAATGGAAAAAACGAAATTGCAGCCATTCGCGAAATGTGGGGGCTACAGCAGAGCGAGCGAATCCTGCACACCGCACATAGGACAACAACTAGCCGCGCCGCGTGGGAACGGCTCATGTCACTCCTGGACAAGGCCGGCATTCCATATAAGTCGATCGGAGCAATAGGCCGTGAGAGGATCGATACTGCGAACGGCGGAAGGGTCGATTTTCGAACGCGATCATCAAAGGGGGGACTTGGTGAGGGCTTTGACCTGCTGGTCATCGATGAAGCCCAGGAGTACACGGATGATCAAGAATCCGCTCTGAAGTACGTCGTAACGGACAGCCAGAATCCTCAGACCCTGTTTTGTGGTACACCACCGACGCCATTAAGCAGTGGCACGGTATTCATGGATCTCCGTACGGCTGCATTTGAGGGGGCTTCACCCAATACCGGTTGGGCGGAGTGGTCCGTCGAAGAAGAATCAGATCCGCACGATCGCGATCTGTGGTATTTGACCAATCCCTCGCTGGGGTTGATCTTCACCGAACGCTCCGTCGCTGATGAGATCGGACCCGACGCGATTGACTTCAACATCCAGCGCCTCGGTCTGTGGCTGCGATATAACCAGACATCCGCGATCAGTGCGGGTGAGTGGGAAGATCTGCGCGTCGGCTCGGTTCCGGCGCTTGCTGGCCGGTTGTTCGTTGGCGTCAAATTCGGCGCTGACGGAACGAACGTTGCGATGAGCATCGCGGTAAAGACAATGCGTGGCAAGGTTTTCGTAGAGGCGATTGACTGTCAGCCTGTCCGGAACGGAACGGGCTGGATCGTGGCGTTCCTGAAGAAAGCGGACTTTCAGGCAGTTGTAATTGATGGTGCGAACGGACAAAAATTCCTGGAAACGGAGATGAAGGAGAACAGGATCAGGCCCTCGCCGGTTCTCCCAACAGTTAACGAGATAATCGTGGCGAATTCAGCGTTTGAACAGGCAGTTCAAGCACAGCAGAGTCTGTGCCATATGGGGCAGCCGTCGCTTGCTGAGGTGATCGCGAATTGCGAGAAGCGTCCGATAGGGTCGCGTGGTGGCTTTGGGTATCGCGCGCAGATTGAGGGCCACGAGATCGCGCTGCTGGACAGCGTAATACTAGCGCACTGGGTTTGTGCAGAGAGTAAGCCACGAAAAAAACAGCGAATCGGATACTGATTTCGAACCAGGTATTAGGCGGCGAGAGCCGCTTTTTTAATACACAAATTACCGCTCACTGGATAGTGTGAGGCCGCAAAAACGGGGACTGGCCCGACAAAAAGGATGGCGGCGAAAGGAGTCACAGCATGGATCTGAAGGCAATCCTGGGTCACGTGGAAGGCAGCGACGAGCTGATCAGGCGAGTTGAGGCGGAGATCGGAAGGGATTACGTCCCGCGCGCGGAGTTCAACACGAAGAACAACGAGCTCAAGACTCTGCAGCAGCAAATCGGCGATCTGAACACAAGCCTGAAAAAGCTCACAGACGAGAAGGCGACGCACGATAAGACGGTCGCCGACCTGAATACAAAGGTCGCGCAGTACGAGACCGCGTCGCTAAAAATGCGTATCGCGCATGAGACAGGAATCCCGTATGAGTTGGCCGGACGGCTGACCGGTGATGATGAGAAGGCGATCCGCGCAGACGCGGAATCACTCGCGAAGCTGGTCAAGCAAAGCACACCGCTGCAGCCGCTGCGATCTGTCGATGATCCTGCTGGCACTGGCAAACCGGACACGACAGCAGCTGCCTATAAGCGACTGCTGGAAGGGATTACTGGAACTTAAAAACAAAAAGGAGATTAACAAATGGCTACACTTTCGAAGGGGACGCTGTTCCCGCAGGAGATCGTTTCTGACCTGATTAACAAGGTCAAGGGCAAAAGCTCGCTCGCTATCATGTCGGCCTCCGAGCCGATCCCGTTCAACGGCCTGAAGGAATTTATCTTCACGATGGATTCTGAAATTGACGTAGTCGCGGAGAATGCAGCGAAGGGGCACGGCGGCATCACGCTCACACCGAAAACCATCGTTCCGATCAAAGTCGAGTACGGTGCACGCGTATCGGACGAGTTCATGTACGCGGCCGAAGCAGAGCGAATCGACATCCTGAAGGCGTTTAACGACGGTTTCGCGCGCAAGGTTGCCCGTGGCCTCGACCTGATGGCGATGCATGGCGTTAATCCGCGCACCGGCTCGGCCTCAACCGTCATTGGCAGCAATCATTTTGACGCTGTTGTCACGCAGATGGTCAGCTACACCTCTGCCGATCCGGACGCCAACATTGAGGCGGCCGTTCAGGTCGTGCAGGGCGCAGAGGGCGACGTGAATGGCGCAATCTTCAGCCCGACCTTCAGTGCCGCGCTGGCCGCGATGAAGGTGAACAACATTCGGTTATTCCCGGAGCTCGCATGGGGCGCAAACCCCGGCTCTGTCAATGGCCTGAAGATCGACATCAACAAGACGGTGTCCGATTACGGAAAAACCCGCGCAATCGTCGGTGACTTCCCGGACGCGTTCCGTTGGGGCTTTGCGAAGCAGATACCGATGGAGGTCATCGAGTTTGGCGATCCCGATAACAGCGGCAACGACTTGAAGGGATACAACCAAGTCTACATCCGCGCCGAACTCTACCTGGGCTGGGGCATTATGGACGAGTCGAGCTTCGCCCGCATCGTCGAACCTACCGACATTACGGTCACCGCGACCGCTGACGGCACGAGCAGCACGACCACGTCGACCAAGATCACGCTGACCTTTGACGAGGACGTCTACGGCCTGACGGCGGAGCATATCACGCTAACAGAAGGCACCGGCAAGGCTGCGGCTGGTGCTCTGACCGGGTCAAAAAAGAGCTGGACGCTGGCTCTCTCGTCCGTGACCACGCAGGGTAATGTGACGCTCAAGATCGCAGGTGTCGGTGGTTACACCTTCCCGGCTGCCGGCACGTCCGTCACGGTGCACAAGGGGACTTAAGGGAGGTTTGAAACGTGCGGTATAGGAACACAAAAACAGGGGCTGTCATCGACAGCCCCTGTCCCATATCTGGTGGTGATTGGGTGCCGTTTGTCGGCGTGCGAGAACCTGTCGAGATTATTGAGGAGCCTGAAACCGCGCCTGTCGCTGAACCTGCCGCCGAGCCTGAAGCAGATGCCGAGATTAACTTGTCTGAGCTGACCGTCGCCGAGCTGAAGCTGCTCGCGAAGGAGCTCGGCATCAGCCTCGGCGGTGCGACACGGCGCGATGACATCCTGATGGCGATCATGGAGGCTGATCCGGTCTCCGAGGAATAGGAGGCTAGCATGGACAGCTTTGCAACCATTGATGATGTCGCGACGCTCTGGCGGCCGTTGACACATGAGGAGCAGACACGGGCTTCCGCGCTGCTCCCGATTGTGTCGGACAGTCTGCGCGTGGAGGCTCAAAAAGTCGGCAAGAATCTCGATGAAATAGCCTACGCAAGCCCGGCCTATGCGAACGTGCTGAAATCGGTAACCGTTGACGTCGTGGCAAGGACGCTCATGACGTCAACCAATTCGGAGCCGATGGTGCAGGAATCACAGGCGGCGCTTGGCTACTCATGGTCAGGCTCTTACCTGGTGCCCGGCGGAGGTCTCTTCATCAAGCGATCCGAGCTGGCCCGGCTCGGCCTCCGCCGTCAGCGTATGGGTGTGATCGAGCCGTATGGCGATGTGCCGGGCAGCGTGCTTGATGAGGGGTGGTCGCATGGCTAGGCTCAAGGGCGTGACGATCACGCTTATTGTGCATGAGCCGACTGGATCAGTCGACGGGTTCGGCGCTCCGATCTGCGCTGATGTGGAGACGCCGATCGAGAACGTCCTGATCGCTCCAGTCTCGAGCGAGGATATCGTCCACCAGCTCGAGTTGACAGGAAAACGGGCAGTCTACTCGCTTGCAATCCCGAAGAGCGACGAGCATGACTGGACGGATGCGGAAGTCCGATTCTTCGGTCAGCGCTGGCGCGTGATCGGTACGCCGCTCGAGGGCATCGAGCCGCTCATCCCGCTCGACTGGAACCGAAAGGTAATGGTGGAGCGTTATGAGTAGGCGGAAATTTAAATTTGAGCTGAATCGCGAGGGCGTGGGGCAGCTGTTGAAATCCGAGGAGATGCAGGCCGTCCTGCAAGGCCATGCGTCAGCGATGCGTGACCGCTGCGGAGAAGGGTACGAAGACGAGGTTCTGATCGCTCCGACGCGGGCGATTGCGCGTGTCCGTGCCGAAACGGCTGAAGCAAGACGTGACAACGCGGAGAACAACACAGCGTTGAAGGCGGTGAGGGGATGATGATCGAGCAGACAATCAGAAATCACCTGTTGACCGTGCTGGACGTGCCTGTGTGGCTTGAGGAGCCGAACGAAAAACCCGCCCGTTATGTTTTGTTCGAAAAGACGGGCAGCGGGCGGTCAAATCGTTTGGATTCTTCAACGTTCGCCTTTCAGTCCTACGCCGAAACGCTCTATGAGGCGGCGCGACTGAATGATCGACTGAAGGATGCCGTCGATAGCCTGATCGCGCTGACGGAGATCGCGCGCGTGAGCCTTAACAGCGACTACAACTTTACGGATACGGCGACGAAGCGCTTTCGCTATCAAGCCGTCTACGACATCCACCATTATTGAGGAGGAGGCAAAATTATGACTGATGCAACAAACGTTTCTTACGCAAAGCCTGCCGTCGGTGGCGCAATCTATGCCGCACCAGCAGGAACAACGCTGCCGACCGATGCGACCACAACGCTCGCCTCCACGTATAAGAGCCTCGGTTTTGTAAGCGAGGATGGCGTCACGAACGCAAACTCACCCGAGACCGAGGTCATCAACGCGTGGGGCGGCGCCCCCGTTCTGACGGTGCAGACCGGAAGGCCGGATTCCTTTAAATTCACGCTGATCGAAATGACGAATGTCGAAGTGCTCAAACTCGTCTACGGCGCTGACAACGTCACCGGAACGGCGCTCTCGTCCGGCATCAAGGTATCTGCTGGCGCGGGTCAGCTTGACCCAGTGGTGCTTGTTATTGACATGGTGCTCAAAAATGCGCTGAAGCGCATCGTCATCCCCGTCGCAACCGTCGCCGACGTGGGCGAGATCGCCTACGTCGACAATGATGCCGTCGGCTTTGAAACGACCGTGAGCGCCACAGCTGACGCGAGCGGCTACACGCATTACGAATATATGAAGACCCCGCCCGTGCCGGCCGGCTGATCGGAGGTGACGGATGCTGACGGGCAAAACGGAATCCGGGTTCGAATACACGCTTGAAGCGCAGAATCTCGACAACTTTGAGCTGCTCGAGCTTCTGATCGAACTGGAAGCAAAACGCATGGACCTGCTGCCAAAGATCGCTACGCTGCTGCTTGGCCAGAGCCAGAAGACGGCCCTGATGGAGCACGTCCGGAACGAGGACGGCATTGTGCCTCTCTCCGCCATGATGGTGGAGATTACGCAGATCCTCGAGGGAACGAAACAGCTAAAAAACTCCTGATCCTCGCCGGGATGGTGCAGGCGGACGAGGATGCGCTGATCTGCGATTTCGCCGAAACCTATCACCTCTACGACTACAAGAGGCTGCCGCTGCGAACGGCGGCCTCTTTGGCCGTTGGGCTTCGCAACGACTCGCGGATCAAGATGCACCTGTCCGGCAGCAAGGTCGCGCCGGACCTGCTTCTGCTGGCGGCGATTGCTGACCGGCTCGGGCTGCTGATTTGGTCGCAAACAAAGCGACGCCACGGCAGGCCAAAATCCATCCTTGAGGCGCTCACCAAGACGGCTGCACCACGTGAGCACAGAGTGTTCCAGTCCGGCGAGGACTTCCACGCTGCCCGCGAGGCGATGATCAGACAAATGGAGGAAGCACATGGCGACTGAACTTGGGAAAGCTTATGTGCAGATCATCCCGTCTGCACGCGGTATCAGCGGCGAGATCAGCAATCAACTTCAACCGGAAGCAGAGAGCGCCGGCAGGACTGCCGGAACCGGCCTTGGCCGGAAACTGGTGACGGCGTTGGGTGCTGCGCTTGCCGCTGCAGGAATCGGCAAAATCATCGGCGACGCAATTAACCTGGGCGGCGATCTCGAGCAGAACCTGGACGGCACGGAGGCCGTCTTCGGCGAGTTCGCGGACAGCATTCAGACGACCGCGCGCGACGCTTACCGAGATATGGGCCTGTCAGCCTCGGATTATATGGCTACCGCAAATAAGATGGGCAGCCTGTTTCAGGGTTCCGGCATTGAGCAACAACGTGCGCTCGAGCTTACATCTGCAGCCATGCAGCGCGCTGCCGACGTCGCGTCGGTCATGGGCATTGACACAACTGCCGCGATGGAGTCCATCGCCGGAGCTGCCAAAGGTAACTTTACGATGATGGACAACCTCGGCGTCGCCATGAATGCAACGACGCTGCAGGCCTATGCCCTCGAGAAGGGCATCAATTTCGAGTGGAACACAGCCACGAATGCGGAAAAGTCCGAGCTGGCCATGAAAATGTTCATGGATCGCACGACTCAATATGCCGGCAACTTCGCGCGCGAGTCCGAGGAGACCTTCACCGGCTCGCTTGGCGCGATGAAGGCGTCATGGTCCAACTTGATGGGGGACCTCGCCACAGGCGAGGATATCGGCCCGGCGCTCGCGACGTTTGGCGGCACTATTCTGACCTTCGCGGAAAACCTGTTGCCGATGATCACGAACATCATCACGCAGCTTCCAACCATCATGGTGACTGTGCTTGCGGAGGCCGGCCCACAGCTGATCGCGTCCGGTGTGCAGGCGATTTCCAGCATCACGGCAGGCATCGGGCAACAGCTCCCGACGCTGATACCGCTGGCGGTCGAAGCAGTCATGACAATCCTGACAGGCCTGATCGAAAACATCCCGCTGCTGATCGACGGTGGGCTGCAGCTGATTACTGGATTGGCGCAGGGCCTTATCAATGCGATCCCCGTGATCATTGCCAAGCTGCCGGAAATCATCGATGCGATCATCAATGGCGTGCTTGGTGCGATCCCGTTGGTCATCCAAGCAGGCATCGACCTGCTAACAGCCCTGATCGCAGAGCTGCCAACGATCATCGCGACCATCGTCGAGGCGCTGCCGCAGATCATCGACAGTATCATCACGGCGATCCTCGAAAACATCCCGCTGATCGTGCAGGCTGGTGTCGATCTGCTGGTCGCTTTGATCGACAATCTTCCGGAGATCATTACAACCATCGTGACAGCACTCCCGGAAATCATCAGCGCGATTGTCAATGCAACTGTCGAAAACACGCCGATGATCATTGCAGCAGGCTTCATGCTGTTCATTGCGTTGATTGAAAATCTGCCAGAGATCATCGCGAGTATCGTCACGGCCGTGCCAGAGATTGTCGGCGGGCTAGCCGACGCGTTTATGGCAAAAGTCGGTGAATTTAAAAATATTGGCACAAATTTGATCAATAGTCTTGGAGATGGTATCAAGAGTGCCGTTAATGCCGTTGTAAATCGAGCCAGGGATGCCGCTGCAAATGTCGTGAATGGCGTAAAAAACTTTTTTGGAATCAGGTCGCCATCACGTGTATTTAACGCCATGGGGCGCGAGTTGCCTGCAGGGCTGGCTGTCGGCGTGGATGATAACCTCGATGTGGTTGAGCGAGCAATGCAAGAAATGGGGGAGCTAACGGAGAAATCTTTTGAATCTGATCTGAAGTACGGCATATCTGTATCAAATAGCTCAATAGAATCTGCCATAAGCGGAGGCATGATTAATGGTGAATTAATATTTGAAAAAATGGCGCTTGATGTTGGGCGAATAATCCAAAGCGATATGCAAAATATGCTTGCTGATGTGAGTGCATCACTTGAGAGATTGGATGGCATGGCCGTATATCTGGACGGAAAAATGTTTGGTCAAATCCGTGCAGCTGACTCTCTAGCCGGCTTACGCGCAGTAGGAGGTTTTGCATGAGCATAACGACGCCTTTACGCCTGTATATCAATGGCACGGACAGCAGGGACCATGGTGTGTATTGCCTTCAGGTCCCTCATTTTATTAGACCAAAAAAAAGATATGACGCAATTAAAGTACCGGGCAGAAGTGGAGCACTGATGGTGTGGCGTGGCGATTACGACATGGTCGAATTGTCAGTTAAAGTTGGCATTGAATCTGACAATATTGATGCCGCTCGGAATTGGATCGGAACGGCGCAAAATGTGCGTTTGACACCTGACCTGTCCCATGTATATGAATGCGTGCAATCAAGCGAACAACGCTGGTACAAAATTAATAACCGCATGTGGGTCGGTGAGATGACCTTCCTCTGCCAACCGCTCCGCAGGGCCCTCACAGAACAGATCCACACGGGCAATCCGGTGACACTCATGAACACGGGCAACGTTCTAGCGCGGCCGCGGATTATGTTCGAGGCGTCGGATACGACGGTAGAGCTGATGGTCAAACGGATGGATGGACGGAACTTGCTGCTCGGGTCGGATGCGCAAAAGAGCGCGTCAAGTCCGAGCTGGCCAAGCGTCATTGGCTACTACACCATGTCCGAAGATATGGAAACCCGTCAATACACGTTGACCATCAAGGGGGAGCTTGGCGAGGGCCGAACGACCTTTATCGCTTATATTAACACCTACGCAGGCGCAGGCGGGGCGATGATTGCAAATCCTATACCGCGCGTTGGCGACGCAGGTGTGTTCCGCGCCACGTTTACGGGCCAAATTAACGGTGCCGCCGAGCCGAACCGAATAATGATCTTACACTATCCGCACGGTCTAACCTCAGAATCGACAATAGAGTGGATCAAGCTGGAACATGGTGTGATCGCAACGCCTCATAGCCTGGCACCCGAAGATGACGCAGATCTCCTCGCCGCAGAAACATGGACGCTGCAAGCTCCGACCGGATGGACAACACTTGACGGATTGTCCGGCATTTTGACGGATGAGGACGGCTCGGCATGGGGTAAGCTCGACCGACCAGACCTGCCGGTGGTCGAGCCGGGCGCGACCGTGACGATTAGCGCAATCGGTGTGTCGCAGCTTTCGGTGAAAATGCAGGAGAGGTGGGTGTGACGATGGGTCATGTGATGCTCTACACGCCCGCCGATGAGCGGGTAGGTCCGCTGACAGCAATATCAGCAAGTATCACGCAGGAGATCAACGGTGAATACACCTGCAGTGTGATCGCGCTGCGTCAGAATGTTCTGCATGGATCCATCATCGAGCTAAAGGACGCGAACGGAAAGAGGCAAAAGTTCCGCGTCAGCTGTCCGGAGGAAACGCTCGATCATATCCGACTCGAAGGAGAACACATTACCTGTGATCTCAGAGAGGACATGATTGTTGACCGAGGCTGGGAGGATCGGCCAGGCAGCTATGTCTGGCCGCAATTATTGCAAGCCGGTATCAGCGAAACTCGCTTCACAGGCGCCTCAAATATCGAAACGATCAATTCTATGAAGATCGTCCGGAAGAATATCCTGGCGGCCATTCTTGGCAGCGCGGACAACTCCTTTTTGAACCGTTTCGGCGGGGAGATGCAGCGCGACAACTATCAGGTGAATATGCTGCAGCGCCTCGGGTCTGACAGGGGCTATCGCGTGCAGTACCGTGTCAACCTGACCGGGCTCGAGGTCTACGAAGATGCCTCTGAGATCGTCAATCGCGTCATCCCAACATGCCTCAACGATGTCGACGGTGTCGTCCGTCTACCTGAGATCTACATCGACAGTACACGGATCGCTCAAACGCCGATCCCGCACGTCCGACATATCCACTTTGGAGACATCCGCGTGGGTGTCGAGGACGATGATGGTATTGTGCAGTACCCGACGCTTGCATCAGCCTACACGGAAATGCGCAATCGAGTTCAGGCGCTCTACACGAGTGGCGCTGATATGCCCCAAGTTGGAGCTGTAGTTCGATTTGTTGATCTAAGCAAGACTGATCAGTACGCGGACTATGCCGATCTGCTCGACCTCGAACTCGGCGACACCGTACGCGCGGACTACGATGGGCGAACGGTCACGCAGCGTATGGTCGCCTATTCCTGGGATGCCATTCGGCAGGAATACTCCAACATCACGCTCGGCTTTGTGCAGCCGAGCGAGGCAGCATTGCTGGCGCGCTACAGCACGGTCGTCCAGCAAGAGACGCACGAGAGTGTCAGGAACGGCATGATCCGCCCGCTGGTGAAAAATATTAACGAGCTGAATGAGTCGGTGGTCAATGCCGTCGGCATGTTTGCCACGCGGTTTGTCAACCCAGATGGATCAGTGCGCATCTACTACCACGACCAGCCGGTTTTGGAAAACTCGCAAATAATCGAATACTACCCGGAACCTGGCTCGCGCGTCTGGACGGATCAGGGCTGGCAGGGCGGATCGCCTGCATGGCAATACGGCTACAGCAATAGAGGCCTTCTGGTCATGCGTTTGATCGCTACTGTTGGGCTTAATGCTGAGTGGGTCTGGGTCAGCGAGAATGAGAACCTTGCAACGCACCTGAC
>JASGUW010000009.1 GCA_030055235.1 Bacillota bacterium
GTTGTTCGTGTCCAACACGTCACCCAGGACGTCAACGCGGAAGCTGTCGGGGATCAGCGCCATTTCCAGGGTGCCGGTGTAGCCGTTGTTGGTGTTCTCCTCGAAGTATTCGCGGTCGTCGGCGTAGAAGGCAACCTCTTCACCGTCCGCGTCCAGGGTGAGATTCACGGCGCCGGGGATGTGGACCGGGGTCGCGTAGTTGATGACAGTCCCAGCTTCGGTGATCGGGGCATAATGCACGTTCTTTAAGCCAAACTTGACCTTATTGTCAGCCATTGCGGGTCACTCCTTTATACGTAGTAAGCGGTGAGAAAGAATTTTTCTTTCTCAATCCATGTTTCGGTTCGTTCCCAATAGATAGAGTTATCGTCAAATATCTGCTCCAGCTTTTTCTGCACCGCCGGGTCATGCTTCGCCGTGTAGAGTTCCACGATGAAATTCGCGGCGCTGTCATATACCCGATTGTCGGCGCCGAAGTTATCAGGGTCGTCATGGAGATAAGCGATGTAGGGCGGCTTTTGCGGTGAGCTGAAATGTGAATAAGCCACCGGGTAGCCGGTTTTCTTCAGTAGGGTCAGAAGCGTCTTTTCATCCACGCTTGATCGCCTCCTCCACTTCGCGGGTAAACTGCTCGATGACTTCTTCTTCTACCGGGCCGATGTGCGGGTATGCCTTGACGCGGCCGGTCCCGCCAGCGATTGCATGGCCATGCTCCAGTAGGTGCGTCAGGCGATAGCGGGGTGCGCGGACGTGGAGGGTCCGGACTGCAGGTTGGTGAACGGTTTTGCTTGTTTTCATGGTCCAGCTTTTGCGATATTTTTGGGTCTTTCTCGGGCTGGTCGCCCTGAGCTTCTTGACGGCCTCCTTGCCGATACGTTGGGATGATGTGTCCACCATTTCGACAACTTCGTGCGTGAAGTCTTTCAGTCCCTGCGCTATTTCAGAAGCGAGCTGGTCAAGGTTTATTTTGGTCGCCATCTACTCACCTCTATCGCCCGGATCCTCACCCAGGTTTCGCCGGGTAAATGATCGACATGCCTGATGTCGTATGCCTTGCCGCCGAACACGAGCCGGTGGTTGACGGTGGAAAGGCCGTCGAGGAAGGGAACATACCGGGCCGTGAAGATGATAGTCTGCTCCTGGCCTACTTCTGCGGCGGCGTAGTATTCCTTGCCATAGAGTTGGGTGCGCTCGGCATGGATCACCCTCCAGTCGCGCCAGTGCTCAACCGGGTTCTGGTGGCGGTCGAAACCGTCACGCTTGCGCTGGATGGTGATGCGGTGGCGCCGGACGCGGGCCAGGTCCTTCATCGCCTCAGCCTTCAGTTTCATCGCTTCGGGCCTCCTTCATGCCGACCTGCAGCTGGAGCCGGAGGATCTCATGCCGGAAGTTTTCCTCCCAGTATTCACTTGCGTTGTTATATGCGTAGCGGCAGTAGTCGAAAAGAAGGGAGCGGGCCAGGCCCTCGGTGTCGAAGTCCAGGTCCGCCCCCGCCAGTTCGTTCAGCTTTGCTTCGCCGCGGGCGATCAGGCCAGCAATGGTGCCGTCGTCATCCCGCCAGGTGATGCGGAGATAGCCCTTTACTGCTTTCAGCGTTCCATTTCCGGCCAAGCTGATCACCCGCCTTTCTTATGCTTCGTGTGTGTTGGTGTAGGTGACGATAGCGACATACATTTCGGTGACGGTGCCGTTCTTCACGGTGAGCACGACAGCGTTCTTGCCTTCGGTCCAGGTGATGGAATTGAAGTTCGAGATGCTGTCGCCATTCAGGGTTCCGGTGACTACCGCGTCCTCGCTGACAGCCTCGAATACGATCTTGCCAGTTGCCTTATCATCTGCTTCGTAGTCTGTCGTGTAACTGTGCTTCGCCCTGTTGAATGTCGGCGTCAGATCCAACTTGTTGCCTGCCGCGGTCCCGCCGCCGTAGATTTCCAGCCTCTTCAGCGTCGCATCAGGCCAGCTTACCACCTGCACCGCGGGGACGATGGGCTTGACGTTGGTGATGTCCAGCACGGTAAAGCTGTTGTTGTCCAGCGGTCGCCCGGTGCCGTAGAGCTTTGTCAGGTAGACGCGCTCATCATCGAGGAACTTGAACTCGTCAGAGTACTCGATGCGCCCGCCCTGTGCGCCAACGCCCAGGGCCATCAGATAGCGCTTTGGCAGGCCCATGACCGCCGTGTTTTCTGCGACGTAGGCAGACTGAACCACGCGGGTCGGGAAGGGGAAGATCTCGGAAACATACTTCCCGTCAGGCTGCTTGTGGATGGTGCAGGGTATGATCTTCGTCAGGTAGTCGACCGGGTTCACGATGAGAGTCACTTCAGTCACGCGCCGATAGAACGCCTCGGTGCTGCCAGGATCCGCTCCCGCGGTTCCGGGCAGGTGCTTCGGAATGGGGATTTTGACCAGATCCGCCACGAGCGCCAGGTAAGTGTCGGGCCGGAAGTCTACGATGGATGTTGCAGCCTTCAGCTCGTAGCCAGTAGATGCGTTGAGGTTGCTCAGGTCGCGGGTCATGCCGATAGGCTCGGCGATGACGGGATCGCTGGAGTTCGGAGCAAGCCCCTTGCCGTTAATGATCCCATCCTCCAGGCCGTTCGCGATAG
>JASGUW010000010.1 GCA_030055235.1 Bacillota bacterium
AGGTACTCATGTCAGACTCTTTCTGAATCAGAATATAAAACTTGCCTCAGCAATCGGCTTCAGAACTGTTCTTCAATTGTTTGGAAGCCGCTATGGATTCCCTCTGTCTGTTAAGTTAATGACATTGGGCACAAACCCCGGTTTTTGGCCAGGGGTGGACAAAAATTGCGCTGGTGCCCCGAAACCGGGGCAGGAACGCAAAAATTGGCCACTCCCTTTCTCCCAGCTGGCGGTGCAGCACCGCCGCTTTCTCTTTTTTGTTCTTTTTCGTTAAGCGACGGCAAACGAATGGATAGGAAGCAGTCGTGCGGGCGACACTTGCTATGGCGGCCCTGAATTGGGAAAGCGAAAAACGACCAAGGGCGGTCAAAAACGCATTTGTGCCCACGAACTGGGAAAGGGCTGCAGTTTTTGGCCACGGCTGGCCAAAAACTGCCGTTGTTGCACGAACACTAAAAGCAAGAAGCTCCGCTTCCAAGTGCAGCAGTTAGGTGCACGGCATTTTTTGTTTCCCTGTGCACCGCTGAGCACAGAGGAAAATGAAACAAATGATTCGTCACCCAAGTAAAGAGGACTTCGATGTCATGACATCAAACCCCGTTTATCTGTCGCTCCGGCAACTGGATAGACCGAATAGCTGGGATTTGTGATTCTCATGGCACGGCTCCTTTCCGAACACAAAGCCGCCGCCGATGTTTCTTTTCATTGAATGAAGACGGGAGCTTCTGAACGCATGCCATTAGAGAGATGAACGGGCATGAAATTAAAGGATACATAAGCTGCTGCTCATGGTCTTACAGATGGACAAAAACCTCAGTCAATGTGAATGAAGTCCGGGCTGACTGCCGCTTCTGGGGAAGAATACCCGCCGAGTATCTAAATAGATGAAGTATATGTATGTCTGCTTCCACAGTGCTTTTGCCACCCCTCACTCTCCCCGAGCTGACAGGCTTGCCTTGGTCATTGAGCATGAGGTGCCAGGAATAGAAGATATTCCGATTGATGCCATTCTTCCGCGCGCCACCGGCTTACAAGACGTTTGCTTGCCCTCATTCATTCATTCTTTCTTTAATTATTTCACTCATTCTTTCTTTCTTTTTGCGCGCCTTGGAACACCGTGCCAATGTTGGAGCTGATCTATCCGTGCAATCTCTACTACTCCTTTGAGTTCTTGATGGTGACACCTTATGTTTGTAGAGAGATAGATTGTTACCCGTCCGATTATGAACCGCTTATTAGCAAGGCAGATTTCTGGAACATTCCGGTAGCGGACTTCGTTCAATTATCATGCATCAATAAAAAGCAAAACACCTCCATAAACTTGGACTGCAGTAACTTGATTTCGTCATAACGTCTTACAGGGAGCCTGATTTCTACAATGGAAGATCTGCGGGATAAGCGAACGCGAAGCGCTATATATACTATATAATCAAAGGTGTCAAGACTCGCTTTCTACGCATTTCGTAATGAGCCAGGCAGCACAGGAAAACTCGCACGCCTTAAAGATGCGATTCTCTCTAATAGTCCGTAACAAATAGCATGAATGCACAAAATGCCAGAGTCAATATGACTGAAGCCCTGTGTGGCAGGCAGCATGTGCACAGCTGAACAGCGAAAGAGTACAGGATTGTCTGGTGCATCCGCGAAGCCGGACGGACTGAGACTGCAGTTATTTGAAAAATGGTGACAAAAACTCACATTACAAAAGGAAGCGTACTAACTATAATGACGCCATGAGGACATGACAGCTCTCAGCCGTCGCTGTCTTCTCCCCTTTCGCCGTCTCTGCAGGTGTAGACAAACGCTTTGCAGGATCAGCCACAGCTACTTCAGTGCAATGGAATCAGCACAGGCACAAAAAGCGAAGAAGAAAAGCATCACGGAGGAAACGTCAAATGAAAAGAAGCTTATTTTCTGCACTGCTCGCACTCTTCATGTGTCTGACGCTTTTCCCGGCGTCGGCGCTGGTGCGCGCTGCCAATGGAGACATTGAGATCACGAGGGAGTTCACATGGACCGGTGGTGGATCAGACACAAACTGGACCACGCCCGCCAACTGGGATCGCAATGACGGGTACCCCGGTGACACGGAATACGAAAGCGATCTTGCGATATTCAGTACCGCCAATGCAGCCGTCACCATAGATGGAAAAATAGGATTCAACTATGGCCAGCCCAGTGATGGCGTCAAAATCCGGGTAAAGCAGAATCTTACTCTGACGAATACCGCCGATACGAATTTCTTGTATCTGGCTCAAGGAGACAGCAGTATCCCGTCTCTTCTTATCGAGAAGGGAGCAAGCCTGACAACCCGGAGCGAGAGCGGTGTTACTGTCAGCCCTCTCTCAACACTGGATAACTATGATGAGACCTATCTAAGGCTGGAAGAAAACAGCAGACTGGTATTGGACGGAGGATTCCTCGTCAGAGGCAATCGCGACCGTTTTCACTCAGCGACTATGACGATCGAATCCGGACCAGACAGCAGTATCGGAGGGGATAAGGGCTTCTATGTCACTGCTACAGCCATACTGTGTTTCCTGGGCGATACCCTGTTGACAGGCCCCAGAAAAATCGAGTTCAAGAGTACTCAATTACACATTTATGCTCAGGGAACTGTCACAGTGGATCATGAGGAAGCCTTTTCTGGTGAGAAAACTATTAACTTTAATCCCGCTACCAAAAATGAAGCTCCTACACTGAAACTGAAAACGGGTCTGAACTACGCCGGAAATATCAATCTATTTCATACGATTCTTGATGTGAGGGAGCTAACAGGTCCATGCTTCACGGACAGCAACTGTACTGTCCTTTTTGCCGGCGAATCCAGCCTTCTGTTCGCAGTACCGGATCCTTCTGCACACGATAAACCCTTTGCCAGCTTCGCGGGTTTTCTGGGAATAATGGAAGCGGCCAAATTCACTCTGGAAGGAGATAAAGCCTATGAGAATTGGGGGCTTGCTCCCGGCAGTGCAGTCACCCTGCTCAAAGCGGCCGAACTCTACACTTACGAAGGTGTTGCGGACATCTTGCTTAAAGACCATCCAGACGCAGACAAAATCAACTACCTGGCTGCAGACAATCCGATCACCGTCGGCGAAGATCCCCAGAAAATCGAAGTGACGACCGACTCCATCATTCTGACCGGCAAAGCCAGGTCAGAATATGAGGTTACTGTCCACAACGGTACGGCGAGTTCGGACCAGGCAAAAAAGGATGACATCGTCACCATTACCGCGAATCCTGCAGGGGACGGAAAGCGCTTTAGTGGCTGGACGGTGAACAGCGATGGAGTGACTCTGGCCGATGCCAGCGCCCCAGAGACGACGTTCACCATGCCTGCGAACGATGTGGAAGTCACAGCAAACTATGAAAATATTCCCAGGATCAACAAAACGGCCGTGAGGGAATGGGTGAATGGCCCTGAAAATCACCCGGAAATCTGGTTCAGGATCTACAGGAATATTGCTGACGAAACACCGGTAGAAGTTACGGCAGCTCATAACGGCGGCAAAAAGACCCTGGCGCCAGGCGATACAAGCGTTTCGTGGACAGGACTTGATCAGACGGATTCTCTGGGAAGAAGCTATACATACAGCATTCTGGAAGGCTACAACACGGGTGACACTGAGGTGTATGGAGCTCCGTCAAACTATGATGTGCGCTACTCTACCGAAGCCGCTACGCTTGGCGGACAGCTCATTCCTGATGCGTTGGTGGCGCGAAACTACTATAAAGCCCAGGGCTCTCTGGTACTCTCCGGGCAAAAAGAGCTGTCCGGTCGCGCAGTTACGGAAGACGATGCGTTTAGCTTCAAGCTGTACAGTGGCCATGAAATAGATGAAGAATATCTTCTTGACACAATAAGCATTGCACCCAACACTGCCTTTTCGTTTCGCAGCATCAACTACGAAGTCGATTTACTTGCCGAGACGGCTCGGGACGACGTGGGAGAGCATACCTATACAATTGTTGAAGAACAGCCCGCCACCAACCCTGAAAATGGCATCAGCTACGATGAAAGCGTTTACAAGCTGACGGTAAGCGTTTCTGACAATGGTGACGGAACACTCTCTTCAGCGGTAACGAGTGTTTTAAAGAACGATATCCCTATTGCTGATATCGAGCACCCCTTCAGCTTTGACTTCACCAACACGTATGCAGCCGCTCCCGTTTCACTCACGCTGAACGGCACTAAGACATTAAGAGGCAGAGACGCACTTCTCAAGGAAAACGAATTCTCGTTCAGCCTCTATCACTCAAGCGATCAGTGGGCAGAAGAAAGCCTTATTGACGGCGCAATCGGACATGCTGCCAGCGGCGCATTAGACCTTCCGCAGCTGAGCTATCAGGAGGATGAAGCCGGGGACCATTACTACATTCTGAAAGAAAATCCCACTACCGTTGGCGGAGTAAGGGTCAGCGATACGGTTTACAGAATCAAGGTCTCTGTTTCTGACAATAAGCAGGGACAGATGCTGTTAACGGGTGTTGAGGTAAACGGCGTTCAACAGACGGTGAACAACAATACACTTGATTACGGTCTGGACTTTGAAAATGTCTACCAGGCGCAGCCCTTTGAACTCTATCTGGAGGGGATAAAGACCTTAGAGAATCGAGCCCTGGCGCTGCAGGAAAATGAATTCCGCTTTGCGCTGTTTCATGCGAATGTTGCCGAGGGCAGTTGGAGCGAGGGAACGCAGATTGGAGAGAGTGTAGGCCACAAAGCGGCCGATGATCCGGATAGGCCAGGTTCATACGCATTTCCCAAACTTGCTTTTGAGGATGGCCAGGAGGGCACACACTATTTCATTTTGAAAGAAGTCACACCAAGCAAAGTAGCCTGTGTATCCGATGACACGCATGCCTACAGAATTGAAGTTCACGTTGTTGACGATAACGAAGGCCAGATACGGGGAACAGATATCTATGT
Source organism: Bacillota bacterium (assembly GCA_030055235.1). Lineage (GTDB taxonomy): Bacteria > Bacillota > Clostridia > Saccharofermentanales > Fastidiosipilaceae > JAEZYR01. The sequence goes on from JASGUW010000010.1 coordinate 4,934, forward strand.
CGATGGCGAGCTGCTTTGCACCGACGGTACACCTGACTTCAGCTTTGATTTTACCAACACCTATACGGCGGCAAGCTCAGGCACCACGAGCATTGAAGGCATAAAGAAGCTCAGCGGACGTGATATCAAAGACCGTGAATTTACCTTTGCACTCGTGGACGGAGCAACAATCGTTGCCTCTGGTACTAACATTGGAAACAGCTTCTCCATCACACTGCCAAGCTATAGATATGACCCGGGCCGCACGGCGGACGAGGAGGGTGTCATCTATCTTGACAGCCCGATACAGACCTTCCGCTACACACTGCTTGAGGACAACACGGCTTTGCCTGCCGATGTCACCGGCGATACAAGGTCTATCGAGGTCAATGTCCTTGTAAGCTACACCGAAGGAAGCAATACCTTGAGCGTTGACATCAGCGGTGCGAATGCTCAGCCGCTTGAAGCCGAGTTCAACAACAGCTTTATTCCTTCCTACCCGATTGTGGTGCATAACGGGACGGCGAGTTCGGACAAGGCGAAAAAGGATGAAACCGTCACCATTACCGCGAATCCCGACGAAGATGGAAAGCACTTCACGGGCTGGACGGTGGACAGCGGTGGAGTGACTCTGGCCGACGCCAGCGCCCCGGAGACGACGTTCATCATGCCTGCGAATGCTGTGGAAGTCACGGCACACTTTGAGGATGATCCAGAACCGGATCCCTATCACATTGCGGTCTTCCGTACCGGCTGGCAGACAGAGTACTATCTTGGCGAAAAGGTCGCCCTGGCCGCCCGGGCAGAGGGCGGTGTGCCACCCTATCGCTATCAGTTCTATACACTCGGCCCCGATGACAGCAGGACCGCCCTGCGTGGCCTTGACAAGGTGAATTACTTCAGCTGGACGCCTGAGGCAGCTGGAGACTACAGAGTTGGTGTGGAAGTCATAGATGCCGAAGGCCAGAGCCGCAATCAGGTCAAGGAAGTGAGGATCCTTCCGCAGCCGGGTACTCCGCTGGAGCTGGCGGTCTTCCGTACCGGCAGCCATCCCGTCTACAACACGGGGGACAAGGTTGCCCTGGCCGCCCGGGCAGAGGGTGGAGTGAAACCCTACCGCTATCAGTTCTACGCTGTGGGTTCCGACAATGAAGAACATATCCTGCGCGATTATGCCTACAGTAACATCTTCAGCTGGCAGCCAGAGCTGCCGGACACCTGGCAGGTCGGCGTGAGAGTCAAGGATGCCGCTGGTGAGATCGTGAGCCAGGCCAGGACCGTGGAAGTCCGTGATCCGGATGCCGAATTCCGCATTGCGGTCTTCCGGGTCGGCCATAAGGATTGGTATAACCCAGGCGAAACGATTCCCCTGGCTGCGCGCGCAGAGGGCGGCAGAGTGCCCTATCGCTATAAGTTCTATGTGGTGGACTACGATGGGAACATGAAGATTCTGCGTGATTATGCCTACAGCAACATCTGCAGCTGGATACCAGAATATGATGACTACTATACCGTCCATGTCTCCGTCATGGACGGAACCGGTGAGGAACTTGACGAACAACGGGATCAACTTGTTGGCCCGGCAGGCTGACGCCCAGGCGCCTGCGCTGATTGGCATCAAACGGGCTGGTGGAGGCCGGATTCCATAGACAAGCTGGCAGGGAAAACGGATCCCAGGCTGCAGACTCAGAAAAACGTGATCTGCACAGTAAACACTGCATTGTGATAAGAAGATCCCCCGGCTATGAACAAAGCCGGGGGATTTCCCTCTTTGCTAGTTTGATTGACTGACAGACTGAAGCCAGGAAACAAAAACAGGAGCCCGAAGGCTCCTGTTTGTCGTTTTTTTCTGTTGACAGCTGAATCAGGCTTTGCCGGCGCAGCCGAGGACGTATTCGATCTTATGCGCGACAATCTCAGCGATGGCGTCACGGGCCGGGCCCAGGTACTTGCGCGGATCAAACTCGCCGGGCTTGTCGTGGAAGACCTTACGGATCGTGGCGGTCATGGCCAGGCGCAGGTCGGAGTCGATGTTGATCTTGCAGACAGCGCCGCGGGCGGCCTGACGCAGCATCTCTTCCGGGATGCCGATGGCGTCGGGCATGTTGCCGCCGTAGTTGTTGATCATCTCAACGTACTCGGGGATGACCGAGGAGGCGCCGTGGAGGACGATCGGGAAACCGGGCAGGCGGCGGGCAACTTCATCCAGAATGTCAAAGCGCAGCTCGGGCTTCTGGCCGGGCTTGAACTTGAAGGCGCCGTGGCTTGTGCCGATGGCAATCGCGAGAGAGTCGCAGCCTGTCTTGGTGACGAACTCTTCGACCTCTTCGGGGCGGGTGTAGGAGGCATCCTCTTCGGAGACGTTGATCGCATCCTCGATGCCGGCGAGACGGCCGAGCTCACCCTCAACGGTGACGTTGCGCTCGTGGGCGTACTCGACGACGCGGCGCGTCAGAGCGATGTTCTCCTCAAAGGGCAGGTGCGAGCCGTCGATCATGACGGAGGTAAAGCCGCCATCAATGCAGCTCTTGCAGAGCTCGAAGCTGTCGCCGTGATCCAGATGCAGAACGATCGGGAGGTCGTTGAGCGCCAGAGCGGCTTCAACCAGCTTGACGAGATAGGTGTGGTTGGCGTACTTGCGTGCACCGGCCGAAACCTGAAGAATCAGAGGAGCATTGAGCTTGCTGGCGGCAGTCGTTATGCCCTGGATGATCTCCATATTGTTGACATTGAAAGCGCCAATTGCATAGCCGCCTTCATATGCCTTCTTGAACATCTCGCGTGAATTGACAAGTGCCATAGTTACTTCCTTTCTCTCTAAGCGGAACTGCTTTTATCTCCGCTTGATCGTTCTTTAGCGATTTTACGTTGTCTGCCGAGGCAGCGTCAACTGTCAGGTCATCAGGCGAGGGCCGCCTGCTGAGCTTCCAGTGTGGCGATGAGATCCAGCTCACGGGCGAGCTTCTCACGTTCGCGCTCTACGACGGGGGCCGGGGCCCGGCTGGTAAAGGCTTCGTTTCTGAGCTTGGCCTCGAGCTGCAGAACCCGCTCGCGGCTGCCCGCAAGCTCGCGGGCAATGCGTTCACGTTCCGCCTCACGGTCCACCAGTTCACCGAGCGGCACGGCCAGCGTCGCTCCGGGCAGGGCAATCTGAACCGTGTCGGCGGCAAAGCCGGCTCCGGGTTCGAGATAGACCAGTTCGGCCAGACGCACGAGGGAGACCAGCAGACTCTCGTTTTCGCGGAAGAGGCGCTCGTAAGCGGCATCCGCTGTCTGGATGTGGAGGGTGATGAGGCGATTGGATTTTACCTGGTATTCAGCGCGGAGATTGCGCAGACGCCGGACGGCCTCCATAAACTGCTCCATCTCCCGGGTGGCCTGCTCGTCGCACCAGGCGTCCTGAGCTTCCGGCCAGCGGGCTGTGATCAGAAGCTCGGAGTGCTCCGTGCCGGCCACGGGCGGCAGGAGCTCATGCAGGGCTTCCGTCACAAAGGGCATGAAGGGATGCAGCAGGCGCAGCGCGCGTTCCAGCACAGTGACCAGCACCCAGCAGGTGGCAAGGCTCTCCGCCGCGGTTTGGGCGGACGCGAGCCTGAGCTTCGCAATCTCTATATACCAGTCACAGTAGCTCTCCCAGATGAAGGAATAGACCTTGGCAAGAGCCAGACCGCTCTCATAGCGCTCAAGGTTCCCTGTTACCTCACGGGTCAGGTGATCGAGTTCCGAGAGAATCCAGCGGTCTTCCAGATTGGTCAGCGTTGGCTCGACATGGCTGAGATCGACATTCTCCGGCAGCTGCATCAGAACGAAGCGGCTGGCATTCCAGAGTTTGTTGACAAAGTTCCGGCCGGCATCGGCAAGGGCTTCTGAGAAGCGCTGATCGCCACCGGGAGCCGTGCCCGTGATCAGGGCATAGCGGAGGGCGTCGGTGCCAAAGCGGTCGATAATATCCAGAGGATCGATGCCATTGTCGAGGGACTTCGACATCTTCCGTCCCTGGGCGTCGCGGACAATGCCGTTCATCAGGACTGTGTGGAAGGGGATCTCCCCCATCTGCTCGAGTCCTGAGAAGATCATGCGGGCCACCCAGAAGAAGATGATGTCGTAGCCGGTAATGAGATCGTCGGTGGGATAGTGGCGCTTGAGTTCCGGGGTGTCGTGCGGCCAGCCAAGGGTGCTGAAGGGCCAGAGGGCCGAGCTGAACCAGGTATCAAGAGTGTCCGGATCCTGTTCGAGCTGCGCGGAGCCGCAGTGGGCGCAGGCTCCGGGCGTCTCCATGGATACCGTGATGCGGCCGCAGTCGCCGCAGTACCAGGCGGGAATGCGATGGCCCCACCAGAGCTGGCGCGAAATGCACCAGTCCTGAATGTTCTTCATCCATTCCTCATAGACGCGCTCGAAGCGGTCGGGAACGAAGCGGATGCGTCCGTCGCGCACGGCGTCAATGGCGGGAGCGGCGAGCGGCTTCATGTGGACGAACCACTGCTCCATCGGACGTGGCTCGACCGTGGTGCCGCAGCGCTGGCAGGTGCCGACGGCGTGGCGGTAGGGTTCGCGTTTGGCGAGCAGACCGGCCTGCTCCAGGTCTTCCAGCACAGCCGCGCGGGCTTCCATGGAAGGCATGCCGGAATAGCGGCCGAAACCCGCTTCCACATGGGCATCCGGCGTCAGCATATTGACGGACGGAAGATCATGGCGGAGGGCGACCTCATAATCGTTCGGGTCATGGGCGGGTGTGATTTTGACGACTCCCGTACCAAACTCCGGTTCCACATAATTGTCGGCGACAATCGGGATCCGGCGATTGCAGAGGGGCAGCTCGACGTAGCGGCCGACCAGGGCGCGATAGCGCTCGTCGTCGGGGTTGACCGCGACCGCGGTGTCGCCGAGCAGCGTCTCCGGACGGGTGGTCGCCACCAGCAGACAGGGGCAGTTGGGGGCGTCGGGGTCGGAGCTGTCTGTGGCCGTGGCTGTGTCGGATTCCGGGCACAGCGGATAGCGGATTGTCCAGATCCAGGTGTCACGTTCTTCGTGGACGACTTCGATATCGGAGATGGTGGTGGCGCAGGTCGGGCACCAGTTGATCATGCGCAGGCCACGGTAGATGAGGCCTTTTTCGTACAGGCGGACAAAGACGAGGCGGACGGCTTCCGACAGGCCATCGTCCATGGTGAAGCGCATGCGCTCCCAGTCACAGGAGCAGCCGAGGCGGCGCAGCTGTTCGGTGATGCGGCCGCCGTAGCGCTCCTTCCACTCCCAGGCGCGTTCAAGGAAGCCTTCGCGGCCGAGATCGTATTTGGAGATGCCTTCGCCGGCAAGTTCGTCAACGATGCGCGCCTCTGTGGCAATAGAAGCGTGATCGGTGCCGGGCTGCCAGAGTACGGCGTATCCCTGCATGCGCCGCCAGCGGATGAAGATGTCCTGAAGGCTGTTGTTGAGCGCATGACCCATGTGCAGCTGCCCCGTGATGTTGGGGGGCGGCATCACAACGGTGTAGGGTTTTTTGGACGGGTCCGGATCGGCGCGGAAAGCTCCCGACTTTTCCCAGATGCTGTAGGTTTCCGCCTCTCTGGTGGCGGGTTCGTAGTGTCGCGGAATGTGGTCGATCTGCGCCATGGGGCCTCCCTCTCAGATCAGGGCAGCGGCGGCAGGATCGAGCAGGATCGTGACGTTCGGATGAATCTGCAGGATGGAAGCCGGGCAGGCAGGGTCGATACGGCCTTTGCACATCGCCCGGATGGCCTCGGCCTTGGAGGAACCTGTTGCTGCAAGTACGATTTTCTCCGCGTCCATGATGGTGCCGATGCCCATGCTGATGGCCTGGCGCGGCACTTCGTCTTCGTTGGCGAAGAAGCGGCTGTTGGCGGCAATCGTATCGGCAGCAAGGTCGACCACATGAGTGGTTTTCTCAAACCAGGCGGCCGGCTCATTAAAGCCGATGTGGCCGTTACGGCCGATGCCGAGCAGCTGCAGGTCGATGCCACCGGCATCGGTGATATCCTGCTCGTACTGTTCGCACTCTTCGTTGGCGTTGACTGCGAGTCCCTGAACAAGGCGGACATTTTCAGCACGGAAATTTACATGGTTAATAAAGTTTTCGTGCAGGAAGTAGTTGTAGCTCTGCTCATGATCCGGATCGAGACCGATGTATTCGTCGAGATTGAAGGCTGAAGCCTCAGCAAAGGAGATGACGCCGTTCTCAAACATGCGGATCAGTTCACGATAGATACCGATCGGCGTCGAGCCCGTCGGCAGACCCAGTACCGTATAGGGATCCTGAAGCAGTTCAGCGGCGATCAGGGCGGCACCGGCAAGTGCTACCTGTTCTTCATTCTCAAAGACCTGAATTGTCATCGTTATCCTCCTGTCGATAGGAAAGCTGCCCGATACAGCGGGCAGACTGGCGGAACGCTCAACGGCAATTATAACACTGTACGCTGCGGGCATATGCAAGGGGAAAGCTGCGGGGGTGCACGGCAGAAATGTCGGGACTTGGTAAACATTTTTCAAGCCTTCCATGAAAGATCGCCGCGTTCAAGTATTTTTGAAATCACTCCTTCAATTGCTAGTGTGCGATCAGCTTCACTGCACAAATAGACAGGAATATGAAGGTAAGCGATAGGACTGCGGCGACGAGGGTTATAAACATGCTTTTTAAAGGCATGGGAGGATCCAGACTCGGCAGCCTTAAACAGGCGAAGTGATGGGTGATACACCGAGTAACTACGCACGCCACCTCTTTCGTGGTCAAAGTAGCCTGGTATCCAAATCGTTTTTGGGATTCCACGCTGTTTTGACCAGAATCGGGCCCTTTTTGGTCAAAGTAGCCTCGTATCCAAATAGTTTTTTGGATATCACGCTATTTTGGCCAGAAACTGGCCTCCCGTGGTCAAAGTAGCCTGTAATGGCAATCGTTTTTGCCATTACACGTCGTTTTGACCAGAAACCACCCCTTCGTGGTCAAGATAGGCTGTAATGGCAATCGCTTTTGCCATTACACGTCGTTTTGACCAGAAACCACCCTTTCGTGGTCAAGATAGGCTGTAATGGCAATCGTTTTTGCCATTACACGTCGTTTTGACCAGAATCAGCCCCTTCGTGGTCAAAGTAGCCTGTAATGGCAATCGCTTTTGCCATTACACGTCGTTTTGACCCTGCGCGCTGTTCAGCAGCGCGCGTGGCCCTTGCCAGCCACCCTCCTAACGCATGCTCACCACTTCCCGACATTCCTGACCTACACCCTCAAATTCATGATGCATATCGGAATAGCGAGTGAAAAGTTTGTTATCTCTCAAAACCCGATAACAGCGCTGTTGTGTCGTGTTGGGCATTTAATTGTAATTGGAGATGGCTTCTTCACTGGAATATGTAGCTAAAGCTCCGCTGGTGGTCAGGAAAGCAAAAGAGAAATGAGATATGGTGGCGAATGGCGAGGATGATTAGCGCACTTTCAAAGTTATGGGGGTGATCCCGGCGTAGTTGCTTTGAATTGGTAAAAGGTGATCTGATACTGCTGCCCGGATCTTGGCGCCAGCCCCCTTTGTCGGTAACACAGCCTGTAATCCAAATCTATTTCTTGATTACACGTTCTTTTGACCAACCGGAAGCACGTGTGACTACTGGGGATTCAGCCATAATCACGCGAGCCAAATGGGAATCAAGCTGGGAATTAGCTGGAACAAGCTTCACCATCTTCCCTGCCCGTCAGCTCTATGGCCTGCTTTCCAGCCCCCGATACTCCCGGCCTGCATCCTCAAATCCCCAAACGACTCCAAATCCCCGAATCCCCGAATCTCAAAACCCGCAAACGTCCACAAACATCAAACGTCCCCGAACTTCCCAAACGCCCTAGCACTTGACATGAAACTGCTGCGCGGCGGCCAGTTCACGGGTCAGATCAGCCAGGCGGTCGGCGGCGATAGCTTCGCGTATAGAAGCCATCAGCTTCTGCATGTAGTGGAGATTGTGCAGCGAAGCCAGGCGCGGGCCGAGCAGTTCGCCGGCTTTGAAGAGATGGCGGATGTAAGCACGGCTGTAGTTGCGGCAGGCAGGGCAGTCACAGGCGGGGTCGATGGGGCCGAAGTCTTCCGCCGAGCTGGCATCACGGACGATGACGCGGCCGCGGCTGGTCAGGCAGGCGCCGTGCCGGGCGATGCGCGTCGGCATGACGCAGTCGAAGAGGTCGATACCCTGGAGCACGCCCTCCAGAATGTAGTCGGGGGTGCCGACACCCATCAGATAGCGGGGGCGATCATCCGGCAGCAGCGGGCGGATGGCCTCCAGCATGGCGCGCATCAGCTCGACCGGCTCGCCGACACTGAGACCGCCTATGGCCACGCCCGGCAGATTGCGGGCGACGGTCTCGCGCGCGCTGATACGGCGCAGCTCGCTGTCCGTGCTGCCCTGAATGATGCCGAAGAGAGCCTGCGTCTCGCTCTCGCCATGCTGACGGATCGAGCGGTCCAGCCAGCGCAGCGTCCGCTCCATGGAACTTTTTGCATAGTCCGGCGTGGCGGGCCAGGGCGTGCACTCATCGAAGGCCATGATGATGTCCGCCCCCAGCGCCTGCTGGATCGCGATCGAGCTCTCCGGAGTCAGCAGCTGCTCTGAACCGTCAAGGTGCGAGCGGAAGCTCACGCCCTCCTCCGTGATCCGGCGCCGCTTGGCCAGGCTGAAGACCTGGAAGCCACCGGAATCGGTCAGGATCGCCCCATCCCAGTTCATGAAGCGGTGCAGGCCGCCGGCGCGGCGGATCAGGTCTTCGCCGGGGCGCAGATGCAGGTGATAGGTATTGGCCAGGATCATGCGGGCGCCTGAGCCCCGGACTTCAGCGGAATCAAGGGTCTTGACGCTGGCCTGGGTACCGACGGGCATGAAGGCCGGGGTATCGAAGGAGCCGTGCGGCGTGTGCACGACACCCAGGCGGGCACCGGTCTGGCGGCAGACATGCTTGAGTTCATAGCGAACGACAAGGTTCATCGGAGTTCTCCTCAGGGAATGGATCGGGCCGGCGCGTCAGGAACATGGCATCGCCAAAACTGTAGAAACGATAGCGGGCCTGGATGGCATGCTGGTAAGCGGCCAGAACCCGTTCACGGCCGGCAAAGGCCGACACCAGCATCAGCAGGGTCGACTGCGGCAGATGGAAGTTCGTGATCAGGGCATCGACGACGCGGAACTGAAAGCCCGGATAGATGAAGATGCTGGTTTCGCCACGTTCGGCCCGGAACTCGCCATCCCCTTGATCCCAGCGGGCGGCGATGCTCTCCAGGACCCGGCAGCTGGTGGTGCCGACGGCGACAATGCGGCGGCCCTGACGACGGGCGCGGTTCAGCGCCTCGGCCGTGGCGGCGGAGACTTCGTAGTGCTCACTGTGCATGACGTGCTCTTCCACCCGTTCCGTCTGCACCGGTCGGAAGGTCCCCAGCCCCACGTGCAGCGTCAGCGTCGTCTGCTCAACACCGCAGGCCGCCAGCCGCTCGAGCAGCCCGGTCGTAAAATGCAGGCCGGCTGTAGGTGCCGCCGCTGAGCCGCTTGTTCTGGCATAGACCGTCTGATAGCGCTCGGGATCGTCGAGTTTCTCATGAATATAAGGCGGCAGCGGAACCTGGCCGGCAGCCGCGAGTGCACCCCTGACATCGGTCGGGTGGCTGAAGCGGACCAGGCGCCGGCCCTCCGGCAGTTCTGTGACAATCTTCGCAGAAAGATGATGTTCTGCGAAATTCACCGTGGCCCCCGTACGCAGGCGGCGGCCGGGACGGACCAGGCAGACCCAGTCCGTCTCCGACTCGGGCTCGAGCAGGAAGACTTCGGCGGCCCCGCCGTTCGGGCGCTGCCCCAGCAGGCGTGACGGGCGGACGCGGCTGTCGTTGAGGACCAGCAGGTCGCCGGGTCTGAGGAGCTCGGGAAGCTCACGGAAGAAGCGGTCTTCCGCCCGGAGAGCGTCAGCGGTCAGGACGAGCAGACGACTTTCGTCGCGATCGGCGAGCGGGTGCTGGGCGATCAGCTCATCCGGGAGAGTGTAGGAAAAATCGGAGGTGCGCATAACGTCCGTCATGGTAGCTCATGGCCGTCTTTTTGCGCAAATCAATTCCCGATTCGTGTGAGAATGCTAAGAAATTGAGGCAGATAGTCCATGTACGCTGCCGCTGCAGAGTGCTAAAGTGCCTTATAATAAGGATTTCAAGTCGTACGACAGGAGATGAGACAATGAAAAAGAGCATCTTCAGCGGTTCGGCGGTCGCCATCGTGACCCCCTTTAAGGGAGCCGGGATCCATACCCCGGTCGACTTTGCCCGCCTGGAACAGCTGATTGAACGCCAGATTGAAGCGGGCACGGACGCCCTCGTGATCTGCGGCACCACCGGTGAGGCCTCGGCCATGCCTGACGCCGACCATGTCGCCGTGGTAGCGGCGGCGGTGAAAACGGTTGCCGGCCGCATCCCGGTCATTGCCGGTGCCGGCTCCAATGACACCGTCCATGCCATCGACCTGGCCCGTATGTGTGAGGAAGCGGGCGCCGACGCCCTCCTATGCGTAACTCCTTACTACAATAAAACCTCCCAGGCCGGACTGGTCGAGCATTTCCGCATCGCCGCCCAAGCGACCGGCCTGCCCGTCATCCTCTACAACGTCCCGAGCCGCACCAATCTCAACATTCAGCCGGAGACCTATGCCCGCCTGGCTGAGGTACCCAACATCGTCGGCACGAAGGAGTGCAATCTGTCCCAGGTGGCCGAGACACGTCGCCTCTGCGGCCCGGACTTTCTCCACTATTCCGGCGAGGACGGCCTGGTGCTGTCGATGATGGCGCTCGGCGCCAGCGGCGTCATCTCGGTCGTTGCGAACCTCGTCCCCGAGCGCGTCCGCGATCTGACCCATGCCTTCCTGGAAGGTGACATCCGGCGGGCTACTGAGCTGCAGATCGGGCTCGAGCCGCTGGTGCGCGCCTGTTTCTCCGACGTCAATCCGATCCCGGTGAAGGAGGGTGTCAAGCTGATGGGTCTTGATGCCGGACCCTGCCGCCTGCCGCTGGTTGCCCTTTCCGAGCCCAATCGCCGCCGCCTGGCCATTGAGCTCGACCGTCTGGGACTGCTGGCCGACGAATTCAGGGACCTTGTTCATGATTGACGCGAAGGACCAGACCCCACGTCCGGCAACCGTTCTGGTAATCGGCTGTCTGGGCCGCATGGGCCGGGCCGTGATCGCTGCTCTGGCGGAGACCTCTGACCTGGTCTACCGCTACGGGCTCGATCTGGGGGCGTCCCCCGACGCCGCCCGTGCTGAGGTGCCGGTTTTCCGCCGGGTCGCGGATGTCCCGGGCGACTATGACGTCGCCATCGAGTTCACCGGTGCCGCCGCCACCCCTGACCTGATCGAGCTGCTGGAGCGGGACCGGAAACCGCTTGTCAGCGCCTCTACCGGGCGCAGTCCCGAACAGACGGCCGCCCTGGAGGCTGCCGCAGCCGGTGTGCCGCTCTTTCGTGCCGCCAACTTCTCCATCGGTATCGCGATGCTGCAGGACCTGGTGGCCCGTGCCGCCGAACGTCTCTGGCCGCTTGCAGACATCGAGATTCTGGAGGAACATCACCGCAACAAGCTTGACGCCCCTTCCGGCACGGCCCTGGCGATTGCGGACAGGATTCAGGCCGCGCTTGAGGTGAAGTCGGCGGACAGGCTGCCTCTGGTGCAGGACCGCAGCTGCCGCCACAGTGTCCGGCCGCGGGAGGAAATCGGCATGGCCGTCCGCCGCGGCGGCGGCATCGCCGGACGGCACGAGGTGCTCTTCGCCCTGCCGCAGGAGAACCTGCGTATCGAGCATGAGGCACTCGACCGCAGTGTCTTCGCCGACGGCGCCGTGCAGGCGGCGCGTTTCCTCGTCGGGCAGCCTGCTGGTTTCTACAGCATGGAGGATCTCATCCGCGGCTAACGCTGTGTTTTCGTTTCGTGATCTATAAGAGTCTGCAAGAGTCTGCTGCCCTTAGTGCCAGCAGACTCTTTGTTCTTGTCTTCTGGGATTCGGGTGAGGGATGTCGGCACAAGCGAGTTTGGGGCCAACCGTGGACAGAAGGCCGGGGTTGTACCACGTTTTGAGGGCATAAACGGCACTTCGAGGTGCAGTGGAAAAGAATGCCTCTTCTTAAGTTTCCCGGCCTATACAGCCAATGTCGCCCGCACAACTGCTTCCTGTCGATTCATTTGCCGCCGCTTTGAAAGTAAAAACAAGAAAGCGGCGGTGCTGCACCGCCAGTTTAGGCATGCGGGAGTGGTCAATGTTCCGATCCAGGCCGGATTCAGAGCATCTGCGACGCCATTGCCATCTCCAGGTGCACGTCATTTCTGTCGGAACTTGGTAAAGCTTATTTTAAGCCTTCCTTGAAGCATCTGAAACACGGCAGTTTTAGCGCGGCTTGAACTCGGTGCATATGCAGATCTTCTCTTCCACTGTAGTCACAGTTGTCGGCGATCGGCGCCGAAACCCTGTCGTAGATTGAAATGATAAGAATGAAAGCGGCGGCGATCGGCGAGGCTGATCCGCATAAAGCTGCTACGTTTCGAAGAGTCAAGTACCGGGTCTTTGATTTTCGTTGTCAGAGAGAAACAAATTCAGCTGACCCAAGCAACCCTATCCTGGTCTCGGTGCACCGTACAGCTGCGCCAGCACGCTGTTGTGCGGCGTGCGCGGCCCTTCTATGGTCAAAGCAGCCTGAAATGGCAATCGAATTGCTTATTCCCTATTGTGATGCATGTCAAAAGCGAATCGTTCGAGACTCGGCTTAGGTCCTTTTGAAAAAAGCTGAATAAAAAGTGGGTTACAAATTGATTAGGCGTCGCTAACATTCAACGCCGACGGTTGATGCCATTTTGTACCCTGAGCGATGTGAGTGGTATAGGCTATAAAAGTCGGTATTGCCCCGGGAATCGGGCAATATCGAAGTTTTTGACCAGAAAGTGGACAAAAATCGCGGTATTGCCCCGGAATCGGGCAATATCGAAGTTTTTGACCAGAGAGTGGACAAAAATCGCGGTATTGCCCCGGAATCGGGCAATATC
>JASGUW010000011.1 GCA_030055235.1 Bacillota bacterium
CCTCAGACTGATGAGTAAACCCCGGATTTCAGCGCGCTATGAGAAGAATCGGACCAATTATCTTGCTCTGCTCCATCAGGCATGCATACCTATTTTGGTTATATTCACTATTTAAAAACACGCCCTAGAGTTGTGCAAGCTTTTCCTGACACAACTCAAGTTTTTGTCATTTTTGAGAGTCATCTGTTTGAGTTACACCATGACGATTGCTTATGGTTCGAACATGTGTCCAGCAAGCGTTCGCAAACCTCGTGTTGTGGCATCCTCCCCCACTCCCACACTGCTGATTTTCCTGGTTCTTTGTTCAGGCTTCGGGGCAATATCGAGAATTTTGTCCAGGGGGGTGGACACAAATTGCGCTGGTGCCCCGATATCGGGGCAGGAACGAAAAAATTGTCCAGGGGTGGACAAAAATTGCGCTGGTGCCCCGAACTCGGGGCAGGAACGAAAAAATTGTCCAGGGGTGGACAAAAATTGCGCTGGTGCCCCGAAATCGGGGCAGGAACGAAAAAATTGTCCACTTCCTTTGTCCCTGCTGATGGTGCAGCACCGCCGCTTTCTTCTTTTTTATTCGTTATTACAAAGCGGCGGCAAACGAATTGATAGGAAACAGTCGTGCGGGCGACATTTGCTTTGCTGTTCTGAAATGGAAATGTGTAAACCGCTTAATGGAGGTCAAGGGTAATGTTTGTGCCTGCTGGCAGAATGCAAGAAGCTCCGCTGAGTTCTTAATGATGACCCTTATATCGCTTGGGAGATAGATGTTGCTCGTCAAATGATGAAGCGCTTATTTTTGACCAGAAATGGCTCTTTCGTAGGAAAGGCAGCCTGTAATCCAAATCGCTTTTGGGGATTTCTCTTCGTTTTGACCATCCGAGATCCGCTAACTGCTTTCCGCCTTCTACCTGGCACCCCTCCCGCTTCCCGACATTTCTGATGTGTGCGTACTCAGGTAGCTTCCAGTAGACTGCCCTGAAGTCAGAAAATACGCCTTTTGCACATTTTTTCTGACGGCATGTTGGACTTGTTCATCTGAAGCAGATAAGAAACTATGTGAAAAACCGCCGTAATGCTTCAGCCCCAGGCATTTGAGGCGCGGTAGACTCTGCCGCCGCCCGCCCTTCATTTCATATTCTTTTCATTTTCACGATGTTTCAAATGCGGGCCAGCAGGCCTGGTGATAAGGCTCAGGAGGGAAACTCCACGGTCATCAGGGTTCCTTCACCGACTTCGCTGGCAACGCGGATGTGGGCGCCGTGGAGATCGAGGATGCGGCGGGCGATCGCCAGGCCGAGGCCGCTGCCACTGGAATTGTGAGCGCGGGCCCGCTCGCCACGGCGGAAGGGCTCGAAGAGATGCGGCAGGGTGTCGGCCTCGATCCCGATGCCGCTGTCGCGGACCGTGAGGGTGGCGGTGCCGTCGACGCGGTGGCAGGAGAGGCGGACCAGACCGCCGTCGGGGGTATAGCGGCAGGCGTTGTCGGCAAGGATGGCGAGAACTTCGCCTAAAAGAAGAGCATCGCCAGTGACAGTGAGGGGCTCGGTGTCGGTCTCGATGCGGAGGCGCTGACCGTGGAGGACGCGCTGGGCCTCGGCGCTGCGTTCGATGAGGTCGGGCAGGGAGACGGTTTCGGGGCGGAGGGCGGTGCGGCCGGCATCGATGCGCGAGAGCTGCAGCAGGCGGTCGACGAGGATGCTCATGCGGCCGGCCTCGTTGCGGATGGCGGCGATGGACTCGTCGCGGACGGCGGGCTCGGATTTGCCCCAGCGGTCGAGGAGGTCGCCGTAGCCGCTGATGACGGCGAGGGGCGTGCGCAGTTCGTGGGCGGCATGGTCGATGAAGCGGCGTTGTTCGGCGACGGAGGCTTCCAGGCGGTCGAGCATGGCGTTGAGCATGAGGGCGAGTTCGCGCAGTTCGTCCTGGGCCTCGGCGACATTGATGCGCTCGTGGGTCCAGGTGTCGGGGGCGGCGGGTTTGGCGAGACGGCTGGCGGTCTGGGTCATCTCGGTGATGGGGCGCAGGAGGTAGGCGACGGCGCGGCGGCCGAAGATAGCGAGCGGCGGCAGGGCGAAGATGTAGAGAGCGATGCGGCTGGGTCCGCCAAAGAGGCTGATGAGGACGAAGGCGAGGGCGACGAAGGCGAAGGTGATCTTGAAGGAGATGGAGAGGCTGAGGCGGCGGGAGGCGCGCTCCAGAAGGGCTCCGGTGGCGGAAACCAGAGCGGCAATGGCACGCCAGAGCGCCCGCGGCAGGCGCAGCAGGCGGGAGTGACGGGCTTTGCGTAACTTACGCTTCATGTGGGGGTTGACGTTTAAGGCCATAACCGACTCCGCGTACCGTGCGGATGATCTGCATGTTGTAGATGTCGTCGATCTTGGCGCGGAGGTAGCGCACGTAGACATCGACGTTGCCGGCGTCGCCATAGAAGTTGGGGCCCCAGACGGCATTCAGGATCTCGTCGCGGGTGAAGACCTGATTGGGGTTGGAGACGAAGAAGGCGAGGAGATCGTATTCGGTGCGGGAGAGCTCGAGGGGCTCGCCGTCGACCGTGGCGGTGCGGGCGGGGAGGTCGAGGCGGAGGCGGCCGGCTTCGAGCTGAGTGGCGGGGGCGGTGGGCTCGGAGCGGGGGCGCTCGCGGAGGACGCGGCGGATGCGGGCGAGGAGCTCTTCGATGGCGAAGGGCTTGGTCAGGTAGTCGCTGGCGCCGGCGTCGAGGCCCTGGACGGTGTCGGAGCTGTCGTCTTTGGCGGTCAGCATGATGACCGGGGCGTGGGGGCCGTCGGCGGCGAGGCGGCGCAGGATCTCCAGACCGCTGAGGCCGGGCAGCATGATGTCGAGGAGGATGACATCCCAGGGCTCGTTCTGGGCAAGGGCAAGTCCGCCCGGCCCATCGTGGGCGAGGCGGACCTGGTATCCCTCGTGCTGGAGCTCGAGTTCTACGAAGCGGGCGATGGCGCGCTCATCCTCTATGTAGAGGATGCGGATGGGGGCGTTGGGTGTTGTCATGGGGTCGTGGGGGTGGCTTCTCCTGTTGCGGGGGCTTCGGCGGCGGGTGCGGCGGTGGGAGCGGGTGTGGTGGTGGGGGCGGGATCGGGGTTGGCGACCTGGTTTACTACGCGGGAGACCTGGTCGGCGGCGCGGTTGAGGTTGTCGTTGACGGCCTTGTCACGGCTGCTGCCGCTGATGGTGAAGCGATAACCGAAGATGACAAGCAGCAGGATGGCAATGATGGCCGCCGGCCAGGTGAAGAGTACCACGAGTAGTGCAATTGTGCCCGGGAGATTGAGGTAGAGGCGATCGCCTTTGCTGATGCGCAGCGAGGTGGCATGGAGGCGGCGCAGCCAGTTCATGATTTTTGTGCCGAGCGGAACTTCGTTGTTCGTGGTGCCGGTCTGTTTCGTTTCGTGGGTTTCAATGTGTTCGATCGCGGCGAGGATGTCGCCGTCCGTGGCTTCGAGTGCGGCGCGGGCAACGCTGTAATCGCAGGGCTTGCGGCGCATGACCTCATCAACCATATCCAGTGTGATTTTCATTTTGTGATCTCTCCTTTGTTGTTTTGGCTCCCGGTGCTGGGAGCACATTGGTTTGTGTGTCTTCATGATCGGTCATGGACGGCTGGAAAGACCTGAGAGAAAGCTTGGAGTTCGCTTAGAAATCGGTCAGCTTTTCTTAGAATCGACGAATATGTCCTGAATTCCCGCTGACCCTGTAGCTACATGAGTTTATTGACCAGATACAGCTTCACGGCTGGTTCACGGCTGGTTCGCGGCTGGACAAAAAGGGCCGTTTGTGCCCCGAAACCGGGCACAAACCCCGATTTCTGGCCACGGCTGGCCAAAAATTGCGCTGGTGCCCCGGAATCGGGGCAGGAGCGTAAAAATTGGCCACGGCTGGCCAAAAAAGGCCGTTTGTGCCCGCAAACCTGGGCACAAACCCTGATTTCTGGCCAAGGGTGGATGAAAAAGGGCGCGGCCTTCCTTTTGCGTCCCGATAGGCATTTCC
>JASGUW010000012.1 GCA_030055235.1 Bacillota bacterium
GGTTCGCGGGGCAATACCGTGATTTTTGTCCACTCTCTGGCCAAAAACTTCGATATTGCCCGGTTCGCGGGGCAATACCGTGATTTTTGTCCACTCTCTGGTCAAAAACTTCGATATTGCCCGGTTCGCGGGGTAATACCGACTTTATGCCACCCCTTCTTGCCATGTCTTTTGCTCCTGCCCAGGTTCCCAGGCAACAGCGCTATTTGTCCATCTTCCTGCCAGCTTTCCATCCGTTCCTGCACTGACTTATGTTGGTGTGGATCAATGAACTAACAACCTTCGAATCACGAAACATGCCAGGAAAACCTTCTGTAATTTTATGTCCTAATACCAAGCATTTGGGCTGGCGCGAATACTTGGACTGGTGCATTGAGAATGTTACAGATATTGATTAGGGTGTCAAAAGGTATGTTTTAGCCTCCGCCCTCTGCCAACACCTCAATGGTGGTTATTAATCTAATGAAATATCGTCAATATCATTATCTCCACATAGGTATTTCCCTCTTTCTGGACATTGCTCTCGAATGATCTATGAATTCAGACTCTTTTAGACGTGCGATATTTCCTTTCCCAGTGTATTGATGTCGAACTTCTAAAAAAGTGAGTTTTGACACCCTAATCAGATATTAGGAGCATTGATCTGCTCGACAGTGAATGTGTGCCAATTCATCTCAGCATGGAGAGGTAGCGGAAAACGGCCCCCTTACTTGTAGTGGTCAAACAAACCTGAGATAAAAATATGATGCATATATGGGAGAACATGCACATGTAATGATTAGGGTGTCAAAAGGTTCATTTTAAGTATTAACTCTCTGATATACCTCGACGACAAACATTAATCGCTCGATAATTCTTAAAAAAGGATGTAATGAGACTTATAATTTCTATATTCCGCTATTTAATTCGAATAATTAGAAATAATCGAATCTTTTATGATCACAATATTAGATCTGCGCACCTTTGATGCCGAACTTCAAAAAACCTGAGTTTTGACACCCTAATCATGTAATAACTACATGCTGTGTACTTCTTTCCCCTCACCACCGTCCACCGTCTGCCGCCCACCGTCCACCGTCTGCCGCCCACTGCCCACCGTCCACCGTCCACCGTCTGCCGCCCACCGTCCACCGTCCACCGCCCACCGCCCACTGCCCACCGCCCACTGCCCACCGTCCACCGCCCACCGCCGCGTCGCTCAGACCCTTCAATTGACAAAGAAAAGCTGCAGCCTAAGATAAGGCCAACATCATCCCAATTCAGCGCTTAATGCAGTACCAGACACCGCAAAAAGGAGCTTTGCTACCCCAAAACATTGATTGTCAGATCGAGTGACATTCGAGGGCTGGAACCAAAAGGACATAGACACAAAAGAACTCTGATCACTTGATTGTGTGACATCCGGGGAATGACGCCAAAAGGAGCTTTGACACCAAATGATGATTCGTGCCTTTACGATGGAAGATGAAGATGCCCTCGTCACGTTATGGAATCGCTGCCTTCCGGCAGATCCCATCGATCACAGGAACCTCAGGCAGCGCATCCTCTACGACAGCAACTTTGACCCCAAGCGTCTGCTGCTCGCAGTTGCGGAGGACAACACCCCCACAGGCTTCCTCTACAGTGTCAGGCGCATCGTTCCGGATGAGGTAGCCGGCCTGCAGGAGGGTGAGGCCTGGCATGTTGCCGGCGGCGTCGATCCCGCCTGGCGTCGCCGCGGCATTGGCACCGCTCTCCTAGCTCAGTCCGAGCGCGAACTAAAAGCCACCGGCACCCGGCACATCAGCGTCGGCCCCTACGCCACAAACTACATCGTTCCGGGCGTGGACCTGGCCGCCTACCCGTCCGCCGGCCCCTTTCTCAGCCACCATGGCTACGAAGCAAAAACGGAAGCCCACGCCATGCACATCCACCTCCGCGGCTATCAGACGCCAGCCAGATACCGCGAACGCCGCACCGCCCACGAAGCCGAAGGCTATCGTTTCAGATCCTATCAGCCCAGTGACTGGACCCGCCTGCTGGCCTTCATGCGCGCCGAGTTCCCCCACTGGCTGCCCGAAGTCCGCCGCGCCGTGCTCAGCGGCCACGCCCCAGAGACCCTCATCCTCGCCTTCGCCCCCTACGGCGCCGTCATCGGCTTCGTCCTGCGCGCAATGGACGGCACTTCCGAACGCTTCGGCCCCTTCGGCACCGCCGCCGCCTGGCAGGGACGGGGCATCGGCGCCATCCTCTTCCATGCCATGCTGGAAAATCTCGTCGCCGCGCGCGTCTACTACACCTACTTTCTCTGGACGAGCGGCCGCAATCTGGAGATCTACGGCAGCTGGGGCATGGAGATCTGTCGCAGTTTCACAATCTATGCGAAGTCCCTGACCTAAGCCCGCCACCCCGCACCGAGCGCCCTGTCGCCCGCCACCCCGCACTCAGCCCCCCGCACCCCCGCCACCAGAAAGGACCACCCCATGACCACCAGCAACCCCGGCCGCAGCCCCGTACACATCATGGCGATCGGCGCCCACATCGGCGACATGGAGCTCAGCTGCGGAAAGACCCTCGCCACCCACAGCCTCCTGGGCGACCAGATCACCAGCGTCGCCCTGAGCGCCGTCGCACGCGGCGCCCCGCCCCCCGCCACCAGCGCAGCCGACATCGCCGCCTTTCGCGCCGAAAACGTCGCCGCCGCCACCGCCTTTGCCACCGCCCTCGGCGGCCGCTTCATCGACGTCGGCTACCCCGACGGCGAAATCCCGGACAACGAAGAGGTCCGCTATCAGATAGCAGACCTCATCCGCGAACACCGCCCCGACATCCTCATCACCCACTGGAAGGACGGCCTGCACAAGGATCACCGCCGCACCGCTCAGATCGTCCGCGACGCCCACTACTACGCCGCCCTCCGCGGCCTTGAGCTCCACGCACCCCGCCATGCCGCCCGCGGCCCCTACTACGCCGAAAACTGGGAGGACGCCCCCGGCTTCGAGCCCTACATCTACATCGACGTCAGTCCCGGCTACGCCCTCTGGTACGAGCACGTCCAGAAACTCTGGCTGACCAACAACTCCCCCTGGTTCCAGTACCGCGCCTACTACGACGCCCTGTCACGCAGCCGCGGCGCCCTCATCCATCGCGAACGGGCCGAGTGCTTCGCCGTCGACCCCGAACAGCGCCGGCTCGTCCTCGAACACTTCTAATCTCAGCGCTCCAGCGCCCCCACGATGGCGTTGTGCAGGCAGGCACGCAGCCTGACCGTCGCCGCCGCATCCTGCGGACTCAGCACACGGTTGCAGAGGAAGACCACGGCCAGCTCCTTCTCGGGAACCCAGAGCAGAGAAGGGCCGGTAAAACCCGTGTGTCCAAAGGCCTCATCGCCGCAGAGATCGCCCAGCGACGAGCCGCGGTTCGAGCCCAGAAAGAAGCCCAGCCCCCGATCCTCCGCCAGTCCGGGCGTGTAGTTGCGCGTCGCCGCCCGCAGCACGGCACGGCTGAGATAGCCATTCTGCCGACCGGACCAGGCACCGGAGATGATTTTTGCGAAGTCCAGCAGATCCCCGACGCAGCTGAACAGTCCGGCATTCGCCGAGACGCCATCCAGAAAGCGCGCGTTCTCGTCGTGGACGATGCCGTCGAGCCTGGTCCCCGTCGCCAGATCCCGCGTTGCCGCCACGTCCGGCCCCGCCACCGGCCCGTAGCCCGTGTGGCGCAGGCCCAGCGGTCCGGTGACCTCGCGCGCCACCAGGCGGTCGAGCGGGAGGCCGGACAGACTTTGCAGAATTTCGCCCAGCAGCATGTAGCCCATGCAGCTGTAGGCCTCGACCTCGCCCGGAGGCGCCGCGAGCGGCCGGTGCAGCAGCAGCTCGCGCAGCCCCGCCGGCTCCTGTATCTCTGACTCCAGCATGAAGTGGGGCGGCTCGCCGCTCGTATGTGTCAGCAGCTGGCGCACCGTGATCTCCCGGGTCGTGCTGGCCTCCGGAAAGAAATCACCGACACGGTCGTCGAGCCGCAGCAGGCCGCGGTCCAGAAAGCGCAGGGCGACGGCGGTGGTCGCCACGATCTTGGTCACACTGGCCAGGTCAAAGAGCGTTCCCGCATGGACCGGCACGGCGTCGGCGTCGAAGTTCGTTTTACCCCAATAACCGGTGTATAGGGTGCGCCCGCCCTGCGCGATCCCGACGGCGGCGCCGCTGAAAATGCGCTTTTCCAGGCCTTCACGGATGATTTCATCCACTCGTGCAAACATAATCTCACTCCTCATAGAGCAGCCGGGGGGCGACACGCGCCCTGAACGCGGCATGATCTTTCCTTTCACGATATGCGAAGTCCGCTACCTGCCAACCGTCCTCCACGAAACTCCTGCCCATGTGGCGACGGATGGCGGCGACAGAGGTCTCCTCCGGCGCAATAAAGCGGAAATCATCCGGATAGAGCGCCCGGATGCAGTCGATGGCCCGGACCATGAAGGCCACCGAGCGCAGCTCCGCGGCATCCGTGATCTCCAGCGCGATACCCTGACAGTGCAGTCCTGCCTGCTTGGAGGCCGTCGGGATGTAGCCCTGCGGCCGGATGGCCAGGCCGGGATGCGGCAGTTCGTCCAGGATGCGGGCCAGCTCTTCCTGGCGGATCCAGGGCGCGCCGAACCAGGTGAAGGGGCGGGGGGTGCCGCGGCCTTCGCTCAGGTTCGTCCCCTCGATCAGGCAGGTGCCGGGATAGCAGAGGGCGGTCTGCCAGTTGGGGATGTTCGGGCTGGGAATCGTAAAGACCTGGCCCGTGTCCGGCTGGAGCATGCCGCGGCGCCAGCCTGCGACCCGGATGACCTCCAGATCGAGTTCCAGCTCCTGCTCCGCCGCATAGAGCGTCGCCAGTTCGCCGATCGTGAGCCCGTAGCGGATCGGCAGGCTGTAGGGGCCGATGAAGTTGAAGTCCTCCGGCGCCAGTGTCAGCCCCTCAAGCACCAGTCCGCCCAGCGGATTTGGCCGGTCCAGGATAAAGACAGCCTTCCCTGTCCGGGCGGCGATCTCCAGCACCTGCAGACAGGTGCTGATATAGGTATAAAATCGCACGCCGATGTCGGGGAGGTCATAGAGGAAGGCATCGATCGTATCCAGTGTGGCCGCGGGGATGAGTTCGTCCTGCCCCTGCTGGCGGTAGAGGCTGTAGACCGGCAGCCCGGTCAGCCCATCGCGGCTGTCGCCCACGCTGTCGCCGGCCCCGGCAACGCCGTCAAGCCCGTGCTCGGGGCTGAAGAGGCAGGCGATCCGGGCATGCCCACCGAGTGCCAGCCGGCTCGAGCGCCCCTCGCCGGTCCGGGCATGGGCGGCGGTGACCAGACCGTAGCGGCGGTCGGGAAGCCGAACTTCGCCTGAAACAACTCTATCTATGCCGTTCATGTTGGTTCACCGTCGGGTGCCAACAGGTGCAGCTGCCCGTCCACGGCGTCGAGCCGCCTGCGCGCCGCGTCCGCCGTAGAGCCGAGCCAGTGCATGGCGACGGCCGTCTTGACATGGAGGTTGGCGGCCTCAAGCAGCTGCCAGGCTTCCTGCTCCGTCACGCCGGTGATCGCCATCACGGTGCGCTGAGCCCGCTTTCGCAATTTTTCATTGGTCGCTCTGAGATCCACCATGTAGTTGCCGTAGACCTTGCCGCGCTTGATCATGAGGGCGGTGGAGAGCATGTTCAGAACGAGCTTCTGGGCCGTCCCGCTCTTCATGCGGGTGGAGCCGGTCACCACCTCCGGGCCGGTCACGGGCGCCAGCCGGACCTTCGCCTGCCGCCCAATCTCTGCGTCCGTCACCGTACTGAGGGAGATCGTCAGCGCTCCGATCTCATTGGCATATTCCAGCGCCCCGATGACATAGGGTGTGCGTCCGCTTGCCGCGATTCCGACCACGCTGTCTGCGGGCTTGAGATCGACAGCGGCCAGGTCCCTGCGGCCCTGTTCGCGGTCGTCCTCAGCGCCTTCCACCGCCTGGAAAACCGCCCCCCGTCCGCCAGCCATGATGGCCATGATCTCGTTGGGGTCGGTGCCGTAGGTCGGCGGGCATTCGGCGGCGTCGAGCACGCCCAGGCGCCCGGAGGTCCCGCTGCCGACATAGATCAGCCGTCCGCCCGTCAGCATGCGCTCGTGGATGCGGTCGACTGCCTCCGTGATGTCGGGCAGGATGGCGCCGACCGCCGCGGCTACCAGGCGGTCTTCGTCGTTGATCAGCTGCAGGATGCCGGCCGTGTCCAGACGGTCGATGCTGCTGCTGCGCGGATTGGCCTGTTCGGTGCCCAGCCGCGAAAGATCCGTTTCATTCATGTCTGCTTGTCCTCCACTTCTATATGACCAGCATATACCACCGTCAGCACTGTGGCGCCCTGCAGGCGCTGGTATGATGGGTATAGTGGCAGCGGGGACGGACACAGGATGGTCGTCAGGTACGGCTGCCGCAGGCTTGAGCGGAGGTGCAGCATGAAACGTAAACGAATAACCGCCCTGCTTCTTATCCTGCTTGGCATGCTTTGCCTGCCGGCGACCGTGTCCGCCGACATGGGCCCAAAACCATCTGTGTCTGTTGAAGTCAAGGGCCTCAACGGGCGTGAGGTTGTCATTACCCTGCTCTCCGAAACGCCGGATGTCGGTCCCTATGAGGCTGACAACAGCGATCGTGTCTTCGGCGAAAAGGCCGATGATGTGCGCCTGGCCGCCATTGCGGATGATTTTTACTTCCTGCATGTCTCAAAGCGTGTCAGCGCCGTTGAACCGATCTTCACATGGAGCTACTATCCGCCGCCGGTGTTTAAGGTTCTGCTGCTCTTTGATGACGGTGGCTACGCAGTGAGCGAGCCGCTACGGCGCACGGCCTTTCACGCCTGCTACACGGTTGATGCAGGTCAGCTCCGACCGGCGGCCGGCGAGAAGCTGCCTCTGGAGGTGACAGCCCGCCTGGCACCCGGCCTTCTGGGCCGCCTGGCCCTGCTCTTCGCCCTTCCCCTGATCCTGACGCTTCTGGTTGAAGTCGTACTGGCTTTTGTTTTTGGCTACCGCCATGCCTCTCAACTTCGGACCATCATCGTCGTCAATCTCCTGACGCAGCTTCTGCTCACTCTGGGTCTGGTGCTGGCTGACTACTATGCGAATCTCTTTCTCTATTTACCGACCCTGGTGTTTGGGGAAATCATCGTCCTTCTGATCGAGGCCGCAATCTATCGCCGCCTTTTGACACGTGAAGCGGGTCCGGAACCGCGCTCCCCGCGCCGGGCAACCGCCTACGCCGTTGTGGCTAACCTGGCTTCGCTCGCTCTTGGTGTTTTTCTCACTTTCAGGAACTACCGCTGACGGGGCGGCCGGTGGCGGGCGGCTGGCGGCTGGCGACTGGCGGCTGGTGGCTGGTGACCGGTGGCTTCGAAAATGCGCAAAGTCGATTTTCGAGAATCGCTTACTTGGTCCCAAGTCGTAGGAAAAGAAATAAGAAATAATGCGGGCGGCGGCGTGAGGGCTGCTGGACAGGGTTGAAGTCGGGTTTAATAGAGGAAAGAATGCTTTGAAGCCTCAAAAGGATGAAGTGGAGTGGGAAATAGGAGCGGGTAGCAGGAAGAGCTGCTTTTAGAAAGGGAAATAATCACTATTTCTCCTGGACATGGATAGCAAAAGAGAACGCCGAACGCGTGTGCCACTGTTGTTTCGAGCATTTTTCTTCATTTGGAAAGTCCCAATGGTGCTCTGATTGTTTTCGGGCCAGTGCCTGCGTATATATATATATCAATCTATATTCCGGCCCCATGGCGCTGGTCAAAACGAAGAGAAGTCCAAAAAGCGATTTGGATTGAAGGCTACTTTGACCACGAACACCCTGTTTCTGGTCAAAATAGCGTGTAATCCAAAAAACGATTTGGATACGAGGCTACTTTGACCACGAAAGCCCTGTTTCTGGCCAAAATAGCGTGTAATCCAAAAAACGATTTGGATACCAGGCTACTTTGACCACAGAAACCCTGATTCTGGTAAAGACAGCGTGAAATGGCAAACTCGATTGCCATTTCAGCCTATCTTGACCACGAAGAGCAGTTCACTCCGTGCAGAACCAGGATAGGAGTACCTAGGCCAGCTGAATTTGCTTCTCTCTGGCAACGAAAGTCCGTATCCAGTCTTTAGTCTCTTCAATACGTACCAGCTTTATACGGAGAACCCTCGCCGAGCGCCGCCGTTTTTCATTCATATCATTTCAATCTATGCCCAGTGGGCCTGCGCCCAGCGTCAACAACAATGATTGCTTAGGAAGAGAACGGCAACAAAGGTACTGAGTTCAATTTACGCAAAAATTGCGGTGTTACAGGTGTTTGAGAAATGTTCAGAAAAGATTCACTTGCCCCGACAAATATGACGTGCACCCATGTTTACAGGCCGCTTAAAGAGAACGAAATATTCAAATGCTGTCAGGCGGGCGTCCTCAAAGCGTCTGTCTCTACGCAGTTTTCCGTGTGTAAAACGTCCGCCTCTACGCAGTTTTCCATGTGTAAGTCGATTTTTGGCCCGCAATTAGTGCTGCTCACAAGCTTTGTATGCATCAAAATCGATGGTTGCTGGCGATCTTGATGACACGGAATGTGTCGTGAATCCCCCATCTTCAAATCTCACACGCCATCCATCCACGACAGTGAACCACCCATCTTCGAATCCCACACGCCATCCCTCAGCGACAGTGAATCCCCCGTCTCCGAATCCCACACGCCATCCCTCCACGACAGTAACCACCCATCTCCGAATCCCACACGCCATCCCTCCGCGAAAACTCCCCCTCTCCCGCCCCTTCGCTCACAAATGCATTCCGAATTTATTCACTAAATTCCCAAGAGAGGCGAAATCATGAGACAATAAGGGAACGTTCTTATTAAACCTTTAAAGGAGGCCTTAAGTTGACCATGAATCCCATCAGAACCGCCATCATCGGACAGGGTCGCAGTGGCCGCGACATCCATGGACTGGCTCTTCCGCAGCTTGGCGATCTCTATCGCATCACCGATATCGTGGAGGAACTGCCGGAGCGCCGTGTGCGCGCCGAACGCGAATTTGGCTGCCCGGTACATGCCGATTACCGTGCCCTGCTCGGCCGCAGAGACATCGATCTGGTTGTCAATGCCTCCTACAGCTACCAGCATGTGCCGCTGACACTTGAGCTGCTTGAGGACGGGCTGAATGTTCTCTGCGAAAAACCACTGGCACGCACCGCCGCCGATGTCGACCGCCTGATCGCCGCGGCCCAAAAAAGCGGGGCCAAGTTCGCCATCTTCCAGCAGTCGCGCTTCTCGCCCGCCTACCGGCAGGTCTGCCGCGTCCTTGAGTCCGGTGTCCTCGGCCGCCCGGTCCAGATCACGATCGCCTACAGCGGCTTTGCCCGTCGCTGGGACTGGCAGACACTGCAGTCCATGGGCGGCGGCAATCTCCTGAACACCGGCCCGCATCCGGTCGACCAGGCGCTGACCTTCTTCGCTCCCGACGTCATGCCGGAGGTCAGCTGCCTCATGGATCGCGCGAACACCTTCGGCGACGCCGAGGACTTCGTCAAGCTCAGCCTCCGCGCCCCCGGTGCCCCGCTGGTCGAGGTCGAGATCTCCTCCTGCAGCGCCTACCCCGTACCGACCTACCGCATTCAGGCAACGCGCGGTGGCCTGGAGGGCACCCTGACCGAGCTTAAATGGCGCTGGTTTGATGAACGCGAAGCCCCCCACCAGACCCTCCAGCGTGCACCGCTGTCCGGTGAGGACGGCACACCCCGCTACTGCGGCGAAGAACTGCCCTGGCAGAGCGACAGCTGGACCGTGCCTGAGGAAGAGGCCGACCTCTTCCTGACTATGAGCTTTGCCTTTTATCGCATGCTCCATGCCCATCTGACGACAGATGCCCCGCTCGCCGTGACCCCGCAGCAGGTGCGCCGCCAGATTGCTGTGATGGAGATTTGTCATCTGCAAAACCCGCTCAGCCGCCTGGACAGCTGAACTATGCCATGTTCTGCCCGCCCGGAGTGAAAGCCCGGTCGGAGTTTGAGAGGAGGAAAATGTGAAAAGGATCACACGATGGACCGCTCTGCTGCTTGCCGCGCTGCTGATCGTTGGAGGGCTGGCAGCCTGCCAGCGTTCCGAGCAGACGACAGTGCCGGCGCAGCCGACGACCACAAGAGCGCCGTTCCGGCCGAACACTCAGGCCACGGCCTCGGGGGATGAGACGGAGCCGGCCGAAACCACTGCGACGCCGACGACTGTGCCGGAACCGACGACGACCGCCGAGCCGACGACGACCGCCGAGCCGACCACCACGCCGGAACCGACGACAACCGAGGAACCGACGACGACCGCCGAGCCGACCACGACCGAGGAACCGTCGACCACTCCGGAGGAGACCACGACCGAGGAACCGACCGCCACGCCGGAGGAGACCACAACAGAAGAAGAGCCGGCAGGGGAAGTGGTGGCCGGACTGCCCCTGAATCAGCCCTTCGAATTCGAAAACAGCACCATCATCTTCCGGGAAATCAACCAGATTATGACTGTGGACGACGAACCCGCCATCAGGATTCTTCTGGACTGGACCTATGATGGCGAAGTTCCGCACGCCTTCACCGATGAGTTCTATGCCAAGGGCGAACAGGATGGTGAACTGCTCGAAAGCAGGCCCTGGAGTGCCGCCAACGGCGACGACATGTCGATGTGGGCCATGCTGCCTGGCTATACGATGTATTCCATGCAGCTCTCGTTCCTGGTCCCTGATCCGGAAACGCCCATGAACCTGACGCTCGAGCACTTTAGTGATGCCGACCCGGTGAC
Organism: Bacillota bacterium; assembly: GCA_030055235.1. Taxonomy (GTDB): domain Bacteria; phylum Bacillota; class Clostridia; order Saccharofermentanales; family Fastidiosipilaceae; genus JAEZYR01. The sequence goes on from JASGUW010000012.1 coordinate 10,798, forward strand.
CTTTGAACTGCTGACGTCTGAGGCGGAGTTGGCAGACTTACCGGTGGAGGCCAAGCTTAGCCCGGACAGAGATCTGGATCCCCAGCCGCGTGATCTCGTTCTGGATGAGCCGCTGACACTGATCCGCGACGATGTCTTCTGGGTCGAAGGCGGCGAGGCCATCTGGCGTTCCTATGAGATCGTAGAGGACGGCGATTATCTCCTTCTCATTCTGACTTTCGACTGGACAAACCTTTCCGAAGATCCGGAACCGTTCTGGTCGGTCTTCCGGGTATATGGCTTCCAGCAGGGCCTGCAGCTGCGCAAGTCCTACTTCAGCGATTTTGTCGATTACGACAAGTCGGACATTGAGGTCGAACCGAACGAAGGCTTGGAAGGTGTCCAGGAGGCGATCATTCTGCAGGATCGCAGCGATCTGCTGATTGAGCTCTCCAACTGGTCACACGTCAACCCCCACTATGCCGTGATCCGGGTCAGTGAACTGGAGGGACTGCCGGAGGACTTTGCGCCGATCGATCCGGATGCGCCGCCTTTCCCGACCTTCCCGCCCGACAGCTCGGAGCCGACTGAGACCTCCGAACCGACAGAGACCTCTGAACCGGATGAGACGGAGCCGACAGAGACTTCCGAAGTAACAGAACCGACCGAGACCGCCGAAGTAACGGAGCCGACCGAAACCACCGAAGTCACGGATCCGGAGGAAACGACGGAGGAGCCGACGACGACAGATGAAGAGCCGGCGGATGGCGTCGTTGCCGGACTGCCCCTGAATCAGCCCTTCGAATTCGACAACTGCAGCATCATTTTCCGGGACATAAGCCAGATTGAGACTATGGATGGCGAAACCGCCGTCAGGGTTCTTCTGGACTGGACCTATGACGGCGAAGTGCCGCACTCCTTTATCGAAGAGTTCTACGCCATGGGCGAACAGGATGGCGATCAGCTTGAAAGCCTGCCCTGGAGTTCAGCTCTCAGCGACGACATGACGATGTGGGCGGTGCTGCCCGGTTATACGGTGTATAACATGGCGCTCGCGTACCGGGTTCCGAATCCGGAAGAGCCCATGAACCTGTCACTCGAATACTATGGTTCGTCTGAAACAGTGACCTTTGAGCTGCTGACGTCTGAGGCACCGGTGGCCGAAGATCCGGTGGAGGCCGAGCTTCGCCCGGATAGAGATCTGGATCCCCAGCCGCGCGATCTCGCCCTGGATCAGCCGCTGACGCTGATCCGCGACGATGTCTTCTGGGTCGAAGGCGGTGAGGCCATCTGGCGTTCCTATGAAATCGTGGAAGAATACGACGAGGTTCTCCTTGTCATGACCTTCGACTGGACAAACCTTTCCGAAGATCCTGAACCGTTCTGGTCGGTCTTCCGGGTATATGGCTTCCAGCAGGGTCTGCAGCTGCGCAAATCCTACTTCAGCGATTTAGTCGATCACGAAAAATCCGACATTGAGATTGAGCCGAACGAAGGTCTGGAGGGCGTCCAGGAGGCGATCGTCCTGCGCGATCGCAGCGATCTGCTCATTGAGCTCTCCAACTGGTCGCATGGCAACCCCCACTATGCCGTGATCCGGGTCAATGAACTGGAGGGGCTGCCGGAGGATTTTGCGCCGATCGATCCGGATGCGCCGCCTTTCCCGACTTTCCCGACCGACAGCTCGGAGCCGACAGAAACTGAGCCGACTGAGACCGAGCCAAGCGAAACTGAACCAACAGAAACCGAACCAACCGAAACCGCCGAGGTCACGGAGCCGACAGAAACCGAGCCCACAGAAACCGAGCCCACAGAAACTGAACCCGACGGGTCAGAGGAACACGTGATCGCCGGTCTGCCCATTGGCACCATCATCACGCTTGGTGACTGTGAGATCGCGTTTACCGACATCCGCCGCATTGTGACGCATGACGATGAGCCGGCGCTGCGCATCGATCTCGGCTGGTACAACTCGCTTACCGGTGACATTGTCAATGCCGAAACGATGTTCCAGGTAACCGCCAGACAGAACGGGCAGGAGCTTGACGACATTCCGTGGAGCGACGCCATCAGCCATGAGCCCTCAACCGTGGCCCTGCTGCCGAACGCGATGCTGTTCGGACTGCAGTATGGCTTTGTCCTGCTGGATGAAACAAGTCCGGTGGATGTGGAATTCGCACTGCGCTCGGGAGAGGAAACCCTGTACTTTACGCTCCAGCCGGCAGAAGCCGAAGAGGCAAGCGAGCCGCCGGAGTGGTATCCCATGATCGACGAAAACACGGACTACTTCGTCGGCTACGAACTCTTTGAGATCGGTACCACACTCGATCTTTCGCCGCTTGACTTCACGCTGCGCAGAACCGGCATTAAGACAGGTGACGGAGAAGATGCAGAGCGGGTCGTGGTGCTGAACTTCGACATCACGAACAAGGGTGATACGGCCACCTCGGCATGGCTGGCACTTGATCTTTATCTTATGCAAAACGGTGGCAGTCTACCGCTGCTTGACATCGGGACGACAAGCGACGATCCCAAGCTGCTAAGCCTGATCGACCCCGGCGAGACGCTGGAAGGTGTGGAGATCGGTTTCCAGCTGCGCTCCGGCGCCGATCCGGTTTTCCTGGTGAGCAATGGCGTGATCGACTCCCCGTACTATCTGCCGCTGTCGCTGGCAGATCTGGAGGAGGTCGAGATCGACGATACGGATCGGGATCCCGTTGAAGTGGCCGGACTGCTGCTCAATGATCCGGCACGCCTCGGCGACCAGATGCTGACCTTCCGCTCCATCACCCGCGTGCCGAACTATGACGGGACGACGTCGCTCAAGCTGGTCATGGACTGGCAGAGCGGCAACCGCGATATCCGGTCGGCAGATGACACCTTTGATATCAGCGCTACACAAAATGGCGAAGTTCTGGACGCCATACCGTGGAGTGACTACATCAACCATGAACCCTCAATCCGTGCCCTGCTGCCCGGCACCAACCTCTGCGGCCTGCAGTATGCCTTCGTGCTGCTCGATGAGAGCAGTCCGGTAGAGTTCAGCGTGGGCACCCCGAGCGCCGATGATCCGCTGGAGATCACACTGCAGCCGGGCGAGGCAGAAGTGCTGCCGGCAGTGGACAATTTCTGGACCGATGAGGTAGAGCCCTATTTCGAAGGCGACCCGGCGCTGGTTCTGGGCGAGCCGCTGCTGGTTGGCGGTGAAGAAATCACCGTACAGTCCGTCGTCCTGCTGGATCTGCCCGAGCCAGATGAGTTCTATGATGCCGACACACTCTTTGTAGCGACCTTCGACTGGACCAATATGGGAGATGAGGCGAAGAGCTTTGCCGATATCTTCTATATTCAGGCAATGCAGAGCGGACTTGGTACGCAGTACCTCTTGAACACCGAGTGGGTGCCCGATACGCAGTTTGAGACGGTGGTGGAGCCGGGCGAGACACTGTCCGGCGTCAAGATGGTCTACATCCTGCGCGACAACAGCCCGGTGATGCTGACGGTGGAGACCTACACCGACTGGCAGACCGAGTACATGATGATCGATCCGCTCACTCTTGAACACGAATCCGTCGAACTGGATCCGGTGGAAGTAGCCGGCCTGATGCTGAATGAAACGTATGAGCTTGGCGAAAGCAAACTGGTGTTCCGTCGTATCGAACGTGTGGAGACATACGAAGATGGAGTCGAGGCACTGCGCATTGTTCTTGACTGGACCAATCTGTCGGACGAAATAAGCTATTCGGACTTCATGTACAGCTTTGATGTCACGCAGAACGGTGAAGAGCTTAACAACGTCCCGTTCAGTGCCCTTATTGACCACAATCCGTCGCTTCTCTCACTGCTGCCGGGTGCAACCCTTTGCGGTGTGCAGTATGCCTTTGAACTGATCGATCCTGAGGCTCCGGTTGACTTCAACATCCAGGCGTATCCGGAAGAGGAAGAGGCACTGTCGTTTGAACTGCTGCCGGCCGAGGCACCGGAGTCGGACAAGGAGCTTACCTGGCACAGCCGCATGGCGCGTGACTGGGAGTCGCCGGATACACTGCCGCTGGGCGAGCCGTTGAAGCTCGGAAACCATGACTTCACCTGGACCTCGATCGACTATGTGCGCGAAGACGACGATAGCGATAATGTCGTCCTGCGCATGGGCTTCAGCTGGACCAATGGCGATGACTCGGCCGCCAATTCGCTCTTCGCATTGGATGTCCACGCCTTCCAGCGCGGTGTCGAACTCGAAGTGGCCTATGGCAGTGAGTATCTGGACTGGGAGGCCGTTGGTGAGGATGTGGAGCCGGGTGAGAGTCAGGATGTCGTAATCTGCTGGTACCTGAATGATACGAGCCCGATCCTGATTCGTGTGCAGGACTTCCTGGAGGAGAGTGAGGCGCTCTACCAGGAGTTCAGTCTGGTCACGATTGAGGACATGACTCCAACGGACTGAGGCATCGACGAATCTGGCTGCGGTCGGTGCCGCAGCGGCCGCTTGAGTGCCAAGCGGTCGTGAGGGATCGGCCGACAGAGAAAGACATTTGAGTATGAAGGGCTGTTGCCGAAGCGTCATGATGTCGCTGCAGGTAACAGCCTTTCTCTTTTCTTTTTTCTGCAGCTGGGGTCTGGCTCTGGGCAAGAGGCGGAACCGCGAATATCAGAACCACGAAATGGACTGCTGCTGTGTAATTTTTACGCCTTTGTACAGCGTAGCTGTACAAGAGACAGCCACAGACCGTCCAGGGGCTCCGAAATCCGTCCAGAGCGTAAATTTTGCTCACCCGGGGCCGTTTTCTGTGCAATTTTTACGCCTTTGTACAGCGTAGCTGTACAAAGGGACAGCCGCAGACCGTCCAGGGGCTCCGAAATCTGCCCAGAGCGTAAATTTTGCTCACTTACTTTTTTTGATGATGCCTTTGGGGAACTTTTGAGTCAGTACTTGTGAGGAAGTCCCGTAAGCTCCAGGCTACAGTGCAGCTGTCAGTTATCTGGTTACGGGATACTTGTCCTCCCAGATTCGTAATTCATAAATCTTTACGTTATGGCATTCCGCTTTTTCTTCGCTGGCACTTTCATGTTGTTTGTTCGACGGCCTGTGTCATACGATCTCCTGACCCGAGTTTGGAGAGGGCTGATGGTGGTAGAATATGGCCCAGATCATATGCACGGCTTTCTTCGATTTGAGTTGACCATAGAACCCGCCTAAGCAGCCGCTGCGAAGCTCCCTGATATTCGTGTTCTTGGATCGTGCTGCTTGGCCGATGAGCGGAGGATTTAGCATGGGACATAATAAGCGTCTGGCGCTGACTGTTGCTCTGGTTCTGCTCGTAAGTGTGCTGGCTTCCTGCCAACGCTATTCGGGAAGAACTCTGCCGACACCGGAGCTGACGAAAACAGAGTTGCCGGTGCTGACAACGACACTGCCTCAGCTGACGACGTTGCCGCCTACTACGCTGCAAACACAGACGAGTCTCAGTGAAGTGCCCACAACACCGCCGACGACACCTCCAACAACACCTCCAACTACGACGGAGGCGCCTACAACGCCGCTGACGACTCCTCCAACGACGACGGAAACGCCGACGACGCCGCCGCCGACAACGACGGAGGCGCCCACGACGACGACAACACCACCGACAACGACGGAGGCTCCGACGACGCTGCCAACAACGACAGAAGCACCGACTACACCGGAGCCAACAACTACGACACCAACGACTGCGGAACCTACGACAACAGTGCCACCGACGACTACGCCGGAGCCAACAACCACGGAAGCGCCTACGTCTTTGCTACCCACGACAATAGCACCGCCGCCGATTGTGGTGCCGACCTCGGAAGCAACGACAGAAGCAACGACAACTGAGCCGACTGCAACGGAGACGGAACCGACTACGACGGAGCCGACTACGACGGAACCGGAACCCACAGAATCCACGGAACCGACAGAGCCTCTGCCGGAGCTGGTGGCGGGGTTGCCTTTGCATACACCTTATTACATGGGAAACAGCACCATCGTCTTCCGCAGCATTCAGCGCATCCAGACCCAGGATGGTGGGGTGGCGGCGAAATTGACCTTTGACTGGTCATTGGTGGGGCAGTCAATTCACAGTTTTGGCAGTCTCTTTAACATGACAGCCGAACAGGGGAGGATAGCGCTTGAGCGCAATCCGCAGTGTTCGGCGTTGGATGGCAGGGCAAGCAGCCTGTTCATGCTGCCGGGGTATACGCTTGAAGGGATACAGGCGGCGTTCCGGATTCCGGATGCGTCGCAGCCTTTCGTGCTGTATTTGGAACCCTGGTATATGCCGGATGTGGAGCCGCTCGCTTTTGAGATTCAGACGGCAGAGCTGCTGGTCAATGAGGAGCAGACGGGCTGGGCTGCGGTGTGGAATGCGCCCTTTGATCCGCGGCCGCGTGATCTGGTGTTGGAACGTCCGCTTGCTGTGGCGGATTCTCTGCTGACCTGGCGGGGGTCGTGGCTTGGTACGCCGGCGTCTGGGGGTGTGAGCCTGATCCTGTATATGGATTGGACGAATGGTAGCGGGGAAGAGAAGACTTTTAAGCAGGCCTTTGAGACGGTTCTGTTCCAGGGTGGACTTGAATTGCCGGCGAATACAGATCCGTATCTGTCGGATGTGAACAGTTTGGAGCTGGCGGTGGCGGCGGGAGAGTCGCAGGCGGGTGTCCAGCTTGCGGTTGATCTGCGCAGCCGCGGGGATGTGCTGGTATGGCTGCGTTCGCCGGGTCTTGATGAGGAGCATTTTGCGGTGATTCGGCCCGCGGAGGTCGGTGAGCTGCCGGAGAGTTTCGCGCCTGTTGATCCGGATGCCGATGAGGAGCCGACGCTGCCGACGGATACGTCGGAGCCGTCGACAACGCCGGAGCCGGAGCCGCCGGAGAGCGAGACAAGCGAGAGCGAGACTGAAGAGACGACGCCGACTTCGGCCGCGCCGGAGGAGACGACGCTTACGGAGACGTCGGCTACGGAGACGTCGGCTGTCGAGACTCCGGAGACAACGGAGACAGCAGAGACCGGGGAGACGTCGGAGACCGCAGAGACGGCCGAAACCGGGGAGACAGCGGAAACCGGGGAGACAGCGGAGACAACGGAACCTGCGGAGACAACGCCGACTTCGGCGGCCCCTGAGGAGACGGAGACGTCAGACACGGAAACGCCGACCACTGAGACTACGGAGCCGGAGCCGACAGAGACGGAAGAGCCGGCAGGTGATGGGCTGGTTCTGGATGAGGAGCTTACGAACGGGAATTCGCTGCTGACATTCCGGTCGGCGAGCCTGGTGCCAACGAAGGATGGCAAGACCGCACTGAAGCTGGTGCTTGACTGGCGGAGTGGGAATCCGGATATTCGGACGGCGGATGAGAGTTTCGCATTTGAAGGCATACAAAATGATCATGTGCTGGACAATGTCCCGGACAGCGACTACCTCAATCATGAGCCGGCGATTTCTGCCCTGCTGCCGGGGACGGTGCTGCGGGGGCTGCAGTATGGTTTTGTGCTGGAGGATCTGACGGCGCCGGTGACGGTGACAGTCCGCAATCTGGTGCAGGAGGGTGAGCTTGTCTTTGTGATTGATCCCTCTCTGCTGGTGGAGCGGCTGGAGTCGGATGCTTTCGCGGCGGAGGAAGTGGAGCCTTTCTTTAGCGAAGCGCCGGCAGTGGTGCCGGGTGAGAGCCGTGAGATCGGCGGACAGACATTGATGCTGGAGCGAGTTTGCATGTTGCAGCTGCCGGCATACGATGCCGAGCTGGGGACAGAGCGCCTGCTGGTGGCGAGCTTTGCGTGGATCAATCGCGGTGCGGGAGAGGCGACCTTTGCCGATACCTTCTATATCCAGGCGCTGCAGCATGGGCTTGGCAGCCGCTATGTGTCCGAGACGGCTTATGCGGGTGAGACCAGGACGAAGGTGCCGGTCGGGCCCGGGGAGAGTATCAGTGGAGTGCTGATGCCGTTTGTGCTGCGGGATGACAGTCTGGTGCGCCTGACGCTGGAGACGTTGGCGGATGGGCAGGTTGAGTATCTGGAGTGTATGCCGGGTGAGCTTGAGCTGTTGACTGGGTATGAGCCGGCGCCGACGGTGCAGGCGGGGCTGTCGCTCAATGAGGCGCAGGGGCTGGGAACGGTGAGGTTGGCGTTCCGTAAGATAGAGCGGGTGCCGGACGAGAGCAATGCGCCGACGGTGCTGCGGCTGGTTCTGGACTGGGGGCACAGTGATGTGCGGGCCCGGACGTGTTCTGAGGTTCTGAGCATCGTGGCGACGCAGAATGGCGTTGAGCTGGCGGCGCCGGCTGCTTCGGCGGTGCTGGATCTGCGGGGGCAGACACAGGCGGTGCTGCCGGGGGCGACGCTGCGAGGGGTTGAGTACGGTTTCGTGCTGCAGGACGCCGCGGCGCCGGTGGAGCTGCTGGTGAAGCTGGTGGATGAGGCGGCCGGGGCCGGGACGCGGCAGTATACGTTGCGGCCGTCGGAGGCTCCGGTGAGCTGGGAGAAGCGTGGGACGAGCGGGCTTGCGGGTGGCGAGTGGGCGCCGGCGCCGCTGGATCTGGCTCTGGGGACGCCGCTGGAGCTGGCGCAGGATACCTTCGTGTGGCAGGCGGCGGATTATTGTGTGGCGGGTGATGGTGTGAAGATGCTGCGCCTGACCTATAACTGGACTAACAGGGGTGCGGAGGAGACGGGCGCGGCGCTGGCGCTTAGTCTGCGTGCCTATCAGAACGGTGTGGAGCTGGTGAGTGTGAACGCGCACCCGCTGGTGGACCCGGACGGGCTGCGGATGCAGAGCGCGGCGCCGGGTGAGTCGGTGGCGGGCATCGTGGCCGGCTGGACGCTGGTCGACGACAGCGCGGTGCTGATCGCGGTGGCGGACATCTGGGAGAGCGAGCCGGCGCACTACCAGTGGATCGAGGTGACGGGGCTGGAGGATCGGACGCCGGCGCCGTAGCGGCGACGGCGGGGCGTCGGGCGACGGGGCGGCAGGGTGACCGGGCAGCCGAGTGCATGTAATAATTGTGAAAACTGACTTGTGCACAGCAAATGACTTGCTTTATGTGACAAATTTTCGAGTTGTGTCAGCTTTTCCTGACACAACTCGCTTTTTTGTCCAATTCGAGGACGAAATGGTCAACTTTTGGAGTTGTGTCAGCGTTTTCTGACACAACTCGGTTTTTTGTCCAATTCGAGGACGAAATGGCCAACTTTTGGAGTTGTGTCAACTTTTTCTGACACAACAAGAGTTTTTGTCAAATCCATAATCCTGATTTTGAGCTGGTCGGGCACAGGCAATGCGAGAAGCATAATTCTGCTGTAACAATATGGCTTTTTTGGTCAGACAGGGCGAAGCAATTTTCTTGCTGTTATCGCCGCCTGGCCGTGTTTACCTCAATAGGTACAGGTATCTGTTGAGCTGTCTTGATTTGAGTAATGATAGGTGTGTAAAAATCTATCTTAGCCTCAGGGGTTGATAGAGTGACTATCAAAGAGTAACGGATTTTCTTGTTGTAACATTTTAAGTGTGTGCGTGTGCGCCACCACCCAATTACTGGGTATACTGCTATGTAGTTGGCTTCGCATAGCTCTACAGCACTTTGTACCCTAAAGTCCGAATGGATAGAACCAACGTCACGGTTCTCTGTGCCTAAGTACCAGTGTTCACTGCCGCTACTTCCCTCTCCTGAATCAGATTTTTCTTCGCGCATTTTCGCATTGATACGTTTTTCAAAGTCACTTCTATTCTCGTTCTGATTGATTACATCAAAGCGCAAGTTGCACGAAGGATAACGATATTTGTCTCTCCACCCAATCTCTCCAGGTCCTGGTTCAATGAAATAGGATAGGGTTACTCGCATTTCAACTGGAATTTCACCCATCCCGAGCAAAACATCCTTAGGCCACGGGATGCGATGGATTTGCATTTCGTTCATTTTGTTTTTAACAAATGGTTGAATTTCGCTCTCGACCAATAAATTCACACTGTTATTCCTACACTGGATCGCTTCTTCCAGATTGGGCACACCATATCCACAGGTGCGAAGAAGTGCTCTCCTGCCTGAAGTTTTTTTGCTGTCAACCAGGAACTGTTTCTTCATTTTTTCCGTCCAGCGTGCGGAATGAACAAGTAATGCTCTGACAGTTTCTGGCCATATACCAGGGTATTCAGAGGTAATTCTTGCGGCCATCCAAGCAGCTTGTGCAGTAGCCGAACTAGTTCCAAAAATGGTGTTAAACATCCTGTTAAGATGCTTAGCATGCGTAGTCAATAAAGATAGATCAACGCATTCGGTGAAATATTCCCCGTCGGATGCAATGTTTCCGCCACTACAAAGGATTTCCGGCTTTATTGGCCATTTTTTGTCCCAAGATAAAGATGTGGAACTATAGGGGGACAGCTCCTCGTTATCAGCAACAGGACGGAAATCTTCAAGTCGTTCATCAGATATACGAACATGCTGATTATATGCCCCTATCGTTAATGCGTTCCAGGACTGCCCAGGATTTTGTACAGAGTGAATCTGATTGGGGATTGGATATTCATTGCTAATGAAATCATGTGGGTGCACATTGCCTGCGCTTATTAAAAACAGTCGTTTCCTACCATCGCCAACACCGTATGTTAAGGCATCAACTGCACCTGACCATGAAGTAGGACTGCCGTCATTCGTGTTCCACTTGTCGGATGTAATAGCCATGCATGCCATCCGGTGGTATTCGGGATGCGCTATTTCGGCCTTAAATACTGCTTGTTGAGTTATCGATCCGTAAAGCTCCGGACGATTGCTACCTGCCGGTGGCAATATTTTAACTGACTCCAGATGATGCGTAAGGGAATGCTTTGTGCCAGATATCAGTTTTTCTTGTAAATCATAGTAAAGAGCAATGCCAGCCATTTCAGTACCGTGGCCATCATGATCGCTCTCCCCCCACTCAGGTTCTATCGCGTGAGTACTGTTATCTTCAAAAGCCATTTCCAATAGAGGATGACCGGCATTAACTCCTGTGTCCAAAATACAAACAGACGTGTTGGAAAAATCAAGCTCCAGCCGGCCAATGAGATTCTCAACCCACTCTCCTTGTTCGATCGGAGAAAGCGTGTCAAAAAAACTTGCTACCTCTGGTGCGCGTCGAAGCTCAGCTATATAAGCATATGTATTAATCAATTCAGATAACTGTTTTGAGTCAGCTCGGATTAATCTCACTATTCTTTCTGGAAAGTAAATGGCTTTCTCATCAAGCGATATATTCAGAGCTTCACAAGCTTCTTTGAGTAAAGATTCGACTTCATCGCACGTATCGTCTTCGGCACGTAACCAGATTTCACACCATACAGGGATATCATCTGGAATATCAGTTTTAGCCCCTAACCAAAAGGCGTCAAGGAATGCCAGCGAGATGTCTTCGATACTATTGATCAGATTCATATGACGAGGTTCGCCATTTTTTGTTTTTTCAGTTAGGTATTGATCCACTCTCTTGATGAAGTAAGTTTCCTTGCCGGCAGGAACATAGACTGTCGCCTTTACCGTATTACTCTCCTCGTCGGCACGGACATTGAGCAGTCGGACGCCTTCGCGTATGTTGTCCAAACTTTTAACAACCAGATCGTAATTTGCTTTTCCGGAAAATTCAAGATAAATACCATCTTTATATTTTATTGCTGCTATCTGGCGTTGAGTTAACTCATGGTTTTGATTATATGCTTCTTCAAATTTTCTTTTTAGAAAGGTGCCGTGGGCAGCAAAGTTAGCACGAGAGGGTATATTTGATTTTGGAAATCCAGAGGGGGGAGAATAAGGCAAATGATCTGCTGTATTGGTAAGAAAAATATTTCTCTTTTCAACCGCCATAAATTATGCCTCCCTTCCATAGACTGCCAATCGTTCTTCCGCCAATTTAATTAAACTCTCCTGTGTAATTCTGACATTACCCAAGATGCTTTGTTTAATTACATCATCACTTATCCGGCATATTTCTGCATGACTTAAAGACATTGTTCTATTGACCAATTCACTGCCCGGCATAAATGAAGAGTCGAACAGACTCAGCTTGTTAAGGTATAACTGCTTAATTTCACGTTCTGTTGGATACGCATAGTGCAGAACATCGTCAAATCTACGAAACAACGCTTTATCAAGAATCTGTTGATTATTCGTTGCCGCAATGATTATGCTGCTGGATCGATCTTGCTCAATAAATTGAAGAAAGGCATTTAACACACGACGCATTTCTCCCACTTCGTTATCAATGCTTCTGTCGGCACCAATGGCATCAAATTCGTCAAATAGATATACACCGGTCACAGTCTCGATTGAATCGAATACCTGTCGCAATTTTGCACTGGTTTCACCCATATACTTTGTTACGAGTTTATCAACCTGTACGGTAAAAAGCGGTAAGCGTAATTCGGAAGCTATAATTGCTGCGGTGAAGGTTTTGCCTGTGCCGGGCGCGCCCTCAAGCAGAATCTTACGTCTGTTAGCCAGTCCGTACTTGTGGAGTTTTGATCTGTTTATAAATTCATCTAAGATTCGTTTGACGCGCATTATCATTTCATCAGGTGCAATCAGATCAGACAGTCTGTCATCAGGGGTGCTCATTATCAGCAGATTATTCTGCTTGTTAAACTGAACTATATTTGATCGAGAAGATGTTTTTTCAATAAGCGCCTTTAATTCTCTGGCAATTTTATCGTGACCGAGTTTAGCTTCGTATGCAGCTATCTGCAAGGCAACTGTTTTGAACTTACTGTTGTCCTGATCGATATGAGCTCTGATAAGTCCTTTTATTTGATCCGCGGTAGCCATGTCCAAAACCTCCTTTATCTGCAGATTAATCCAATCTGATGCTAGACTCTCTAGCGGGTGATGTCAACGAAGTAGGATTTCCGGAAATGCATATGCTGAACTTGCTCTAAACGCCGTAATACTTGTTGTTGCAGGCGTTTAAGAGGTTCCATCTTTTTGCGAATGAGTGAAACTTGACGGAGATTTCATTTGCCAGGCTGATGCGAGAAAAGCATTTTGGTGTGCGCGGGTCCCTGCAGTACGGAAAGGATTCATCAAAGTTTGAGTCGCTCTGAATTGCTGGAGCTTTTCAACCAACGGCAGGCTCATTGTGTTTTTGATCAGACGATATGCCTGGGGGTGAAATGATATGGTTACTGATCGACTGCGATCCGCCTGATGGCGTTTGCGTAGGATGGCAGGTGAAGATCGTTTGCTCCCGGCATAGAGTCTCGTGAAGGAAAGGCTTGTGTGTTCTGCTTCGAAGAAACTCCTGATGCCAAGCGTTCCATGCTTTCCGAACACGAACCAGGGATTGTCTTATTCTCAGTGCAGACCGACAGGATTTGACTGCAGCCGCCCGCCAATCATTTCATTTTCTTTTTTATCCATTTCAAAGGTGGAATGGCCAGCTTTTGGAGTTGTGTCAGCCTTTTCTGACACAACAAGAGTTTTTGTCGAGTCGGAGTCAATGACTTGACCCGTGTCTCGGTAATAAATCTCGACTCCAAACGAGGCTTCGCTTACCGCACTCTTGTACACAGTTCACTAAGATTTCGTCATACTCATTATTGGGATTCCCTACCCTAGCCTGCGGCACAAGCGCCCCTTTTTGGTCAGTTGTGTACACTCATCCGTTCATACCCCTATTTTGAGTACCACAGCAAGTGTCGCCCGTACGACTGCTTTCTATTGATTCGTTTGCCGCCGCTTTTTAAAGAAAAAGGAAAGCGAAAGGAAAGCGGCGGTACAGACCACCCGTTACGCTAAGCGAGTGTTCCAAAAGCTTTGATATTGCGCGATCAGCGGGGCAATATCAGCTTTTTTGTCCACTCCTTGGTCAAAAACTTCGATATTGCCCGATCCTGGGGGCAATACCGCAATGTCATTAACTTAACAGACAGAGGGAATCCATAGCGGCTTCCAAACAATTGAAGAACAGTTCTGAAGCCGATTGCTGAGGCAAGTTTTATATTCTGATTCAGAAAGAGTCTGACATGAGTACCT
>JASGUW010000013.1 GCA_030055235.1 Bacillota bacterium
GCCCGCGTGGCCAGGTCGTCCGTACCCATCAGCGCATAAGGTATGAATGCCGGTCGCCCCAGCAGCGCGTAGGCCTCCGCCGTCAGCGTCGTATCCAGCTCCACGCCGCGGACAGCGCAGAAGGCGCTGGCCGTCACCGGATGGGCATGCACAATCGCTTGCACGTCCGGCCGCCGCCGGTATAGCGCCAGGTGCATGCCGGTCTCAATGCTCAGCCCGAGCTCGGGCGTGAGACTACCGCCACCGGCCAATTCGACCACGCCCACGCCGGACGCCGCCAGCTCGGCCTTGTCCAGCTTCGACGCCGTAATCGCCACGCAGCCATCGCCCACCCGACAGGATATGTTCCCGCCGGACGTGGTCGTCAGGCCCTGTCGATAGAGCCGCCGCATGAAATAGGCGACCTGTTCCCGTTCCTCTGCATATATCATCGTCACTGTCTTTCCAGAACCAGGCCGCAGCCCGGCGCAATCACTTCAAGTTCATCATGTAGTAATGGGTGATTTCTTGCTCACGGCCAAAGATATTCGCGATCAACGCGCAGCGGATCCACATGCCATTGCGCATCTGCCGCCAATAGACCGCCCGGGGGTCATTATCGCAGGCCGGGTCCAGTTCCTGCCGCCGCGGCAGCGGGTGCAGAATCACGCCCGTGCGCTTGAGCACCAGCAGGTCCGCCGCCGTAAACGAGTAGTCCGCCCAGTTGTATTTGGGCTTCTCGCCATCCGGATTGTCCCACTCGCTCTGCACCCGCGTCATGTAGATCGCATCCGCATCCGGGATGGTCGCTTTGAAGTCGGTGGTGACATCGTAGTTCACACCGGCGGCATCAAGCTGGTCGAGGATATCCTGACCGATCTGCAGCGCCTCCGGCGCCGCAAAGGTCTGGCGGATGTTCGGATAGTAGGTCAATAGCCGCGACAGCGAGCGCACCGTCCGCCCGCGCTTGAGATCGCCACAGAAAACCACGTGCTTGTTCTCAAGACCGCCATTCTTCTCAAAGCTGCGCTGCAAAGTATAGATGTCCAACAAGGCCTGCGTCGGATGCTGGTCTTTCCCCGAGCCGGCATTGATGATCGGCAAGGGCCGTTCGGTGTTGGACAACATCCACGCCATCTCTTCAACAAAGCCCTGCCAAGGCGTCCGCATGATGATCATGTCAAAATAGGACCCGAAAGTCCGCACCGAATCCGTCGGCGTCTCGCCCTTCATCTCACTGGAGATAGACGTGTCGCGCACTTCCGCCACCCGCATGCCGAGAATCTGGCAGGCGGCATAGAAGGACAGAAAAGTCCGGCTGCTCGGCTGGCTGAAATACAACATCGCGCGCTTGTGACAAAGCAGATCCGAAAGAAATTTCATGCCGTCGCGGCTCTTGGCGATGCGCCGTATGCGCGTGGCCAGGTCGCAAAGCAGATCAAGGCTGTCGCGCTCGAATTGCTGGGCAATCAGCGCGTGATAGGGCCGACCGCTGGACTGTACCAAGTAGGGCGCACGTTCGTCCGGACTGAGGGCGCTGAACTGTTCCCAGCTGATCTCATCAAGCCGCTTGCGTTTTAGCATCGCTGTCTCTCCAAATTTGGGTCATGGCTTATCATGGTCAACGCACCCTATCAGTCCGCAAAACCCACCCGCACTCAGGCAAGCGAGGACAGGATCATCGCCTTGATGGTATGCATACGATTTTCCGCTTCGTCAAAGACCTTCGAAAACGGCGCCTCGAACACATCGTCGGTCACTTCCAGCGCGCCCGTCGTCTTGCTCACATCCGTGCTGTTGTCGTGGAAGGCCGGCAGACAGTGCAGGAACATCACCCGGCCGGAGTCGAGGTTGCCCGTCGCACGCACGAGGTCCATGTTCACCTGGAAGGGCCGCAACAGCTGCAGCCTTTCCTGGAATACGGCTTCCTCGCCCATGGACACCCACACGTCAGTGTACAGAATGTTCGCACCCCGCACGCCCGCCGCCGGATCGTGGCTGACGCTCACCGTCGAGCCATGCCGCGCCGCCGCCGCCTCGGCCATCGCCAGCACTGCCGGGTCAGGCGACAACTCCGGCGGGCAAACGTCCACCACGTCAATGCCGGCCTTGGCACAGCCGATCATCAACGAGTTGCAGACATTGTTCCGTCCGTCGCCCACAAAGGCCAGTTTCAGGCCCTTGAGGATCCCGAAATGCTCCTTGATCGTCTGTAAATCCGCCAGGATCTGGGTGGGGTGCCACTCGTCCGTCAGGCCATTCCACACCGGCACGCCAGCATTCTCCGCCAGCTCTTCGACAATACTGTGAGCAAAGCCCCGGAACAAAATGCCGTCAAAGAGCCGGCCCAGCACCCGGGCGCTGTCCTTCACCGACTCCTTCTTGCCAAAATGAATGTCGCTCTGACCCAGATACTCGGCATTGCCGCCCTCGTCCCGCACGGCGACCACCGTCGCACAACGCGTCCGGGTCGATGATTTCTGAAAGACCAGGCAGATATTGCGCCCTTTGAGCAGGGGATTCTGCAGGTGTTCGCCGGCCCGTTTCCGCGCTTTCAGCGCAATGGCGAAATCCACCAGACCGAGCATCTGCTCGTCACTGATATCGGCCAGCCGCAGCAGCGACTTGTTCCGTAAACCTAACGCCGGTACTATGTTCATAATTCTCACTCCTCTCGCAATCGTTCTGTCGTCTCATGGTATGATCTGCGTGCCAATGCCCTGGTCGGTGAACAGCTCCAGCAACAGCGAATGTCGCACCCGACCGTCAATCATGTGGACTTTGCCCACGCCCGCCTGCAGGGCCTCGGCGGCACTCTGCAGCTTCGGCAGCATCCCGCCGGAAATGACGCCGTCCCGCGACAGCTGGTCAATCTCGCCCATGCGAATCGTCGATATCAGGCTATCCTCGTCAGCCGGGTCACGCAACACCCCCGGCACGTCGCTCAGAAATACCAGCTTGCGCACCTTCAGCATCGCCGCAATCACACAGGCGGCCATGTCCGCAT
>JASGUW010000014.1 GCA_030055235.1 Bacillota bacterium
GGCTGTTTAAGACAGATATTTTGATGATTCTACGATAAATTCATACATTTTTTTGCAAAATCCCCTTGATTATTCGGGGGGGTATGATATGCTAAAGGAAATTTGACGTTTTTAGAGGTGCCCTAAAGATATTATTCAATATAACGGCCTGTTCTTGAGTAGTAGCATTCCAGTCCAAAAACAGCTTGTCATACTGAGAAGCCATATTATCATAAAAGGTTTGGGTTATATCCATGATCTTGCCTCCCATAAATCCCGAGTTGTCGGCCTAATGGCCAATACCAATATAGCATGGATTTTCAGGATTTGGAAGGCAGGATCCGTTATAAATACCGCCAATTCGGCCTGACGACCACCTTCGTCACCGTTCCTGTCCAGCTGATGGCATTCGCGCCGGGCTTCAGCCTCGGGAACTCACCGTTCATGTGGTCGTTCATCAGGGTGGTGCCCTGGTAGGCTTCCTGCAGCACGGAATCAATGACGATGCTCCCGGAGATGTTTTCCAGTTCCACAATGGTCATGCCGACCATGAGCGTGATATTCCCGGAGCCTGTGACCGTCAGGATCGGCTCGGAATACACGCTTCCCGGATTTGTGATGGTCGTCCCGGAAACGGTGACTGTGAAGTCAGCGGCGGCATTGGCATAGAAGAACGGATAGCAGCGGAAGTTGACTGCAAAGGTACAGTGCGGATTGCCCCGGAGCACCTTTTCAAAAGGGATCTGGTTGGCGATCCGCGCTTTATAGTAGCCACCCGTCCGGTTGGCAAAGGTCACTGTGCCGCTGCCCTTCAGCCAGGCGGCGATGGCCGGGATCTGCGCCGGATCGGAGATAAAGCAAGTGGCAGTCAGGATCATATCGTCGTAGACGTCTTCGCCTTCCAGCTGCGTCAGGCTCCCCGGCCTGCCGGGCACATTGGTCTGGGTACTCCGCTCCAGTGGAATGGTGATGGGTGGCTGCTCCGTCACGTGGATGCCGTAGGTGCGGCAGTCCACCCCATTCCAGAGAAAATAGTCCTGCATGAGAATTCCTCCAAATACGTCAAAAGGCCACCTTTTGACGGGTGGCCCTTTGGCGGTTGATTGTGATCAGTTGATTCTGCGGATGACGTCGATGCCGTGGATCGCCGCAAGGGTCGAGCCATTCGACCAGGCGACATGAATGCCGCCCGCGTCATCCACGAACATGACCTCTCCGGTCAGTCCGGGAACCATGTCCTTGCGCGGTTCCTCAAACATCTGAACAAGCTCCACGCGGCATCCGGTCGGGTAATCCTCCCGGAGCTTTTTCAGCACCTCCGGCCTGATCTGCATCATGAATCCCATGGCGTTTCCTCCTTCCGTTGGGGTAGCAGTATTACTCACTCTGCTGGCCCTGAAAGTCAAGTAAATCAGGCCATCCGCAGCCCTCGTCCGCGCTGCTGACGTTTCGTCAGGGTGGCGATCTCAATGGCAAGGGAGCGGATATCCTGCTCATCCCGCACATAGAAATTGTTGCCGGACAGGTTGACGGAGCTTGTCTGGTTGTACGTTTTCCGGTTGTCGTTGTTTCCGAAGGCAATCGCGCCTTCCCTGGCTTCACCCGTAAGGAAGCGGGCGGCGTTGCGGATGGTGCGCGCCTGCACCCGGCTTTCCTGCAGGACGCCTTCCCCAAAGCCCTTCATGGTCATGGTGCCGATCTCATCCCGGAACACACGCGAAGGAGAAGCAATCTTCAGTTCCTTCTTAGCGGCATTCACGGCAGCACGGGCGGCGGACTGCATGGCGCTGACCACACCGGCTCGCCCGGCGTTGATGCCCACCTTCAGACCCGCCATAGCATTGGTGCCGATGGCTTTTAGGCTGGTGGTGGTCAGGCTGCGAGAAACGGCGTCCTTTACATTGGCAGATACCGTTGTGCCAGCGCCACTCATGTCATAGGCCGTCAGAGCGCCAGCCAGCCCGGCCATGGCTCCTGTCCCGGACGGGGTAAGAGATTCAGCGGTCAAAGCGGCGGTGATGGCGGTTTCCAGATTGGTCGCCAGGGTCGCTGCATCCGTAGAAAAGTCATAGCCGCCCATGCCTGCGCCGACGCCTGCCGCGACATATTCGCCAGCAGGCTTCATGCGCTCGGACGGGCTGTTGATGATCAGCGCGGAGTTGATAGCCGTCTCCAGGTTGGTGGCCAGCGTCTCAGCGTCCGTATCCCATCCGGCGGCGGTCATGCCTTCCGCGATGCCTTCGGTCACGTTCTGACCGACACCCACGGAATCCAAGTCCTGCACAAACTGCAGGATCTTGTTCAGGTTGTCGATATCCTCCTGGCTGACCTCCTGCCCGTTCTGGATGGCGGTAACCACTTCAGAAACGTAGGTGGACAGCTGGGCCACATTCTCCGGATCGAAGTCGTTGATCATGGACTGGTTCAGCGTCCGCATGATGCCTTCGTTGCCGCCGTAGATGAAGTTGTACCACTGATCCAGGTCGCCCTTGGCATTCTTGATCCGCTGCATGGCGGAGTCTATATAATCCATCAGGGATTTGGGCATGATGCCCGTCAGGGCGGTGCCCAGCGCAGTCATGCCCAGCTGATCCACCTCGGCCACCTGTTCCCGCATTTCCGCGATGGCTTCCGGTGCGCCGGTGATCTCCGTGGTCAGCAGGATGTGCATGGTGCCGTCCTTGTCCAGGATGGCCACATCCTCGGGTCGGAGCATATCGGAGGTGACAGCGGTGACAGGGATCTCTTCGCCGTCCTTCCAGTATTTCACCCCGGACTCGCCCAGCACTCCGCTGGGGTCTTCATACACTTCAGACAGCCGGACGACGCCTTCCACCTCGACCTTGTTGTTCCGCAGCCAGCGGCGGTAAGCCAGAAGATCATAGCCGGACAGGCCTACCTGCATGTTCAGGGTGGGCTTCTTCACGCCTGCGGCTTCCTTGTATTCCGTGATGTAGGCAGTGAACTCCCGGAGGAGCTCGGACTTGTCACAGCCTATCGCCTCGGCAAACTTGGTCACGATGCCTTCCACCTGGGCGGAGGACAGCGCGGACACATCCACGTTTTCGGCTTCAGCGTATTTGGTGATCAGGCCAACGACATCAGAGGGCTTCAGGGCAGCGGTGGAAGCGCCGCCTGTGACCTCCTCATAGGCCATGACGAAGGCCGTCACCGCTTCCGGCGTCAGCCCGGTGGTATCGACCTTGTTGTCCTCCAGGTATTTGAACACATAGGCGGTGATCTCGCTGGGCTTCAGCTGGGTAACGTCGGTGCCGGATGCCAGTTCCTTGTAGGCGCTGACCATGGCGGTCACATTGGTGGGATTCAGCCCGGACACATCAGTGCCCGTGGTAGCTTCGGCATAGGTCTGCACATAGGCCACCAGCCCGGAAGGAGTCAAGGAGGATTTATCCGCGCCTTCCAGCTGCTCGGTGTACTTCGCCACAAAAGCATCCACCAGCGGCTGCTGTTTCGTCGCGTTCTCTGCTTCCGTGTATCCCTGAATGACCGCGTCCGTGGTGATCGCGCCGGGATTGCTGGCCCATTCATCCCAGCGGGCCTGTGCTCCGGTCATATCCAGATCGGTGGTGATCTTCAGAACTTCCTCTCCGACAGCTTCGCCGAACATCTCGTTCAGGCTGGTCAGGTTGGTATCCCATTTGTTCTGGTTCAGGTAGGTTTGGATCGCAGCCAGCTGCTCCAGCGCGGACGAAAAGTCGATATCCGGGAACATGGCCTGTACTTCATTTTCAGTCATCCCATTATCCATTAGGGATTGAATTTGAGTTAATAGCCCAATGTACTCAGCCAAAGCCCCCTCATCCATACTTGAAGTTAAATTGTTCAGTTGCGGCAGCAACGTTTTTTTCTCAGCATCTGAGGCAGCAGCACTATACTGTCGAAGCAATTGCATTAAACTGCCTACTTGTGTCTTCGCTTCTTGTATATCATTTTGACCCCATACAGGCATGACCACATCAGACATCAGCTGAGCATAATCTAATGCGGCGATTCTTCGGTCTTTGTTATATTTTTGATTCAGAGCTTCCATTGCCTGTTGGCGTTCAGTGCTGTTCTCAATCAACTGGATCAGGGCATACTCCTTGTCGTATTGCGCATCCAGAGAGGAGTTGACGGCAGACATGCCCTCGGCTGCAGCGACCATGGCGTTTTCATACACGGTGGTGCTGACTTCCTGTCCACGTGCTTCGGCACGTGCTACCTCGGCTTCCACTTTGTTGCGGATGGTATCGAAGCCGTCCGTGTCAGCAGCAGACAAGTGATATTTGACCTCTATGGCCTCGCGTGTATCGATTAACTCCTGCAGTCGTATTTTATCTTTATCCGTGAGCTTTCTGTTCCGGCGTTTCTTTAAGAGCCTGGCAATCTCCTTATCCATAGCATCAAGCAAGTCAATGTCGCTTTGAAGCTGTTCGGAAACAGAGGAATAGCCTGCTTCATCTGCGGTTTTTTTCAGATTCGAGAGCTCATCACGGGTACTTCCGGTAAGGGCTTTAAATGAATCAACCCATTCATTAACGATTGCATTTGTTTCCTTTTTGCCATCCGACCAAACAGCCAGTAGACCATTCATCCACTCACGCGAGCTTTTAACCTGACGAGTGAAGTCATCCTTGCTCATGCCGAAGAAGAACAAGCCCTGACTGCTGCCGTAGAAGGTTTCTGCGGCGGTTTCCTTCCAGGACTTGGCGGTCTTCGCCATGCCTTCCAGCGCTTCACGGGCGGCTTTCGCGCCGGAAGCATAATCTACCAGCTTGATCGCACCGTAAACCAGCGCGGCGGCAAGCGCAGCCATGGCCAATTTGGATGAAGCCAGGGTTTTGATAAATCCGCCCAGACCGCCGCCTGCCATACTGACCTTGGCGGAGAACTTTCCGATGGCGGTGAAGGCTTTCCCCATAGCGCCCGTCACGGTGCCGACAGCGCCGACCACCTTTCCGAGCACCAGCACGACCGGGCCGACAGCGGCTGCAAACGCAGCCCACTTCACAATGGACTGCCGCTGTGTCGCGTCCAGGGACAGGAACTTCTGCAGAAGCTCCCCGGCCTTGTCAATGATCTGCTGGATCGTCGGGTTCAGGTCGTCACCGATCTGACGGGCGAACATGAGCGCCGTATTCTTCAGGTTGATCAGGCGGGATTTCGTGGTCGCATACCGCTTGTTGGCTTCTGTAGTCAGAGCGGTGTTCTTTGCCCATGCCTTATTGGCGGTATCCTGTGTTTTGCTGAAAAGCTCTGTAGCGTTCGTCGCCCTCAAAAGTGTGTCCCTGAGCCGGATCTCGGCGATCCCGATATCGTCCAGGGTCTTGATGGCGCTGACGCCCTGCTCATCCATTTTGGACAGGCCCACGATAAACGCCTGAAACGCGGAAGCGGCGTCCCGCTCCCACAGAGACTTAAACTCGGATGCCGTCATGCCGGAGACCTTGGCGAAGTCCTCCAGCGCTTCGCCGCCTGTTGCGGCAGCGACCTCCATTTTTATCAGGGCTTTGGAAAATGCGGAGCCGCCCATCTGGGACTCGATGCCGACAGAGGACAGGGCGGCGGCAAAACCCAGGATCTGCGCTTCCGAAAGGCCTACCTGCTTGCCCGCGCCTGCAAGGCGAAGGGACATAGCCATGATTTCCGATTCGGTGGTGGCGTAGTTATTGCCCAGGTCAACCAGCGTGGAGCCGAGATTCTGGAATTCGTTCTGGCTCATGCCCATGATGTTGGCAAACCGGGCGGCTTCACTCGCGGCATCCGCAGCAACCATGTTCGTGCTGTTGCCCAGGTCGATCATGGTACGAGTGAACTCGGCCAGGTGCTCGTTCTCAATACCCAGCTGCCCGGCGATAGACATGACCTCCGCGATATCCTCAGCGGAGGCGGCAACCTCTGTGCTCATCTGCTTCACGGAGTCGGACAGGTGGTCATATTCCTCTTCAGTAGCGTCTACGGTCTTCCGGACGTTTGCGAAGGCATTTTCATAATCAATGCTGGCCTTTACGGCAGCAGTGCCGAGCGCCGTAATGGGAGCCGTGACGTGGGTCGTGAGGGATTTCCCGGCCTTGGTCATGGCCTTGGAAATGGATTCACACTTCTTGGAGATGGCCGTCAGGGCTTCGCCTGCCTGCGTCCATGCGGACTGCATCCGGTATAGCTGTTCCGTCAGCCTGCGGATCTCCGCTTCCGTTTCCCGGACGGATGCCTTAGCGTTGTTCAGGTCGGTCTGTGCTTTGCTGACCGCATCGGCGCTGTTCTGCATGGTTTTCTGCAGTGCCTTGACCTGGCCTTCCAGCTTGGTGACCTCTGCAGTCGCTTCTTCGTATTCCTGCTGATAAGCCTCCAGATTCTGCTTGGCGGCAATGGTGGCGGAGTCCGTTTCGCCCAGGGAATCGCGATAATTCTCATAGGCAACGGTAGCCGCTTCCACCTCGAAACGCAGGTCTTCCTGACGGGCCTTGGCTTGCTCCAGCCGCTGGGTATAATCCTGATGGCGGTCGTAGTTTTCCTTCAGCTTATCGTTCGCCGCCACCAGCGCCCGGCTGTACTGCTCCACGGCCCGCTGCTGCTGGGTGAGCTTCTGTCCCAGCATGGACAGCTTGGCTTCCGTGCCCGCGATGGTCTTTTCATAGTTCTGTACGCCAGCGCCTGCCAGACGGAAGGTGGACTCGGCTTCCTTGATCTGCTGGTTGATGGTGCGCATATTGCGCGAGAAATTGCTGGAATCCAGCGACAGCGCGACCACCAGTTCGCGCAGGGTTTCAGCCATAAAAGTTCACCTCTCTTTGATTGCAGGAGATTCAGGGATAATGGTAGAATACTGGTTAGGAGCTTCGGCTCGACAATCGGAGTTTGTACGTATTTCGGTCAATCGTTTTTTTATGGAGGTCTGCAGGGTGACAAAAGCTAAAATCAGAATTCCTGATGACACAGAGTTAAGGTCCAGGCTGGATCAGGAATATGAAGATGCTTCTCAAGCACAGCTATGCAGATACGCATTGATGCTGGCTGACCACATACTGAATTATATGGATGGTTCAAAGCTGAATCATGACACAATCAGGGAAGGCCTCTGGATCAACGAACAGTGGCAGAAAGGCAACACAAGAGTGCATGATGTCAGACAGGCGAGCTTCAAAATTCATCAGCTTGCAAAAGAAAGCGAAGATGTAATGATCTGCACTGCTTTGAGGGTTGTCGGCCATGCAGTCGCTACAGCTCATATGAGAGAGCATGCAATGGTAGCTTCAGACTATGCAGTAAAAGCGGTCTGTTTACTGCATCCTGATTGTATGGATGCCGTAAGGAACGAACGTCTGTGGCAGATACAGCATCTGCAGGAAATCAAAGGAACAATGACGTAAAATACCAGTTTGTCGATCTGCATCATCCCGGTTTCACCCCTGGCCAGACTTCATCAATGAAGCGCTGCCGGGGCTTTTTCTTTTCCTGCTCCCGTGTGGCATCCCATGCCCGCAGGCGCAGGAAGCCCAGCATGTCCATTTCGTCGATTTCCTTCATCCGCCAGCCGTTCTTCATCAGCTCGTTGTAGGTGGCGTAGATGTATTCCGGCAGGGTCAGGCTTCCTGCGGGATCGTCACTTCCGGATTCTCCGCCTCCGCCAGAATCTGCTCCGCTTCCTGCACCGCCGGAATCGTAGGGAAAGTGTCCAGCACCTCCGTGGTCTGGGTCTGGGTGGCCATCAGCGCCAGCGCGATGTCATGCATCAGACGGTCAGCGGGATAGTTGTCGTAGACCTCATCCGGGGTGAACTGGTTGTTGAACAGGATGCAGAACCACTTCACCATCGTGTCCAGGGCATCGGTCACGGTCAGCTGCTCCTGGGAGACATCCTTGCCCTCAGTCGCGTCCTGGGACAGGCGCACCAGCCTGCCGTACATTTTGGAAGCGGGCTCCATTTCGCGCAGGGCCCTGCCGGAAACGAAGTCTACGGTGTATTTCTTTTCACCGAGCGTACAGGTGATCATATTTTTACCTCCAAAACTTCAAAAGTAGCTGCCGCACAGCGTCATGGCCGTGCGGCAGCGGGGTGATGATTACGGGGTGGGCGTGATCACGGGCGTATACACGGACTGCAGGAAGGTTTCACCCTTTTCAGCCGTGAAGCCGTTCTCGCCCTCGTCGGCGACCGCCTGGTAGCGCCCGTCGTTGGTGCGCTTGATGGCAGTCCATTCCACATCCCCCGTCTGGCGGGTGATCGTGGTGCCTTCCTTGGTGGCATAGTTCTCGGTCAGGGGTTTGGCCCGCACCTTGTACAGCCACACATAGCGGAACTTGTGGTTGGACTTTTCGCTCTTGAAGCCCACGGCGAAGTACGGGGGCTTATCCGTGGAAGAGCGGATCAGGACACCGTTGTCGTCGATCTTGTTGCCGAAGATCTGTTCCTGGATGGCCAGCGGAATATCCGCCATCTTCGTGGTGAAGGTAAGTTCAGGATCAGGATACAGCACATCGAATTCGATGTCGTCGGCGTACTGGATGTCCGGGTCGGCGTTCTCAGGAGTAATGCTGGCTTCAATCGCGCCAGCCACCAG
This sequence comes from Bacillota bacterium, assembly GCA_030055235.1. Taxonomy (GTDB): domain Bacteria; phylum Bacillota; class Clostridia; order Saccharofermentanales; family Fastidiosipilaceae; genus JAEZYR01. The sequence continues at coordinate 8,541 of JASGUW010000014.1, forward strand.
CTGCAGATCGCCGTAGGTCAGGGTTTCCTCGGTGTCGACCTCCAGCGGGGCGATCACCATGTTCTTCAGACCAACCGTGGAAGATACGGTCGGAGAAGCGGCAGGAGTATTAGCCATAATGATTTACCTCCAATTCATCGGTTCTTGAGCTCGTCCCGCAGGACGCGCTTGATTTCGGAAAAGGCCTCATCGGCCCGGGTGTCGAAGGCAGGCCGCACAAAAGGATGCGCGGGGGCCGGAGCAGGCCCGCCGTGCCCAAACTCCACAGGATTGGCGTAATACGCGCCGTTCTCGGAGTGATGAACACCGATGGTGATCTGCTTGCCGCCTCCGCGCTTCTGTTTGACCTTGCCCGTATGGATGGATGAGTGCAGGGCATCCGTGATGATCTTCGGGTCGGTGCTGGCATTGTGGAGCATCTGTTCCTCGATGGGCACAGCGCCCGCCTTCAGGGCACGGTTCACGCCCGGCCCCTGATCCAGCGCATAGGCCATGTTGACCATGTCGTTCTGGAGATCATCAAAGCCCCTCAGTTCAATTGCCATAGTCCACGTCCTCCCTCCAGCACCATGTCCACTGCACCGTGTACTGCCGGGTGGCCGTGTCGTAGGCTGGCTGATTGTAGCCCTTGTCAGATTCCTCCACCATGAAGAAGCCGTAGGCGTACATGGCCTGCCGGATCGTATCCGCCATGTCGGTCGGGTCGATGTCGCTCCACAGGTTCAGGTACACATAGGTGCGCAGGCTGGTCACATGATCGTCATGATGGCTGGCTTCCGTGGTGGTCGTGGAATAGACACAATACTGCACGGGCGGATTCTGGTTGGGCGAAGTGGCCCGCCAGACGCCTGCGTAAACCGGAATGCCGATATCCTTGAGCGCCGCGTTGACCTGCTTCATCCGCTCACCCCCTTGGCAATAGAAGCCTTCAGGCCCAGATAGGTGCGCTTGAAGCTGTACTCGCCCAGAGTGGAGATGTTCCATTTATCTCCCTGAAAGCGCACCCACATGCCGGGCTTGATGTCCTCCCGGTACCGGATGGTGAAGT
>JASGUW010000015.1 GCA_030055235.1 Bacillota bacterium
TATCGTGCAGGGTTTTACGTTCCACATCCGACAACTCAATTACATATTTGACTGACGGCATATGACACACTCCTACTCTCAAAGATGAAAATAGCATATGCCGAAGGAATGCCTTATACGAGTTTTAGATGTTACAGACTACTAAGTATAACATATGTTATGAAAGAAAAACAATGTTAGCCGAACGGTTGATAACAGTATTTCCGTACGGTATATTATGGCCAAAAGGAGGTACACCACCATGAAATCCGCAGACGCTATCAAAGCCATTATGAACAGCAAAGAAGTAAATCAGAGTATGCTGGCCAGACGCTTGCAAGTTACTCCAACGGCTATCAATCTCCGTTTGGCAAGAAATTTCCCCACGCTCGAACAACTGTTGGAAACCGCCCGCACGTTGGATTACGAAGTTGTTTTGGTACCCGCTGGCAGTCGGAAGCCCGACGGCTCGTATACCATTACGGATGCCAAATCGACGAGGACTTCGCCATGATCTACGGATATGCCCGAGTCTCGTCCCGTGACCAAGCGACTGACGGAACTTCATTAGACTCCCAGGTCAACGAACTTAATAGATTCAGCTGCCAGCACTAAGCCGCCGCAGGCAAATGGAAATATGGCATTCCTCCAGAAAAGGATACTTTGGCGTCTCGAAGGATTTCCATTAGTTCTCATGACAATTTGTCGTCGTCATAAGCACCTTCCTTCAACAACTCCAGATTAATCTCCGTAATCTGCAGCAGGATGTCATCGACTGTCTGGTACTGCGCGATGCCTTTTCTAACCAGGTCCTCGTGTCGTCTTCTGATGTACACTTCCCGTTTCTTGCCCTGACGTGCAATGGAAAGGTAATACCTCGGCCCATGCTTTTCACCTTGATGGCACTTGCAGTTGGGGCGCATACAGGTTGAGTATCGTTCCGCCCAGGTGCCGCGCAGCAGCCAGGCCTTCTTGGCGAGTTCATTCAACAACTCGGCTCGTCGTTCCAGTAAAGCTTCAATCCTTCGATTTGACATGACTTAAGTATAGAGACTTCTTCCTTCTGTACAAGAGGATGGGATAAAAAAGAGCACACCATTATTTTAGTCTAATATCCATCTTCAGGGGTGCGGAAATTGTGCTAAAACAATGCATATCCAAGCTTATTAATTGCCACAATCGTTATTTAAAGATCAAATAATTTTATGATATTAAAAAGGCCGTTTAATCACAGCGCGAGAAACATACATACGTTACTTGAAGTAAAAATTAGATGCGTCTGTCTGCCGGCTTTACTATAAACCGTTGAACAAAACGCATCTTTCTCATGGTTTTCGCTTTGTGTGAAGCCTTAAAGCCCTTGCTAGATAAGCTCCGCCAGTTTGTGACTGGCTGTGACATATCCCACAAAAACAGGATGCGGCGAATCGAAGTACTCTGGCAGTGGCATAAACCGGCGCGTCAGCGACAGAAGTAGTTAAAAATCCCGTCGGCAATGCCGCGTGCGATCCGCGTCTGATTGCCCCCGTCGAGCAGCAGGGCCAGATCACTGGAATTCGTCATGAAGCCCATTTCGATCAGAACCGACGTCACATTGCTCTCACGCAGGACGGCGTAGTTGCCGGGGATGGCAGCGCGGGCGCTGTTGCCGCGCAGGGCCGGCACCTGTGCCGTAACCTGATTGAAGATCTGTGTCGCCAGGCGCGCACGGTCGCTGTCGTTATAGAGGCGGTAGTTAGGATTGTAAGGGCGGTTGGGGTCGTTCGCCTGGAAGAGCTCGTATTCACGGTTGAAGACGCTGCTATTGGTCGAAATGTAGGTCTGGAAGCCGCGCGCTCCACTGGAACTGTCCGCCGTGGCATTGGCGTGGATGCTGACAAAGATGATATCCCGCGTCATCGACTCGGCATCCAGCAGTTTGCGTAGGATTTCAGAGGCACCCAGACCCTGTGAAAGGCCCATGCCGCTGCCAACATCGTGATTAGCGTTCTTCTGCTGGCCAAGGACCGTCTGCGCCTGGCCCAGCCAGCCCAGATCATAGCCGCGGCCCGCCAGGTCGCTCTGCCACTGCTCGGCCACCGTCAGGCCGGTCACGCCGACACGGTAATAAAGTGAGCGGGTGACGTCGCTGTCACGGGTCAGGACAACCCTGGCACCGAGCTGTTCGAGCATGGTCCTCACCTGCAGTGTCACCGGCAGGTTGATGTCGCACTCCCGGATACGGCGACCGTTCAGCGTACCGACAGCACCTGGATCGCTGCCGCCATGCCCGGCATCCAGGATAACGGTAAGCCCCTTCAGAGCATTGCCATCCTTCGCCCGGCCCTGATAAGCACCAATGTTGGTCACCAGCTGAATCGGCAGCGAGGAGACTGCAGGCCAGCGCCGCCAGGCACCGTAACTGCTCGTCTGCAGAGCGCTGGCAGGCACATTAACCGGGCTGTAGCTGCGGTTGCCGCTGCTGACCGCCGTACCCGGGTTTGCAGGCACATCCGGAGCCGGAGTCGGCACGGGAGTGGGAACGGGCGCGGGCGGCGGTGCAGGCGTTGTTCCGGGGATGACCAGCACCTGGCCGACCCGCAGCCAGTAGGGAGACTGGATGCCATTTGCCTGAGCGATAGCCAGATAGGACAGACCAAACTGCTGGCCCACTTTCCAGAGTGTGTCTCCGGAACGAACGGTGTACGTTCTGGCCTGCGGAGCCGCCGGCGTCGGCGTCGGAGCCGGACTGGGCGCAGGTGTTGGCGCCGGAGTCGGAGCTGGGCTGGGTGCGGGAGTCGGAGCCGGGCTGGGCGCGGGAGTCGGAGCCGGTCCCGCCCCCGGAATGCGCAGCACCTGGCCCACACGCAGCCAGTATGGTGCCTGGATGCCATTCTCACGCGCAATTGTCAGGTATGAAACACCGAAGCGTTGCCCGATCTTCCAGAGCGTGTCGCCCGAACACACGGTGTAGCTTCCCGCTGTCGGAATCACCGGAGCCGCCGGGGTGGGCGTCGGCCCGGGTGTCGGTGCAGGCGTAGGTGCAGGCGCAGGAGTCGGTACCGGCGTCGGAGCGGGCGCCAGCCCCGGAATACTGAGCACCTGGCCCACACGCAGCCAGTAAGGTGCCTGGATGCCATTCGCGCGCGCAATCGTCAGGTAGGAAACGCCAAAGTGCTGCCCGATTTTCCAGAGTGTATCGCCCGCACGCACGGTGTAGCTTCCCGCCGCCGGAGACGTCGGAGTCGCAGGAGCAGGCGTGGGCGTCGGAGTTGCAGGCTCAGGAGCGGGCGTCGGCGCGGGCGTCGTCCCCGGAATCGTAAGCACCTGGCCAACCTGCAGCCAGTAAGGCGCCGGGATGCCATTCTCACGCGCGATCGTCAGATACGGCACGCCATAGCGCTGCTGCAGCATCCAGAGCGTCTCTCCAGAACGCACCGTGTGACTGGCCGCAGGCGCGGCTGTCACCGCTGTCGGCATCCAAAGCAGAGCCAGAAGCATCAGAACAGACAGCATCAGGGCTGCCATGCGATTCCGTCGTTTTCCCATGCTGCACCTCAACAAGCTCCCAATATTACAGGGAGATTACAAAATAAAGACCAACAGGAACTTTAGCACGGCAGGCGGGATCTGTCGACCGACCTCAGCCGCCCTCTCCGTCTCCTCCCCCGTCAAGCAGCCAGCACTGTCCGTCCGGCAGCCGCATGAGCATCCCCTCAAGCACCCTGACGACCTCCCCGGTCGGGAAGCGGCGGACAACAACCCGCTCTTCCTCCTCCGGCTCCACAGCCCAGCTGGTAAACAGCAGCAGGTCACCTTCCCGCCACAGGAAGCTCTCCGACTCAGAGATCTGAAAACGGCAGGGCTCGGGCCAGAGAATCTCAAACACAGCCTCCCTCCCCTGCCGCATGATCATCAGGGGCGCGGTCGCGAGCGACAGGTTGTAGGTATCCTCCACCATATCAAGTGGCAGCACAGCCTCCGTAACAACACTCTTCATGTCTGCAGTGCAGCGCAGCAGCAGGATTTGTTTTTTTGCGAAATCCACCAGCAGACAGTAAATCTGTCCATCATGGCAAACAGGTTCTGCGAAGTACTGTCCTGCGCCCGCACGCACGGGCTCATGAATTTCCCCATCCGGGTAGGAGACGAAAACCAGACGATTGCTCTTCATTTCAAAGCCCGCCTGCCAGATCTCCTCCGCCTCATAGAGAAAGCCACTGGCATAATCCGATCCCCAGTACCAGTTGGGATTCCCCTCCAGCTCCTGCAGATACCTGATCCCACTTATGCGGATTTCTTTGTAATCCATCGTTTTCCTCTTGACTCTCTGGCCATGTTTTTGCAGCCCTGTACGCTGTCAGTTTGGTTCGTAATCCGACGACGAGCCGCTCTCCTCACAGGAGACGAGCCGGAGGCCGTGTTCCTTGCAGAATTTATTGGCGACCTCACAGGCCATATAGTCTTCCGCTACCGGAGGATAGTAATCATCTGCCTGGACATATTCGGAGAAGTCCTCGTCCAGGAGATCCATAAGCTTTTCCTCAAACCAGGCGGAGATATCCTCTGCCGTAATAAAGGGATTGCTCCTGAGCTCCTTCGCCAGCAGCGCACGGACCCGATCCACATCCTGCACCTGAACAACGATGTCGGCTTGGGCTTCACAGTCGATATGCACGTCCTGAACGTACCAGGTGTCCTCACCCTCCCAGGAAAAGAGCCATTCTTTTTCACAGAACTGGACGAAGCCCTGCTCCTTCCTGGCTTCCCACTCCTTTTCGTTGGCTGCGCTGAATACGCCCAGATAGAGCTTCGCCAGCTCATCTGCTGTTCCTTCTTCGAGCAGGCATTCCCCGCGAATCAACGCAGCAAGGTCCCGCTGTGTCCAGCTGCTCTCCCGCGCCCTCTCAGGAATGCCGTTCAGCAGCGTCAGGAGGAGGGCTCCCGCCACTTTGCGATTGGACGGCCTTTCTTTTGGCAGATGCTCGTACACGTTGACGGCATGTGTGCCGAGATAGTCAAAACCGTACCTGTCGATGACCGCTTTCAAAACGCTCTTCAGATCGTCTGTCGTCATGTCCCGATCTTCGCATAGAGTTTGTATCTTTTTCACATGCTTGGCTCTCCTAAACAGATAGTGACAGAATGGCATTGTACGTGAAAACGAGTACAATCCAGACGTTTTTTCATTTGGGTCAGAATACGAGGGCTATCGTGGCCTGGAGCGACGGCAGCTTTCTTAATGTCCTCCGATACGTTACCTGATATGCTGCTCCTTTTCCCTGAAAGCCACCACAAGAACTTGTTCTGAGTTCTGCCCCGTCCTCGAATTTAGCCCATTTTTGTTACGATCAGGCAGGAAAGACATATGTACACTGTGTTAGTCGCGGGAAAACAACAGGGTTCCAGAAACAGAGAAGCAGATCAGCCCTCCTTCGACAAGATTCATAAATGGGGCTGAATCAGTACAGGGTTTAATTGCTCTAACCAGGATTGGTACATTGTCATGAGTACATTTCGCAAAAAGCGCGGATTTATTTTTATGCTGATCGCCCTCATCATTATGGGAGCGAATATTTCATGCGCAGCTCAGGATCCGTCAGAGACAGTTGATGGCGGCTCTGAATCAACGACTTACACTACGACTGTCCCACAGGAAACAACAAGTGCCCCTGCGAGTTTGACAACCGCTGCAACAACTGCCGAGAAGCAAATAACGCCTAAACTGCAAAATGCCGCCACCATCACCTTCGATGACGGTCCCGGAGAACATACGGGCCGCCTTCTCGATGCGTTCAAAGAATACGATGCAAAGGCGACATTCTTCGTGCTCGGCAATAAAATGAAAGACAATAGTGCGCTCATTCAACGCATGGTTGACGAGGGACATGAAGTCGCGAACCATTCTTACGACCATTCCAGTTTTAATACGCTGTCGGACGCGGAGCTGCTAAGCCAGATCAGGAGAACGAATAGCGCAATAGCCGCCATCACGGATGAAAAGCCGACACTGTTGCGACCTCCGTTCGGGGAATTTCCTCAGCACATCACGCATCTGGCAGAACGGGAAGGGCTTGCTCTGGTACTCTGGGAACCGAGCCCGGATGACTGGCTGATCCGAGAAGTCGACTATGTCTATGAATACATCATTGACACCATAGAACCAGGCAGCACGCTCCTGCTCCATGACATACACGAGACAACAGTCGATGCCATGATTAAGGCACTTCCGGTGCTGGCCGAACGCGGCCTCAAGCTCGTTACCGTCAGCGAACTCTTCGATTTAAAACCGGGTGATATGTACCCGCCCAATTGGGAACCCTATTGGGGGGGCGATGAGTAGGAGAAACAGCTCACCCCTTTTCGCAGCGCCCAAAAAAGAGCCAGTCTCCCTTCGTTATAGCTGAAACGGCTCTGCGGCGAATCAGGTAGTCTGCAGCAGTCAAGGAAGACGGCAGGCGTGAGCTCATTCCCTGAAGCGGTGGAGATGCTTGAGGAAGGCCTGGAAGACAGCCTCTCCTTTCCCTGCCCTGGATTCCAAAAGATCAGTTTGATAAATCTGATGGAGAGACTGCATCGGCAGATGCGACGAAGGACAAAAGCCATCGCGATCTTTGAGGCCTCTGGATTCCCCTACGCGCTTACTCCGTTCGCATGCATTTCTTTAAAGACATGGAAGATGGCTCCTGGTAGGCACACTTCTCTCAGCAAGACAGCCCTCGAGACCCTGAAGCAAAGCGCACTTTGCAGCATGAACTGCAGGGACAAAGCAGCGAACGTAAAAAGACACTAATTACGGGCGGAATAAGAGATTTCACGTCTTTTGATCTTGCCCCATTTTGTCTTTTTACCGCGATAGAACAAAATGGAGAACAGGCGGGTCCATACAAAAACATGGCGCAGCAGCACATTTTCCGGGATACACAGCAAGAACGCCTTGACAACATCTCCGAACTTGACAGGCACTTCACTGAGGTAGTTCCTCGTTGTAAAAGAAATGATGGTCAGGCTGGCTCCAAACAGTGCATAGGTAAGAAACAGCATCAGCATATACTCAAAAGCAATAAGGTCGAAAAAGTATGCCAGTACCGTTGTCAAAATGCCCACCAGCTCGATAAACGGGGATAGCAGCTCATAAAGAAGATAATATATATAGCTGCCACTCGTGATAAGACCAGGGTGTTTGGACAGGCTCTGGAAGAGGCCTATATGCCAGCGTTTTCTCTGCTTGATTAAATCGCGCATACGCTCCGGAACCTGTGTCCAGCATATTGCGTCATAGGCATATTTAATCGAATAAGGAAGCTTATTGGATCGGTAATATGAGTGCAGCTTTACGATAAGCTCCATATCTTCGCCCATTGACCCGGTCTGATAGCCGCCCACGTTGATGATGGCGTCTTTCTTAAACAAGCCGAATGCGCCGGAAATAATCATGTTCGCGTTAAACTTGTCGAGCAAAATGCGGGAAGCAAGAAAGGATCTTTCATACTCCAGAACTTGAAAGGCAGCCAGAAACTTTTTGGGCAATCGATGCTCAACCAGCTTTCCATCCTCAAATACACTGTCATTCGAAATACGAATCATGCTGCCAACCGCAACCACATTTGGTGATTCAAGCACAGGGGTGATAATTTTCGAAAGAGAATCCCTTTGCAGGATGGAATCGGCATCCATGCACACGAAGTAAGGATATTTTGCAGCATTGATACCCATATTAAGGCTATCTGCCTTGCCGCCGTTTTCCTTGTTAATCAGCGTAATGGCAACGCCGTTTTCAGACTTACCTTCATAAACGGAAATCGCATTTTTACATGGAATCTGGAGACGAAAAGGTCTCAATACCCGCTGTAATCCAAAGGTATTTACGACGATATCCTCTGTACCGTCTTTCGATCCATCATTGACAACAACAATCTCATAAAGGCGGTAGTCAAGTCTCATGAGGGAATGTATCGTCTGTACAATTGTGATCTCTTCGTTGTATGCCGGAACGAGGATGCTGATTGGATAATAATAATCGTGGTGGATGGAATTATAAAGTTGCCGCTTTTTAATGTCCGTAAACAGCTGATTGCTTCCTATCAGAACGGAAACAAAAAGAAATGTTGAATAACCGGCCAGATACAGAACAAAGAAATTTTCAACATTTTCCAGCAGGGATCTCACGCCGTCTTCAGTGAAGACATTATGTACAAAGTCAAATATTTTCATCACCTACCTTTAATAACTGCGGCGGCGCAGAAATCGCTTCTATATTCCCACTCTCCTGAACTGCTTCCGCCTGGACATTCAGCAAATGAATCGTATCGATGATATAGCGTGTCATCTCCTCATCCTCCCTGTACAGATAAAGGAGATATTCACTTGTGTAACGGTCTCTCAGATAGAGAATATTTAAAACATCTTCACGTCTTAAGCCGTTGCGATGCATGAACTGCAACGCATTTACCCGAACATACCAGTTTCTACTTGTGACTTTCTTTTCTATCGCCATTCGCACTTTGGGATCGCCATATTTTACTAAAGCCTGTATGGACAGCATCTGCTCCAGCCAAGCCGCATCCTCATCCGCAAGGATCTCCATAAAAAGTCTCTTTGCTTCCGGATCGGGGTGTTTGGCAAAATAGCGCATTGCAGAATACCTGACTTCGCTATCCGTCTTAGGATCCCGCATAAGACTAAGGCAAAGCGAAACCGCGTCCGAGCCATTCAGACGGAAGTAATCTATCAGACAGTTCTGAGTGTACGGTGTATAGCCGGCAAAGTTTTTCTGTAACTGAGAAGCAAATTCCGCATGCTCAAGCTTTGCTGTGAGCAAGCCGTCAACCAGGAGTTTCTTATGATAGAATTCCGGGCGCTCATCGGTTTTTTCAACAGCACGGAGCAGTGCTGGGATGTCGCCAATCGCATACAGCGCCATCATGGTATTCGAGAAGGTGTACAGGGAATTGCTGTTCAAAAAAGCAAGCAGCTTGACAATGTCGGAGTCCGCCGGCTTTGACCGGCTGTAATCAAAAGTGGAGAGTATATAGGTATAGTATGCCCTCTCGTACTCATCCCTCTTCTTTGCATAGTGATCGATCTGCTCCCAGATATATGGCTGAAAGCGCTGTCTGGCTTCCTCATCCGCTTCAATAACTTGTTGCAGCGTCAGCATATTCCTGGTAACAGGTAAATGCTCTCGCAAACTGGCTGCAAAACTCAAGGGGAAGTCGCCGTGATCATTCATCGACTCCGACAACGCCTGACGAATCTCTTTGGCGAAGGACTTGTTAATTTTATATGCAGTCAGCCGCTTGCGCCTGTTCACAAGCAGAAACACGATATTAAAGGCCACAAGGGAAAGATTAAGCAACAAGTATAATTTAATAAAGATTGTCATGTTTCGCAGCTCCTTTCTTTGTTATTTATCTTTCCAATAATCCTGCAGGATATAGTAGGACTCTTTCAGTCTCTCATGGTACTCAGGTTTCTTTGGAAGTATGTTCAGGGGAACTTCCACCATTTGGACGGTCGTAGTCCCATCTCCAGCACCGACATGCATCGAGTCAATGAAAAGATACTCTGCTCCATAGTTTTCATAATAATCGTCGTGAATGCACATTTTTGTCGGATCGGCAAAATTTAAAAGCAGCCAGGGAAGCTTGATTTCCACAAAACCCTCTCCGGCACAAAAGTCAGCAAGAGAATTGAAGTCGTCCATCGTAGGGTTGGCGTTGCCGTAGGTTAATTTTCCGGTTTCATGAGTTTGAACAAGGGAGTAGTATATGTCGAGAGAGTTGTAGTTGTAGTCCCAGAAATCAATTATGTCTCCCTCGCAATAGTAGTCCAGCTCATGCAGAATCATGAAAACCTTCTGAAACTGCGGATCGTCAACATAAGGCCTGTTCACATGCTGATTAAAATGGTGTTCAAGCTGGTTTCCGTAAAGTGCGGTCGTTGTATTGTAGCGTGACTGTACCCAAAGGCGACTATCATTTTCTCCGTTTATCTCAATGACAAAGTCCGCCGGATTTGACATTTCTATTCCAAGGTTGGCTGCCTGCTGAGCGCCGCTTTTCGGTGTTGTATCAATTGGTATGTATAGTCTGTCAGTAGAAATATCAAACCCGGCTTTTTCCACAAGGAAATACATGAACTTCAAATCATATTTTACTGACAGGCGGCAGCTATCCCGCTCCAGCACAAGCGATGAATCGTCCCAATCCGACTTGTCACCATCTACATAACAAATGCTTTTATCCGTACCCGGATCGAAAGAAAGCAGGCCGAAATACTGCTCATTTGTCTGATAATCACTCCAGAAAATGACTCTCTCCAAATCAACTAAGGGAATGGTGTTCCATGTGCGTTTAAACCACTCATCCTGCCAGATAAACACCACTCCGCCGGCACAGCCGGAGCTGCGAATGTCCTGGTACATGGACACCAGCGCTTCGCCCTGCTTGACTTCGCTCACACCGCCCTGATCACGGCCCAGCGCCCGATTCTGTTCGTAGGATGCCTGACCACGACTCGACGGAATGCCGAATTCTGTAATAACGACCGGGATCGTATTGTGCTCAACCAGCAGCTTCAGATATTCCTGGAACGTGTTCTCCACCGCACTTGTTTCCTGATCGTACAACAGATATTCCGGATAGTAGGGATATATATGATAGGACGCAAACATTCCTGCCTTAAACGCATCGGTTGCCAGGATATTGTTCACATCCACTTTTGCGTATTTATGGTGCGCCTGCTTAATATTTTCGTTGAACTCAAGAGGGCAGGTGGTGGGCCAGTTCGCAAAGGCAACGACGCGCTGTGTACCGTACTTTTCCGTTTCGTACGCAATTGTCCGATCGCCGATAGAAGCCAGAAATATCTCAAAGTTGCGGGCATTTTCGGTATATAAATATTCGCCGCTGTATTGCGGGGCCTGCGGTTCGCTGCCATTTGTGTAAGCAACCAGATCCCCTTCCCATTCTATTCCGAGAATGAAACCATACACCCAGGGGGAAATGTCCAGATGATATTTCTGAGCAAAAAAACTGTTCCGGCTATAGCGCTTATGGCGGCCGTGAATCACATCCACAACATCCTTACAGGACTCCAGAAAATGCTTGTAGAAATCCTCATGA
>JASGUW010000016.1 GCA_030055235.1 Bacillota bacterium
TTCGGCGCCACCCGAGATATTCACGTCCACCCCTGGCCACGTTCTTCGCTCCTGCCCGGATTTCGGGGCACCCCCGCATTGTATCTCCACCGCTGGAAATTTTTTACGTTCCTGTCCTGATATCGGGGCACCAGCGCATTTTTTGTCCAGCCCTGGTCAATTTTTAAATGTAGAACTGAGAAACTTCTTGGCTTCCCGATATTCCTGACCTGCACCCAGTGTGCCTTCTGAACTGGCCGCCAACAGGTGTTGAGGCTATACTCTGACGAGGATCATCCTTGGAGAAAGCGGGGTGGATGGGGCATGCACATAGTGCTACCAGTCATCATGGGACTGGAACGAGTGGTTGCTACTGAGCTGCTGGAGCTCGGTTATCAAGTTGAAGAGATCACGCTCTCCGATGCTGAGGTCCGACTTCAGGCACCTTCCGAACGCAGCGAACTCTCCCGCACGCTTGCCCGCCTCAATCTGCACCTGGCCTGCGCCGAACGCGTACTTCTGGAACTGGGTCAGGCGCAGCTTGGCAGTTTCGACGACCTGGTGGCCTGGATTGAAAGCCTGCCCTGGGAGGACTGGGTTCCCGAGTCGGCCGAAATCTGTGTCGGCGGCTACGCCCTCGACTCCGTTCTGCACTCGGTTCCGGATATCCAGCGCCTGATCAAGCGCGGCATCGTAGAGCGCCTCATCAAGCACCGCTACGGCGGCAGAATCCGCACGGTACCCGAGCGCCGGGAGCATGGCCGCGTTCTGCTGCGCTTCGCCCTGCGCCTGAACTTCTGCAGCCTGCGCGTCGACACCAGCGGCGTCGGCCTGCACAAGCGCGGCTACCGCAGTGAAGCGATGGCGGCACCGCTGAAGGAAACCCTGGCGGCGGCGCTCGTTCGTCTGCCGCACTGGCCGGCCCTTCCGCCTGCAAAAATCGATCCCGCACGCCCCTGGGAGGCCGAGAGCCTCTACGACCCCTACTGCGGTTCGGGCACCATCGTCATTGAGGCTGCCCTGCGCGCTGCGGGTGCGGCGCCCGGACGGCTGCGCGCCTTTGCCGGAGAGGACTGGGGCTGGCTGGATCAGGCCGCCTTTGCGCAGGAGCGCCGCCTGGCCCGGGAAGAAGCGAATGCCGGCATCCGGCGCCTGAAAGCCGAACAGGCGGCCGGAGGTCCCCGCATTCTGGGCTCGGACATCGACACGGAGAGCCTGGCGATCGCCGGGCGCAACGCCGAACGCGCAGGGGTGGCGGAACTCTGTTCGTTTTTCGCCCAGGATGCACTCAAACTCAATCCTGAACGCCTGCGTGCCATCTGCCCGACACCGCGCTGTCTCCTGATCAGCAACATTCCCTACGGCGAGCGCCTGGAGGATGCTGAGGCCGCTGCCCGCCACGCCGGAGCCCTTGGCCGCCTGGCGCTGCCCAGACCGGGGACGGGTGAGCTCGCTCCGGGTCTGCGTCTGGGGATACTGGCACTGGCGCGTGATTTTGAGCGGGATTTCGGCCGCCCGGCCGATCGCCGCCGCAAGCTCTATAACGGCAATCTGCCCTGTACCTATTATCAGTATTTTCGACGCCGGCCGCCTGAACGCGGTCCTGCGCCCACCGCTGTGGGCTGAAAGAGAGGAGAACCCCGACGATGAAAGCAATCATCCTCGCCGCCGGCTATGCCACCCGACTTTACCCCCTGACGATCGATCGGCCCAAGCCGCTGCTGGAGGTCGGCGGCCGGCCCATCATTGACCATATCGTTGCAGAGATCGAGACGATCCCGGAGGTCGACGAGATCATTGTGGTGACGAACAGCCGCTTTGCCGCACCCTTTGAGGACTGGGCCGCCGAACTGGGGCCCAGGGTCAGGGTTCCGCTCACGGTGCTCGATGACGGTACCGACACGCCGGAGAACCGGCTTGGCGCGGTCGGCGACATTTACTTCGCAATACAAAAGCTTGGCATTGACGACGACCTCCTCGTCATTGCCGGTGACAATCTCTTCACCTATCCGCTCGCCCCCATCGCCGCCTCTTTTCTGGAGGACGGCCGCGACATGATCCTGGGTCAGGAGCTTGAGCCTGAGGAGGATCCGCGCCGCTTCGCCATTGCCGTGCTGGCTCCGGACGGCTCGGTCCTCCATCTGGAGGAAAAGCCCCAGCAGCCGCGTTCCAACATCGGCGTTTACGCGACCTACTTTTATCGCCGTGACACCCTGCCGCTGATTGCGGAGTATCTCGACGGCGGCGGCAATCCCGATGCGCCGGGTCACTTCCCCGCCTGGCTCTATCAGCGCAAGCCCGTGCGCCTGCATCTCTTCGACGGTCAGGCCTACGACATCGGCACCCATGAGGCACTGGCCCGGGTGCGTGCCATCTATGAGGCGAAGACGACGCCGGCGCTGGCCCGGACGGCGCGTCAGGCGGCCCGGGTGCTGGCGACCACCACGAGCGAGTGCCGCAATCAGGCTCTGGCGGCGATCAGTGAGGCGCTGGAGGCGGACCAGGAGCGGATTCTGGCCGCCAACCGTTCCGACTGTCGCCGTGCCCAGGCCGAGGGGCTGGCGCCGGCTCTGCTCAAGCGGCTGCGGCTCGACGCGGCCGGCATCGCCGGGCTCAGGGCCGGTATCGCCAGTCTGCGGGCGCTGCCCGATCCTCTGGGGAAGACCCAGCTGGCGCGCGAACTCGATCAGGGCCTGGACCTCTACCGCGTCACCTGCCCGCTCGGCGTGATCGGCGTCATCTTTGAGGCGCGCCCCGACGCTCTGGTGCAGATTGCGACGCTCTGCCTTAAAAGCGGCAACGCCGTCCTGCTGAAGGGCGGCAGCGAAGCGCGGGAGACCAACCTGGTCCTGGCCGACATCATCCGCCGGGCGACGGCGGAGCTGCTGCCGGAGGGCTGGCTGGCTCTGCTGGAGGAGCGCCGTCAGGTCAGGGAGCTGCTCGAGCTCGACCAGGATGTCGACCTCATCATCCCGCGGGGCTCGAATGCCTTTGTCCAGCAGATCATGCGCCAGACGGCGATCCCTGTGCTGGGCCATGCCGACGGCGTCTGTCACCTCTATATCGACCGGGCGGCGGATCCGGAGATGGCAGTTCAGATAGCTGTTGATGCGAAGACCCAGTACGCGGCCGTCTGCAACGCGGCAGAGACGCTGCTGCTCGACAGCCGTCTGGACGACGGACTGATCGTCCGCCTGCTCGCGGCGCTCACGGCAGCCGGGGTCCGCCTGCATGCCGACGAGGCCCTCCGTGCCCGCCTGAGGGCGGCCGGGGAGGAGGGCGGTCGGCTGGCCGGGCTTTGCATGGATGTGGAGGATTGGCATCAGGAATATCTGGATCTTGAGATCTCCGTGGCTCTGGTTGAGGACGATGCCGCGGCCGTCGCCCACATCAACCGCTACGGTTCGGGGCATACCGACGCCATCGTGACGGACGACGAAGAGGCGGCCCGGCGTTTTCTGGCGGCGGTTGACGCAGCCAACGTCTTCTGGAACTGCTCAACGCGCTTCAGCGACGGCTTCCGCTACGGTTTCGGGGCGGAGGTCGGCATCGCCACCGGCCGCATCCACGCCCGCGGACCCGTCGGGCTGGAAGGCCTGGTCAGCTACCGCTATCTGGTTCTGGGCAGCGGGCAGACCGTCGCCCCCTATGCCGCCGGAGAGAGCAAATTCACGCACTGCGACCGGAATTCGGAATTCCCTCTGACTTGATCTCCGAACGTTGAGGAGTATTATGTCTGGAGCAGATTCCGACACACGAGAGATAAGGAGGCAGCAGGAGCCGATGACTGATATGGCGGACGCAAAGCGCAAAGATCTCCCGACCGACGGACAGCTGATGGTCTTTGACCACCCTCTGATCCAGCACAAGATTTCTCTGATGAGAGACAAGTCGACACCGACGAAGGAGTTCCGTGAACTTGTCTCTGAAGTAGCCACACTGATGGGCTATGAGGTCACCCGCGATCTGCCTCTGACAGAGGTTGACGTGGAAACCCCGCTCATGAAGTGTCGCTCTAAAATGATTGCCGGGAAGAAGCTGGCGCTCATCCCGATCCTGCGTGCCGGACTGGGCATGGTTGACGGCATGTTGACACTGGTTCCGATGGCCCGTGTCGGTCACATCGGCATCTACCGCGACCCCGATACCCTGGAGCCGGTGGAATACTACCTGAAACTCCCGGAGGATGCGGCGAGCCGCGAGTGCATCGTCCTGGACCCCATGCTGGCGACGGGCGGCTCGGCGGCGGCAGCAGTGACCTTCCTTAAGCAGCGCGGCATTCACATGATCAAGTTCATGTGCCTGATCGCTGCTCCGGAGGGTGTGCGCCGCCTGCATGAGGCGCACCCGGACGTCCCCATCTACTGCGCCGCTCTTGACGAGGGCCTGAACGAGCACGCCTATATCCTGCCCGGTCTGGGCGATGCGGGCGACCGTCTCTTCGGGACGAAGTAGCGGCCTGGCAGCGGCGGCACGGCCGTGGCACGCCGTGGCACGCCGAGCATAGTCGTCAACCGTAGCCATCTGCCGTCCGGGCTGTGATGGGCGCCAGATAGAGCAGTTTCGAGTCACCGATCCCGATTTCATGCCGGCTGCCGAGGATTTGTTCCTCGCCGGCCGGCATTGCTCTGCCGTCCAGGCGGATTTCGCCGTCGCCGCCCAGATCGCAGAGCCGATAGCGGCCGTCCAGGCGACGAAAGCGCAGGCGCACGGCTTCCAGACCCTGACTCTCCACGACGATATCCGCCCGACCCGCCTCTGATCCCAGATAGCAGCTGTTGTGCATCAGCACGGCCAGCGGCACGCGGCGGCGCATAAAGTCGTCTGCGTTGAAGCGCTGTGCCCGGTTGCCGGGGGACGAGATCATCTGATAGTCGCCATCGCCTGTCACATCATAGAGGCATGCGAAGACCGGCTCGCTGTCCGCTGCGCCGGCTTCGGCCTCTGCCTCCGCCGCCAGGGCGCGCTCCAGGCGACGGCGTTCTTCGCGTCGCCGGGCCTCCGCCGCTGCCAGCCGCTGCCGCCGCTGGTAGGCGGTCTCGTCGTCGTTCTGCAGTTCCGGGCGCAGCAGGAGGACCAGATCGAGAACGATGAGGGTGATGAGCAGGACCGCCGCCACGACGGCGAGCGCAATGGATGCCCCCATGGCGTAGAGACGGATAAGCTGCTGGATGCCGGCCAGCAGGAGAAATTGGAGCACAAAGAGGGCGGCGAGCGGCAGCCCGAAGCGTGTTTTTCTGTGCTGACCTCCGCGGCTGTGCACCCTGGTGTCAGGCGGATTGTGCGGCCGGCGCTGTTTCCTTTGGCGTTTGCGGCCGGCTGTTCCAGGCCACCTGCGTTTTGCCGGCCGGCGGACTTCCTCATCAAGCCAGACAAGAAACGAGGCAAGGTCGCCATAACAGCGGCCGAGCAGTTCTCTGCGCCGGGGCTCGTCCTCAGGGAAACAGTTCTGCAGCATATCCTCGACGAGATGAGCCAGGACGGCGCTGCCGTCGCTTGGGCTGCCGGCGGCGGCCTCGTCGCCCCAGAGGAAGAAAATCCCGTCCGCTGTGTTTTCGCAGTTGTGTGCCGCAGCGGGGTCGGGCTCTTCCGGTCCGACGGTTTCTGACCCGACGGCTTCCGGTCTGACGGTTTCCAGCCCGACGGCTTCCGGTCTGATGGCTTCCGGTCTGACGGCTTCCAGCCCGACAGTTTCCGGCCCGACGGGGAGGTAAAGCAGACGCACCCCGGCAAAGAGCTCTTCC
This sequence comes from Bacillota bacterium, assembly GCA_030055235.1. Classification (GTDB taxonomy): domain Bacteria; phylum Bacillota; class Clostridia; order Saccharofermentanales; family Fastidiosipilaceae; genus JAEZYR01. The sequence goes on from JASGUW010000016.1 coordinate 5,724, forward strand.
AGCGGGACCCGGTCGAGATCCTGCCAGGGGCGGAGGAAGAACAGACTGTCACGGCTGACGTCGATGTTGCCGGGATCCAGCAGCTGGTCGACGGAGTGCAGGATATGGCGGCAGAGAATGAGGAGCAGGCCGAGGAAGTCATCAAAACCGAGTTTCCGCCTGGCCAGAACTTCGTCAAAAGAAAGACAGGCGGAACGGTCATACAGCAGCCAGGATTCGCCGTTTCGCCCCTGCGCCGGCCAGGGGCGGAGGAAAAGCTGCTGCGGTCCCTGCAGCCAGTCCAGTTCCCAGCTTGAAAGGCGGTATCCTGGACTAAGTTCGCGACAATAAAAGTGCCGCTCCGCCGTGCCGGAGAAGTCTTTATTCTCCTTTTTCTTTCTGGTCATGGCTTTCTCTTCTCCTCATTTGCACCTGGCTATTCGCCGAGCACATCTACGATGCGGTTGTCATTGAAGACCAGCTGGAAGGCCCGGTCGGCGAAAGCGCGGATCTGCGTGTTGAAAAGGATCGCGAGTGCGAGCAGGGCCGCAATGATGATCACGACTTCAAGTGTTCCCATGCCGCGTTCATCCTTGACGAGTCCCGGTCGGCGCTGCTGCTTCTCTCTCAATTTCTTTGACATTTCATTGCTCCTTTGTCCTGATGATTCATTCTTTCCGTTATTTGTCCCGCGGGTTCTGCTTTTGACTCTACTGCCTGTGCGGGGCTTTGTGGGATGCCAAATTCCGCTGGGATCCGCGCCAATCCGCCTCAAATTCACGGCTGGACGGGAAGAAAGATGGGCAGATGGATGGGCTGTGGCTTGTGGGGGTTGCTTGTGGGCTTGTTGGCTTTTGCTGAGTCGAGCGGGGAAAACGCTATGATGCCCGGTGTTTCGGTGTCCCAGTGTTCAGGTGTTTCGGTTGTTCTGTGATAGAAGGCTAATTGGGAATGTTGAGCGAAAACCCTGAGTAGAAGATGCGGAACCTTGAAGTATGCGTACCCAGCGGCGTATTCGCGCCGCTGGCGCATGTATAACCGATCTTCTTAATTGCCTGGTCAGGTCGTTAACGGTTTGGACAGCTGTGTAGCCGTCTGGACCGCCGCTTTTTTCTTTTCGATTAAAAGCGACGGCAAACGAATAGATAGAAAGCAGTCGTGCGGGCGGCGCTTGCTGTGATCCTTGAAAAAGGGGGAGTAGATGAAAATGTCGATACAGCCCTGCGAATAGTGCAATCGGGAATTTGGCCTGAGGGTGGACAAAAATCGCGGTATTGCCCCTGGAATCGGGCAATATCGAAGTTTTTGACCAGGGAGTGGACAAAAATCACGGTATTGCGCCTGGAATCGGGCAATAGCGAAGATTTTGACCAGAGAGTGGACAAAAATCACGGTATTGCCCCTGGAATCGGGCAATATCGAAGTTTTTGACCAGGGAGTGGACAAAAATCGCGGTATTGCCCCTGAAATCGGGCAATATCGATGTTTTTGACCAGGGAGTGGACAAAAATAGCGGTATTGCCCCTGAAATCGGGCAATATCGATGTTTTGGCCAGAAGGTGGAAAAACTCCCTATTGTTCAGGAAAGTTGCTGAGAGAAACAAACATCTCTACATAGCGTAGAATCATAAACTGCGATACGCGTCAGAGCCGAGCAGTGATTGTCTCAGCGTAAATCGCCTCTAAAAAAGACATGCAGAATCTGGGCAAGCAGGTGTCAGAAGGCGCTTATTTGAGAGTGAGTCAGAAACTATAAAACTGGATCATCTGGACTCGGAAAGTTGACACTCGTGGTCACCGAAATTCTCATAAACCCTTGTTGTGTCAGAACGGCTGACACAACTCCAAAAGTTGACAAATCAGACGAGGATTTT
>JASGUW010000017.1 GCA_030055235.1 Bacillota bacterium
CTCTGGTTCGCTTGGTGCGTCAACTTTTCGAGTTGTGTCACTCTTTTCTGACACAACTCGCTTTTTTGTCAAAACCGAGGGCAGATTTGCCAACTTTTGGAGTTGTGTCACCTTTTCCTGACACAACTCGCTTTTTTGTCAAAACCGAGGGCAGATTTGCCAACTTTTGGAGTTGTGTCACCTTTTCCTGACACAACTCGGTTTTTTGCCAAATTGTAGAAAGCTCAATGTGCCTCACTTTGGAGTTGTTTCGATCCTCTCCTTTTTTCAAAGGCTCCTTGCTCACTCTTAAGCAAGCCTGCTGACATCTGCCTGCAAAGGGCTACACTCATCGGTCTACTTACTGATTACAGAAACTCCCAATCCGGGCACTCATCCGCAGCTTCGAGCCGTCCGCTGCTTCTATCTATTCTTAACTCGGGCTGCGGCTTTAACTCGGGCTGCGGCTTTAACTCGGACTGCGGCTTGTTCAGAGTGGCAGCCATTTGCTATACTTCCTGCCTGACGGAGACCTTTTCCCTGTTCTGGGGTCGGCAGCGGGTCCCGTGCGATGCGGCCCGTGAACCCTGTCAGGTCCGGAAGGAAGCAGCAGTAAGCGACAAGCCGCAGGTGCCACGGTTACGCCTGTCGTCGACCCCGGAACAGAGGAAAGGTCTTTATCATATTGCACGTGTCGGTCCGGAACTAAAAGCGGGAGGATTCGCATGGCTCAGATGGCGCTTTATCGGGAATGGAGGCCGATGACCTTTGAAGAGGTTGTCGGACAGCAGCATGTGACCTCCGCCCTGCGTCAGGCGGTCATCTCCGGCCAGCTGGCTCATGCCTGGCTGTTCAGCGGCACGCGCGGCACGGGCAAAACTACGATGGCCAAAATACTCGCCCGCGCCGTAAACTGTCTGGATCCCAGAAACGGAAGCCCCTGCAACCAGTGCGAGATCTGCCGTGAGCAGCTCTCGGGTACTCTCCTCGACGTAGCAGAAATCGACGCAGCTTCCAACAACTCCGTCGATAACGTCCGACAGATCATCGATGAGATTGTCTACCTCCCCACCCGGGCACGCTATAAGGTTTACATTATTGATGAAGTCCACATGCTCTCGGCGGGAGCCTTCAATGCCCTCCTGAAAACTCTGGAGGAGCCGCCCGCTCACGCTCTTTTCATTCTTGCCACAACGGATCCACAGCGTCTCCCGGCGACCATCCTTTCGCGCTGCCAGCGCTATGACTTCCATCGTATTGGAGAAGCGGAGATCGTTGGCCGCCTGCGGCAGATTGCCGCCGCAGAAGCCATTACCATCGAGGACGACGCCATTCGCCGAATCGCTGTTCTGGCCGACGGTGCCCTGCGCGACGCCATTTCCCTGCTCGACCAGGCTTCGATCAGCTACCCGGAAGGCGCCAGAGAAAACGACATCCTCGACATGGCCGGTCGTGCCAGCCGACTGCGCCTGGGCCGCCTGATTGACTGCCTCGCCCAATCGCAGCCCGTCGAGCTGCTCGGCGAAGTCGCTTCTCTGGTCATGGAAGGCTACGATATTGTGCGCCTGACTCACGACCTCGCCGCCTATCTGCGCGATCTCCTCATCGTGCGCGCCGCTCTGCTTGAGCAGCCGTCCGCAGGCGAGCCTGTTTCCGACGACAGTCTGCGCGACCTTGTACACGCCACGAACGAGGACCGTCTCCTGCTCGACCGCCAGGCCCGCTTCTATGCCCAGCCTGAAATTGTCACAATGATTCAGACCCTGGCCGCTCTGATCCCAGATCTGCGCTGGTCTTCGAGCCCCAGAACTCTGCTTGAGATCACCCTGATCCAGCTGCTGGGCACCAGACGTGCACCGGCCGCCGAAGTATTGGCCACCAACGAAAAGACCCTGCCAGCCGCTCAAGCATCCGCTGCCACAAACGCAGCTTCTCCTCCCACAGTAGCTATAATGCATGCGAAGCCCGAGCCGGCACCCGCACTCGAGCCGGCACCCGCACCCAAGCCGATGCCCGAACCCGAGCCGGAACCCGAACCTGAGTCGGAACCCGAACCCGCGCCGGAACCCGAACCTGAGCCGACGCCCGAGCCCGAGCCGACCCCCGAACCCGAGCCGGAGCCCGAACCCGAGCCGGAGCCCGAGCCCGAGCCGGAGCCCGAGCCCGAGCCGCAACCCGCGCCCGAGCCGGAGCCCCCGCCGGCGCCCAGACCCCCCGCCGCAGCGGCAAAGAAAAACACCCAAACGACCCCGACTCCACCCCCGGCCCCGGCCCTGACCCCGCTCGAAGAGATGCTTGCTGCCGAACGCCGCAGCCTCGAAGCCCGGCCCGCCGCCACGCCCAATGCCGACTGGCAGGCGGCACTCAGCTGGCTGCGCGAACACGACATGTTCGCCTATCTCTTTGCCCGTCCGGCCCAGGCCCACAACGAAGAAGGTTGCCTGGTTCTGCGTTTTGCACGCGACGAGAGCGCCAACTATAATGTCTTTACATCAGAACGGGGCGCCGCTGCCCTGCAGCGCGCTTTGGCTGCCCAGCAGGCACCGCTGCATTTCCGTGTTGAGTGCGATGGCCGGCGCGATTCAGAAGATGATCTGGATCCGCTTTCGCGCCTCAAGCGGGCCGCGGCCGAGCTGGGCATACGTGTTGTCGACGAGCGCAGCGGCGTCCGGCAGACAGAAGAAGAATAAATAAAAAAACAAAAAGTAGGAGAACGATATGGCACGACGCGGACGTGGAGGACAAAGGGGCTTTCCCGGCGGCGCCGGCGCTAACATGCAGGGCATGCTGCGCCAGGTACAGAAGTTTCAGGAAGAGATGGAGCAGGCCCAGGCCGAGCTTCAGGCGGCTGAGGTCGAAGGCAGCTCTGGCGGCGGCGCCGTAACCTGCCGCATCAACGGCGAGCATGAGCTTATCGCCCTCACGATTTCTCCTGATGTCATCGACCCGGAAGATCCGGAGATGCTGCAGGACCTCATCATCGCTGCCGTCAATCAGGCGACGGCGGCCTTTGCCGAACTCTCCGCCAAAAAGATGGCACCCTTCGAGCAGGCCGGAGCCGGCATGATGTCCGGGCTCGGCTTCTAGCGCGCCACCCTCCGGTACACAGCCTTGGCCCGTTTTTCACGCAGCATCAACCGCCTGGTCACCGAGCTCGGCACCCTGCCCGGCATCGGACAGAAAACCGCCCAGCGCCTGGCCTTCTACATCCTCTCGCAGCCGGAGGAGCGCGCCTATGAGCTCGCCGCCGCGATCGCCGATGCCCGCCGCGAAACCAGGCTCTGTCCGGGCTGCTGCAATCTGACGGATCAGGAACTCTGCGACATCTGCAGCGACCAGGAGCGCGACGACCATGTCATCTGCGTGGTCGAGCATCCGGCCGATGTCGCCGCCATGGAGCGCATCCGCGAGTATCGCGGCCGCTATCATGTTTTGCATGGCGCCATCTCCCCGAGCGCCAACATCGGCCCCCGTGAACTCCATATCACCGAACTGCTGCAGCGCCTGCAGCAGCACCCGGAGATCAACGAAGTCATTCTGGCCAACAACCCCACTGTTGAGGGTGAGGGTACGGCCCTGTTTATTGCACGTCTGCTGCAGCCTTCGGGCATCCGCACCACCCGCATTGCCCATGGCCTGCCGATGGGAACATCAGTGGAATTCGCCGACGAAGTGACGCTGGCCCGCGCCATGGCCGGTCGCCAGCCACTGAATTAGCGGTGACACCAGGACGCACCGCAACCCCAATATCCGGATCACGCTAAGGAAAAAGCTCATGACAGATCGTAACAAGCGACCGCCAGGCAACTCCCCCGAACCCGTTTTCCCGACGACAGCTGCCGCCGCAGCCTCCCGCCGTTCGAAGATGACCGACCGCTATGCGCTTTCCGACTACGTGCCGCAGGAACTGGCACAGGATCAGGATTTCTCCTTTCAGGACAGCGCCATCGTCCTGATCACAGAAATCAGCCGTCTCTATGACCACCTGAACCAGCACTATGCCCGCTGCAACGACATCACGCCGAGTCAGATCCAGCTGCTTCTGATCCTGATTCAGCGCGGCCCCCTGCGCATGGTTGAGCTCAGCGAACGTCTCGGCCGCAGTCCCAGCAATCTGACCCCGATCACCCGACAGCTGGAAGAGCGCGGTCTGGTTTCGCGCAGCCGCGACATGCGCGACGGCCGCTCCATTCTCATCTCGGTCACCCCTGCCGGCCGGGCGATCATGATTGACATGTACCTGGAGATCAACCGTGATGCCCAGGCGGAGGGGATCGGCATCAGTCTGGGGCACCGGCGTCAGATCATCGAAAGTCTGGAGATTCTCAGCACCTTTCTGCGCGGCCTGCACCGGGCGGTGAGCCTGGCCGGCTGCCAGGAAAATGAGGACAGTGAATACAGCGAGTACGGTGAGGAGGCTTACTGCGCGGACATGGAAGCGGCCCGGGACTGATGCCTGAACGCGGACAGCATGAGGATTACCGCAACATCATCCGGGTCATCATCACTGCGCTGGGCCTGCTGCTGCAGGTGGCGCTTTTCGCATATCTCGTCATCTATCTCTCCGAACTGTCCACGGTTTTTTATGCCATCAACATGGCTACGGCAATCGCCGTCATCCTGCACATCGTCAGCCATCCCATTCAGGTCAACTACAAGCTTGCCTGGATCATTCTGATCTCCATCGTCCCGATTGTCGGCGGCATCTTCTATCTCTTCTATGGCAATCCGCGCCGGCGGCCACAGGTACAGGCTCAGCTTTCTGCGAAGGAAGACCTGCTCGCCCGTGCATTTGAGGCCGAGCTCGCCGACCCCGTGCCGCTGCCGGAGGAGGAGACGGCGGCCAAGCAGGTGCGCTTTCTGCTCGAGTCGACCTCCTACCCGCTCTGGCGCGACACCGAAGCCGTCTACCTCCCCAGCGGCGAGACCCAGTTTGCCGCCATGCTGGCCGCCCTGGAGAGCGCCCGGGACTTCATCTACATGGAGTACTTCATCATTTCCGAGGGTGAGATGTGGGATGCGGTGTTCGCCATCCTGGCCGCCAAGGCCGCAGCCGGCGTCGACTGCCGCATCATCTACGACGATATCGGCTCCATGCACTTTCTGCCGCCCAACTTCGTCCGCAGCCTGACAGAGGCCGGCGTCCGCGTCCTGACCTACAATCCGCTGCGGCTCGCCCTCACCCTGCGCTATAACAACCGCGATCACCGCAAAATTCTCCTGGTCGACGGCCGCATCGCCATGACCGGCGGCACCAACATCGCCGACGAATACATCAACCGCAAGCTGCGCTTCGGCCACTGGAAGGACACCGGCATCATCCTGCAGGGCCCGGCCGCCTGGAACTTCCAGGTAATGTACCTGACGCTCTGGGCCGAACTCAGCGGCGAAGCCGTCGACCTGCCCCAGGCCCGCCGCCGCAGCCGCCAGGCCCTGGAGCGCCTGGCCGCGGGGGAGCGTCTTGACCTTCGGCCCTTCGCCCTGCCGCACTCTGCCGCCGCGGCCCGGCCGACCGGCGGCTGGCTGCTGCCCTTCGACGACACGCCCCACGACGCCGACCACCAGGCGGCGACGCTCTACCGCAGCATGATCAACCACGCGGTCCGGACAATCGACATCATGACCCCCTATCTGGTAATTGACGACGAGATGGTCAATGCCCTGATCACCAGCGCACGCTCCGGGGTGCGCATTCGCATCATCACGCCCCACATCCCGGACAAGCCCTACGTCCATGCCGCCACACGCTCCTACTATCCCATCCTGATCGAGCACGGCATAGAGATCTATGAGTACACACCAGGTTTCATTCATGCGAAATCCCTCATCGCCGACCGCACCTCCGCCGTCATCGGCACCGTCAACTTCGACTACCGCAGCCTCTACCTGCACATGGAAAACGCCGTCTGGCTGCACCGCTGCCCCATGATCGCCGACATGACCCGTGACTTCGAGGAAACCGTAATGCTCTCTGAGCTCATCACCTACGAGTCGGTACGCCGTGTCTCGATTCCGGTCCGCCTGGCCCGCTCCGTCCTCCGTGTAATCTCTCCCCTGCTGTAGTAGAATCAAAAGCGTTGTCGCCCCGGCCGGATCAGCAGCTCCGCCGGAACCGCCCGCGCCTCAGGCGCGGCAGAATCGAGGGATCACATGGCTCGCCGCTACTACGAACTGAAGATTTCCGGGCTCGTCCGTTATCTGCCCATCATGCCCATTTCGGATGAGCTGGCCATCGCCGGCTTTGTAATTTTGGGCGACTGTGAACTGGTGACGGCAGTGGCGCCGGATCTGGCCGCCAAGCTGCCGCCCTGCGACATCCTGATGACCGCCGAGACCAAGGGCATCCCCCTGGTCGCCGAGATGGCGCGCAATCTGGGACACGAGCGCTATGTCGTCGCCCGGAAAAGCGTCAAACTCTACATGGAGGATCCGATCTCCGTCGATGTCGTCTCCATCACGACCGCCCACCCCCAGAAGCTCTATCTGGACCGCAAGGATGTCGAGCGCATCCGCGGGAAGCGCGTCGCCATTGTCGACGACGTGATCTCCACCGGCGAAAGCCTGAACGCAATGGTCGAGCTCGTCGAGCAGGCGGGCGGCCAGCTTGTCTGTCAGGCTGCAATCCTGGCCGAAGGGGACGCGATCGACCGCCCCGACATCATCTATCTGGAGCCGTTGCCGCTGATCCCGCTGGCCCCCGGAGAGGCCGCCGAACTCTGACGTTTTTCTGACGTTTTGCCGACGTTTTTCTGATGTTTGCAGGGCTGCGGCTGCATGGATGCCGATACGGCAATGCAGCTGCATCAATGCATCCCATTGAATGAGTCTGCCTTAAGGGGCATCCCCTTATGGGCTTAGCCGAGAAGGCACAGAAACGGGGATCTTTGATGCTCAGAGGGGGAGCTGTGAGATTCCATCACCGCTAAACAGTGTGCCAACTTCTAGAGTTGTGTCAGCTTTTCCTGACACAACAAGGGTTTTTGTCCAATTCCGAGGGAGGATTTGTCAACTTTTCGAGTTGTGTCGACCCTCTCCTTTTTCACAGCTTCTTGCTAACTCTTAGGCAAGCCTGTTGACACCTGCCATACGGGATGTTGCATACAAGGATCTCTCTGTGATTGCAAATTTCCTATCTGGATACTTATTCAAAGCCGCGAACATGCGAATAGCATGAAGCACCCCTCATGGAGTTAATAGGATAAGTCTCCACACCCAGTTTTACGGCAGGCTGCCCGTGAGTTTTCCGTAAACGGTTCAGAATCGGACGGGTAAGATCAATCTCTATACGAATAAAAGGAGTCCATCTTCAAGAGCTCAAGTGAGTAAAAGAGTACGGCCTCCGGTGGCTGCTTTGTGTTCTGGAAGGAGCCGTGTCATGAGAATTAAGACTCCCAGTCATCTGATCTATCCGGCCGCCGGTGCTCCAGTACCAGAGTACCGTGCACCGTGCACGGAATCGGTGCATGTAGCTTCTTGCTTTCAGTTTGCAGGCACAAACGTGGTTTTAAGCACTGTAGTCGTTTTTACGTTCTTTTAGAGCAGCCACAGCATGTGTCGCCCGCACAACAGATTCTTATTAATTCGTTTGCCGCCGCTTTGAAAGAATAAAAAAGAAAAAGCGGCGGTGCTGCACCGCCAGTTGGCGGCAAGGGAGTGGTCAGTTTTTTCGTTCCTGCCCGGATTTCGGGGCACCAGCGCAATTTTGGTCCACCCCTGGCCAGAAATCGGGGTTTGTGCCCGATTTTGGGGCACAAACGGCCTTTTTTGGCCAACTGTGGTCAATTTTTGCGTTCCTGCCCGGATTTCGGGGCACCAGCGCATTTTTTGTCCACCCCTTGAGCAAATTCCTCGATATTGCCCCATAGCCAGCACGAAACTTAGAAAATCAGCCGTATAAGGATAAAGAGAAGATACCTCAACGCACAAGGTATTGTGAATGCCCATTAGACATGGTTTCGTAATGCATCAATAACCTTGGCGCAGCAGGTTTCACCCGTCCGATTATGAACCGCTTACGAAGTTTGAAGGTAGAAGAGGCAGACAACCGGGAAATCCCGTTCAAAAGCACTAAAGCGGGTTCCGACGTTTCACTTCCAAGCCAAAGAACTGGACCGTCTGCTGCTTCCTATGCCCCGTCATTGCAGCAGGCATCTCAATCGTTATGGCAAAAGCAAGGGGGCATCCTTGCAGGACGGGACTTTGACGACACGTTTTATACGACAGAGGACTCTTTCTGCCACAGCAGTTTGACGGACAAAGAGGCGGCTCCCTGTACGGGAACCGCCTGCGTGTCGTGTTTTTTGAAAGCGCTTTATTCGAGGGCGGCCATGACCTCCTGTGCGATGAAGAGGTGCGCGGTGGGATTCGGGTGGACGCGGTCGGAGGCGAGCTGCATGTAGTGGCGCTGGGCCGTCAGCTTGTCGAAGGCGGCGGCAATATCGACCAGGCAGAGGCGCTCGTCCTGACGGGCGAGTTCGCGCACCACATCGGCATAGGCTTCTGTCTGCCGGCGCATGGGATCCTGAGCCGACTGGTCGAGGAAGAAGGGTGTCAGCAGCAGCATGCGCCGCAGCTGCGGCATGGCGAGCGAGCGCTCGATGATCTCTGTATAGTTGCGGCGGTACTGGTCGACATCAATGTGGATACCGCCAAGCGCAGGGGTGTCGTAGTGGCGCCAGACATCGTTGATCCCGATCATGATCGAGAGCACGTGCGGCTTGATGGCCAGAATGTCCTCATCCATCCGCGCCAGAATGTGGGCAGTGGTGTCGCCGGAGATGCCGGTGTTTACAACTGCGATGTCTCGGTCGGTATATGCGAGCTGCAGCAGTGAATATATAAGGCGCGGATAGCCCTCTCCCAGACCGCCCAGACCATAGCCGTGGGGTCGGCCACGACCGCAGTCGGTCACACTGTCACCGGTAAACAGCAGAATCTCCTGATGCTTCAAAATCATAATACAGCCCTCCTCGAGTTCTCTGATCTCAGGCCCCTTGGCGCCTGTCGTCAAGCAGTGTACTGCAATTGCGGTGAAGCTGCAGGCGGACAGCCAGAGGAGCTTCGCATAAATCGCACACAAAAAGACTCCGCAAAGTCATGAAACAAGAATGGAACTGGCTGTTTGGGGACAGGAATTGAGAATGATATGATAACAGCATCAGCCAGTAAAAACTAAATGGATTTGGCATTTCTTTGCTTATTTCAGGTGTCCTGACAGTACCGCCGAAGGATTCTTCAACGTTTGCTTAAGGAGAACAATGATGAAACAAAGAAGAAAAACACTTGTCGTCCTGCTGGTGCTGCTGACATCACTGATTGTGCAGATTCGTCCGGCAATGGCCGGCGGAGGCAGAGTCATCAGTCCCGTCAATTTCCCCGACGATAAGTTCAGGGAGTATGTCAGCACGTTTGATACCAACAACGATGGCTTCCTGAGCTTCGCGGAGCTGGAAGCAGTGACGGAAATAGCCTGCTATGCCAGGAATATCGCCAGTCTCAAGGGGATAGAGTACTTTAGCAAGCTGGAAGTACTGATCTGCAACAACAACAAGCTTCAAGAGCTGGATGTGAGCCAGAATACGGAGTTGCAGCAGCTGCGCTGTGGTCAGAACTCACTCACCACACTTGACCTGAGAAACAATCACAAGCTGTGGTATATCTTCTGTCCCTATAACCCAATTAGTCACCTAGACGTCAGCCATCTCCGTGATTTGACCAAATTGTCATGCTTCCATACCCATCTCAGCAGTCTGGATCTCAGTCAGAACACCAATCTCAGGGAACTGGACTGCAGTCATTCCAGAATCGGTTATCTGGATCTGAGTAAAAACACAAAGCTGGAGTCAGCCTGTATTGAAAAACAAAACTACCCGACGAATTTTCTTTCCGGCTGGTACGGGACAGAACACAGATTTGATCTTTTCGCCACCGTGGGCCCCGAACTGTTCCCCAATATCACGGATGTGAGAAAAAGCCGGGAGGAAGCCCTGCCGCCAAGTGCCCGCTACGATTCCGGCACCGGCATTTTGAGAATCGACCCCAGGGAAAAGCTGAACTCCGTCAGCTACTCGTATGACGTGAAATCACCTGCCATTCCCGGCCTGAGGCTGGAGGTCGAAGTCAAGCTTCTCTACTCAGACCAGACAGATCCGCATCTTGAAGTGGCGGTTTTCCGGACAGGCAGCAGGACAGACTACAGAACAGGCGAAACGGTCGCCCTGGCGGCTCGTGCCCAGGGCGGCAAAAGTCCCTACCGTTATATGTTCTATGTCATTCGCAACAATGGCAATGGCTCCTTCCTTACCCTGCGCAATTATGCGTACAACAACACCTTCAACTGGAAGCCCGTGACACCGGACACTTACATAGTTGGCGTGGGTGTCGAGGATGAGGAAGGCAATCTGGTTCATCAGGAAAAAACCGTGACTGTCCGGGCGGCAGCAACGGATCCGCTCAAGCTGGCTGTTTTCCGCACAGGGAATAAGACAAAATACAGCCCGGGTGAAACGGTTGCTCTGGCGGCGCGGGCCGAGGGTGGAACAGCTCCCTATCGCTATCAGTTCTATGTGCTGCGCTCGAATGGCGCCAGGGTCATCCTGCGCAACTATTCGTACAACAACACGTTCAGCTGGAAGCCGGTGACACCTGACACGTATAAGCTTGGTGTGAATGTCAGAGATGGCAGCGGGAATGTCCTCAATCAGGAGAAGCAGGTCACGGTTGCGAATTCGCTCCGGGTGGCCGTTTTCCGGGCAGGCTACAGGACGGATTACATGAGAGGTGAAACAGTTGCTCTGGCGGCCAGAGGAGAAGGCGGCCGGGCGCCCTATCAGTATCAGTTCTATGTCTACCGCTCCAATGGGGCCAAGGTGATCCTGAAGAACTACAGCCGCGTCAACTGCTTTAACTGGATACCGCAGACAGGCGATACCTATCGTGTCTGTGTCGCAATCAGGGATGCGGGCGGGACAGCCATAACGAAAGCTGTTTACGTCAAGGTTCATCCCCTGCTTTTAAAAGTCCCCGATTATTACAGAATTGCGTGATCTCAAGTGTTTCATGCGTTCTGAATGTCCAGAACCCGGGGATTGCCGTACCCGGAGCAAGTTGACAGGCTCGGCGTTTTTATCATCCCAGCCAAAGCTTCCGGCACGATATCCCCAGCCGCCGATCTTTGAGATCTGTTGTCGGCTTAGGCAAACTGGCAGGTTCCCGGCAGGCAAACGGCCGGGATCCTGCTCTCTTTATGTTCGTAGACCAACTCATCATCGAAGTTGTCGGCGGGCAAGTTTGCGAAAGCATTGAGACTCCTGATTCTCATTTGCGTCAGAAGGACGTCGGAGGATGTCGTCATCTGTGTCAGACATGTTCATCCGCTGGCTGTGAAAACTGCGTTAGTACCTGGTTTATAGCGAAGTCAAAATGCTATATATTGTCTACAACGTCAGTCAAGCAGAAAACTCAATGAACCTGATGCTCCCGCAGCTTTTTCAGAGAGTCAAAGGCGAAGACCCTGACAATTCTCAGCTGGAGCTGAAGGAGGACAACAATGAAATTCAGGCGGGCAAAAACACTCATACTCATGCTGGTACTGCTGGCATCACTGGGCATCAAGGCATGGCCGGCAATGGCTGCCGGAGGTATCTCTGTCAGTCAGCACTATTTCCCTGATGCCAATTTCCTGGACTATGTCAGACAGTTTGATACGGACCGCGACGGCTACCTGAGCTTCGCCGAGATGGATGCTGTGATTGAAATATCCTGCTCTGCGGAAGGTATCGCCAGCCTGACGGGCATAGAAAACTTCGGCAAACTGGAGAACCTGGACTGTCAGGGCAACGAAATTCAAAACCTTGACCTGAGCCAGAACACAGAATTGCTGGAACTGAACTGCAGCCATAATCCGCTGACTGTGCTTGATCTCAGCAGTAATACAAAGTTGCAGAAAATAGACTGTATGTATACAAATCTGGGTTCTCTCAATGTCAGTCATCTTAGCGACTTGACCAGCCTGGTCTGCAACAACAGCTATCTTACGGCTCTGGATGTCAGCAAAAACACCAAACTGCAGCTGCTGTCCTGCTACGACAGCCATATCACCAGCCTTGATTTAAGTAAAAATGCAAATCTTACTGTCGGAGAGATATCAGAAACCTCCAGCCAGACGCAGCTGCTTTCCAGCTGGAATGGCAGCATGCATGAATTCAAGCTGTCCAACATTCCCGGCGCCGACAAGCTTGCCAATATTGAAGACGTGGTTCAAAGCGGAGATCATCCCGGTGAAATGCTTCCGCTACCGGCAGGTGCAGTCTACGACAGTGACAGCGGTATCTTGAAAATTTCGCCTGAGAAAAAAATACCCCAGGTCATTTATGTTTATAACGTGAAGTCACCCACTCTTCCCGGGACAAAACTGATCGTCAGAGTGAATCTGCTCTACGCCGATGAGACGCAGCCGCCATTACGGGTAGCGGTCTTCCGTACCGGCAGCAAAGCCAGCTATACCACGGGAGAAACAGTCGCTCTGGCGGCACGCGCCGAAGGCGGCAAGCCCCCCTATCGCTACCAGTTCTTTGTCATTCGGTCCAACGGATCAACGGTCATCCTGCGCAGATATGCGTACAGCAACACCTTCAACTGGGTGCCTGTAAGTCCTGATGCGTATAAGGTCGGAGTCAAGATCCAAGACGCAGAAGGCACTGTTGTCGGGATGGATTTCGACGTTTTGGTGACAAAGCCACTGGAGATAGCTGTCTTCCGTACGGGCCACAAGTCCAGCTATAACGTCGGTGAAACGGTAGCCCTGGCGGCCCGTGCCGAGGGCGGATCTACTCGTTATCAGTACCAGTTCTACATTGTTCGTGCGAACGGCGCCAGAGTTGTCCTGCGCAATTACGCTTCCAGCAATACGTTCCGCTGGAAACCGGTGACACCCGATACGTATAAGGTCGGTGTCAATGTCAAGGATCTTGATCTGGGAACGCTTGTCAACCAGGAAAAAACTGTCACGGTTGCCGAGCCGCCCACATCTGAGCTGGCCGTGGCGGTTTTCCGGGCTGGCTACAAGACGGAATATTCGGCAGGTGAAACGGTTGCTCTGGCAGCCAGAGGGGAAGGCGGCCGGGCGCCGCTGCAGTATCAGTTCTATGTCTACCGCTCCAACGGGGCAAAAGTGATCCTGAAAAACTATAACAGCGTCAATATCTTCAACTGGAAACCACTGACTCCCGATACCTATCGTGTCTGTGTCGCAATCAGGGATGCGAGCGGAAAAGTGGTGACCGGGGAGCTTAACGTTAAGGTAAAATAGAGTATCTGCCCGTAAGCAGGAGGACACAGGAAACTAGCCTCCTTTGATCCATGAGTTGTGCCCATTGCATAAGTAGCTGATACATGTGCGATGGGCATTTTACTAACTTAATACCTTTGCCTTAGCGGACTTGAACGCGCAGCCAAAAGATTTATCCATTCAAAAAAAGGAGAACGATGATGAAACGAAGAAGGTGGAAAGCTCTTGCCGTTTTACTGGTGCTGCTGGCAACACTGGGCATCAAAGCATGGCCGCTCATGGCCGCCGGAGACGTCGCCCTCAACCAGCAAAATTTCCCCGACCCCAATTTTCTGGCACTTGTTAAGCAATATGACAAGGACAAAGATGGCTACTTGAGCGACGCCGAGCTGGACGCGGTTACGTCGATCACCTTTTACACCTGCGACATCGGCAGTCTGGCCGGCATAGAGTACTTCAGGAAACTGAAAGTGCTGAACTGCAACGGCAACCAGATTCAGACGCTTGACCTGAGCCAGAATACAGAGTTGCTGGAACTGTACTGCGGCACGAACCCACTTACTACACTGAATGTCAGCAAGAATCTGAAGCTGCGGAAGCTGTTCTGTCCCAATACCGATCTCAGCCACCTCAATATCAGCCATCTTAGCGAGTTGACGGATCTGACCTGCTACAACACCGAGCTCACCGCTCTGGATGTCAGTCAAAACACCAAACTTAACAATCTGTCCTGCTATTACACCCATCTCACCGACCTCGACCTGAGCAATAACAAAAACCTTAGCAGTGCCTGGGTTGATAGACAAAGCCATGAGAATGAGCTTCTTTCCCGCTGGAATGGGAGAAGTCATGAGTTCAGGCTGACTGAAGTTCTTGGTGACAAGATTCGCAATGTTACGGATGTGACAATTTACGATGAAGCAGCTTTGCCCGACAGTGCACATTATGATCGGAACACTGGAATCTTAACCGTTGATCCTCAAGAAAAGCTGGACTTCATCGTCTATTTCTATGATGTAAAATCGCCCACTCTTCCCGACAAGAGACTGAAGGTCAGAGTACAGCTGCTCTATGCAGAGGAGCCGGTGTCCGATCTGCGGGTGAAGGTCTTCCGGACCGGCCACAAAGCCAGCTATACCACCGGTGAAACAGTTGCTCTGGCGGCCAGTGCAGAAGGTGGCAAACCTCCCTACCGCTACCAGTTCTACGCCCTTTCTTCCTACGGAATGACGCTTACGCTGCGCGATTACGCCTACAGTAACACGTACAGCTGGGTACCTGTAAATCCTGATTCGTATGAGGTCGGAGTCAATATCAAAGATGCAAATGGCACGATTGTCCAGAGAGAAAACACCGTTATGGTGATCAAGCCTCTGAAGATCGCCGTCTTCCGTGCGGGGCACAAGTCCAGCTACAACGTCGGTGAAACGGTAGCCCTGGCGGCCCGTGCCGAGGGCGGATATGAACGCTATCGATACCAGTTCTACGTGATTCGCTCGAACGGCACCAGGGTCATTCTGCGCAACTACTCGTCCAGCAATGTTTTCAGCTGGAAGCCGGTGACACCTGATACGTATAAGGTCGGTGTCAATGCCAAGGATGTGGATCAGGCAACAGTTGTCAATCAGGAAAAAACCGTCACGGTTACGAAGCCGTTCCGGGTAGCCGTCTTCCGGGCAGGCTATAAGACAGAGTACACGGCAGGTGAAACGGTTGCTCTGGCGGCCAGAGGGGAAGGCGGCCAGGCGCCGCTGCAGTATCAGTTCTATGTCTACCGTTCCAACGGGGCAAAGGTGATCCTGAAAAACTTCAACAGCGTCAATATCTTCAACTGGAAACCACAGACTCCCGATACCTATCGCGTCTGTGTCGCCATAAAGGATGCGAGCGGGAAAGTGGTGACCCGAGCAATTTATGTAAAGGTGAAATAAAGCATCCGCCGGCACATGGCAAGTCTGCTGATCGTTTGAGATCTCTCATTTGCTGAATATCCGCTTTGAAAGGCCTGCAAGCTTGGGATTGCAGGCCTTTTACACAGTGTCCGATTGTTCATTATGGGTCCACAATCTCTGTAGAAGACCTGTGTATCACGGTTTTGGCTCTGGAGCAATAGCTGTTTGGCAGATCACGTCAATGTCGGAAGATCCGTTCCGTGGCGGATCATGCTGCGTTACTGCATGAGGTGACCTCCATGTGCTGACAGAGAACCAAAGCACCTCCCTGCACGGGAGCTTACTGCTGGGGACGTTTGCAGATGCTTGGCGAGATGCTTGCGGATGTGATAACTGAGCTAAGCGTGTAAGCTTCACGGGCAACTCCAGTCATTATTGCGGATGAAATCAAAGAAACAAATGGTTTCAACTGAGTGTTCACTGGTCACATTCGGTATTTTTTATTTTTATCACTAACATCAGAACCTGCTCGTTTTTCCTCAGTCAAAATGATAGATTCTTGCAATTTAATATGAGCAATTATGAGCAATAATGTATGCGCTTCCTTTTTTCTTTCAGCCACCACCCAGAGTGACTTTCGCTTATCTCTCAGGCAAGATTCATCTCCTTCTGCTTCATTTCGCAAACAAAGCCAGCTTGTTCATCAATCCAATCGCAGAGGGTATCATGCCTCCTTTGCAGCTCAAATCTCACATGCCGGCAAATACAGGCAGCTCCGGCTGCGATAAATCCTGCAAACCCTGCCACAGAAACCCAAAATATCCTCTGGAAACCGCTGCATCATCATGCTTATCAAAATATTAAAGTCGAGAGTGTATGATTAGAGTGTCAAAACTCGTTTTTATAAGTTAGTCATCAATAGGTTGGCACAGGAAACATCGCACATTTAAAAGAATCTGAACTCACAGATAATTAGGCAGCAATGTCCGGATAGAGGAAATTCATTTATGCCAATGCAATGAAATCAGTGATATTTCCTTCAGATAATATTAACATTGAAGTGCTGCCAGAGGACGGAGGCTAAAGCAGACCTTTTGACACCCTAATCATTCCATACCACCCGCATAGCAGGTGATTGCTTGTTGCTCACATTTTGTGTGCAACAGAGCTCAAGCCATCAGAGAGAATGCCCGCAACCGCTTGCGGGCTATACTGGCTAAGGACTGAGTGGTCGAAACAACCCATTCTAAAAATAAAAAAACGGGTAACGCATAAATGCATTACCCGCAAAACTTTCATTTTCAGTTCGTACTATTATTCTAACCATGAGCTATCACCGTGTCAAGCACCTTTTTACAGAACTCATATGTTTGTCCTATAGCTGGGGCTGACCTATACAGATGAGCTTCTCTTAAAATTCTACCATTAAATAGTAAGTCAAAATCTTCCAAAAGCTTCATTTTAACTTCCTCACTCAAGACTACTATATCCAATGCAATCAAGATTGAAACAAAGTCCTGCACTGACCGATTCTTTAATCTATCTCGTATTGTTCTCAATTTCATTTCTGGCACGAGAACTTGCACTTTAGATACTACTTCGTTTTTATAATAACCTCTTTTGTCACCAAGATTATGAATAATACAGTTATTATGGGCAGCAGCGTTTCGAATATCTCGAACACTATACAGGATTTTATAGTTTAATGAGCCACAGTTATATGTCTCGCAATAGTATCTATAAAAATCAACAAATTCTCCAAATGATATCGCTTCTAAAAAGACCCATATAGGATAACAGGGATGATGATATTTAGATAATAAATTATTCACATAACTACTTTTCCGTCTTTCACTTAGTTCCTTCAAGACTCTCCCATACCGGAATAAATAATCACTAACTAACTGAAACTCATCTATCCCCCTTTCCTGAATATCCTTAAGCATATTCACTTTTAGAGAATGTTCAATGCCAAGTGTAGCCTTCAAAACCAGGTGCTTTAAATGCATATCTATAGTAGATAGATCTTTCAAAGCCAGAAAGTCTAACCCTACGTATTGATTATCATGTTTACTGAAATTCGATTTATAAGCAGTTAGTTTTACATAATAGTTGTGGTAATTAATAAAATTAATTGCAGCCTCTTCTGAATATAACTCAAATTTTACACCTTTGCTTTTGAGCTTTTCGATTAACTGTTCAGGTAAGAGCATATTTATCACCCCCAACCTTTTGCTATAGTTATGGCTTTTTGATCCGGGTGTCAAAAGGGTTTATTTTAGTCCCCACTCTCTGCCAACACTTTGATGACGATTATTATCTTGATAAAATATCGGCAATTTCATTGTGCAAACATTGGCATATTCCTCTTTCTTTCACTGCTATCAGCAAATGATCGGTGAATTCATGCACTTTTAGACGTTCTTCCTTCCCAGTGCAAGCCTGTTGATAACGAACTGCTAAAACCTGAGTTTTGACACACTAATCATTCTCTTAGTATTTCAACGAAACAATCTATGGTCTACGCACCCTTCTGGTTAAGGACATATTATCTAGCATCTATCGAGCACAGCTTCATCAACCTGATCAACCTAGAGCTAATCGCTCCTTAAGGTTCAAATATCATCTGAATATCACGACAAAACGAAAGCCCGCAACTGCAACGGTTACGGGCTTCTATGGCGGAGAGAGCGGGATTCGAACCCGCGGAGGCTTTCACCTCGCCGGTTTTCAAGACCGGTGCCTTAAACCAGCTCGACCATCTCTCCATAATCCCTGACTGCAGCTTCGGTAACTTGAAAGCACCAAATAAGCTGCCATGGCATTTTACCGAGGCCTCCCGGCGCCGTCAAACTGCAACTGCGACAAATGCTGGCGAACGGTTCCAAGTTTTTTGACACCAGGCGCAGATCGTTATTTGATCTTCAGGCCATTGCTGACGGCACTGTCGTTGGGAACGTATTATGTCACTTGAACAAAGCAAAGCGGCGCAGATGTGTTTGGAGGACGCAAAAATGAAAAGCGGCTCGGAAGTACTGTGTTTTCTCTTCGGATGCAAATGGCAGGGCTGCAAATGTACCCGCTGCGGCAAAACCCGTGATCAGGAACACGATTATCGCCCTGTGCCAGGACGCTGTGTAAGTAAATGTGCTGTCTGCGGCAAGGACCTGCCTCAACCCCATCGTGAAAGTCCCGATCATTATGAGCTTTCCGGTACGGACGCCATTGCCAGATGCGCGCTTTGCAAGGCAGAAATATGGCGAAAAAAGCTGTATCTATGCGAACCTGACACCATCCTGACTTTGCTGCGCTCAACTTCAGATAGAACTGCTGTCACTGCGTTTTTCTTTGAATACATGAATGTCGCCAATGCCGCCTATCATGAAAGACGCCGCTACAGGAAAGATGTCGCCAAGGCAGTGATGGGCATGCTCAGCCACACGGAACTGATGACGCTGCTGCACAGTGGGAAGATGAGCCACCCGCAACTGTGGACGCTGACAGGAATCGCTGAGGATGAGGTTTTGGCGGACTTGTGTGAGGATAGTGACCCGGCCATCAGCGACAAAGCCCGCCATGAAACGCGGATGCGGGAGGACATGCGCCGGCGCCTGCAGGAGGAGACATTTTGCCCGGACGGCAACCCCCATGAATTCGGTGAGCCGTTTACCGAGTGGGAAGACCGTGGCTTTCGAGATGATGATGACATGAAAGCACGCGAGTGGGCACTGGCCGAGTACGTAAAGTGCAGTAAATGCGGCTTCAAAAAACTCCTTGGCTACAAAAAGCGCGGCTAGAAACTTAGCCACTTGACCGGCAGCCTGCTGTTTTTTGAGATCCTGACTTTATTGGAAAACCCGGCAGCCAGGCCGGCGACAAAGACGCCGCCGGCTGTGCTGTCAGGGTGCGGGGTCCGGAGTTCCCGGGGCTGTCAGGCGTCGGGCTTGTCGCCGCTGTCGGTGGCATCGACTGCGGCCAGTACGTCGGCCAGGAAGGCGCCGATCGGCTCGCGGATCATGAGGTTGATAGGTACGGCGGAGGAGACGTCTTCGCGGTTGATGAGAACAACGCGGGCGGAAGGACGCGCATCCATCAGCAGGCCGGCGGCGGGCCAGACGGCGAGCGAGGTCCCGCCGATGATCAGGAGGTCGGCGTAGCGGATGGCGCGTCGGGACTCATTCATAACATCGCCGTCGAGGCCTTCCTCGTAAAGCACGATGTCCGGACGGATGCGGCCGCCGCAGGAGCAGCGGGGGACTGCGCTCATTTCGCGTACATCCGCAACATTATAGTTGCGCTGGCAGTCGAGGCAGTAGAAGCGGGTGCCGTTGCCATGGAGTTCGAGAACGTGCTGGCTGCCGGCATCCTGATGCAGATTGTCGACATTCTGGGTGACGATGGCGGTGAGCTTGCCGCGGGCCTCAAGCTCGGCGAGCACCCGGTGGGCGGGGTTGGGCTTTACGCCCTCAGGCATGAACCAGCGGCGGTAGAAGCGCCAGAAACGCTCGGGCTCATAGTACATGACGCGTGGTGTCAGCGTGGCCTCCGCCCGATCTTCGTGGGCGTAGATGCCGTCGGCACTGCGGTAGTCCGGCACGCCGCTTTCGGTGGAGACACCGGCACCGCCAAAAAAGACGATGCGTTTGGCCTCCCGGATCCAGTTGGCAAGCGTCTGGACGGCTTCGGCACGTGGCAGGTTGGCACTGCCTTCCGTTCGATTCATTCCGATGTTGTAGCGCATATCTCCCTCCTTTTCCGGTGACGAGGTTTTCTGGGTACCGCCTGCTTCCAGTATAGCCCGTCCGGGGCAGTCTGGCCGTGATAGACTGACCGGGACGGTGGCAGGGGCTGCCGTTGGTTCTTGATTGACAGGCACGAACGAGGAGGTATTGGGGATGACGGAGAAAGAAACGAAGACGGCTGAGGTTCGGCTTTCGAACGGCAGGCTTGCGGTCGCCATTACGGCACTTGGGGCCGAGCTTCTGAGTCTGCGCTCGGAAGTGAGCGGCCAGGAGTATCTCTGGCAGGGTGACCCCTACTACTGGAGCGGACGGGCGACGAACCTTTTTCCGGTCTGCGGGCGTTTTGACGGAGGTTCGTACAGTCTGGACGGCCAGGATTACGAGATGATGATCCACGGTTTCGCGAAGGAGGAGATCTTCCAAGTCCGGCAGGACGGGGAGCGGGCGGCGAGCTTCGCATTGGAAGAAAATGAAACGACTCTCAGGCACTGGCCGCGCCGTTTCCGCTATGAGATCGGCTATCGTCTGGCGGAGGCGGATGAGGCGGGTGCGAGTCGTCTTGAGATCACGAGTACGGTCACGAACCGTGACAGCCGGCCGTTGTATTTTGCAATCGGGGGGCATCCGGGCTTTAACATTCCTCTTGAGGAAGGGCTGGCGTTTGAGGATTACCGCATTACATTCCCCGCGCCCGAGCGTGTCCAGGCCGTGGTGCTGGCCGAGTCGAAGCTGGACAGCGGGGAGCGGGTGGACTACGCGTTGGGCGAGGGTCATGCGATCCCGCTGCGCCATGAGCTCTTCGATGAGGACGGGATTTTTCTGTCGGGCACGGGTGGCCGGGCGCGCATTGAGGCGGCGGGCAGTAGCCGCAGTGTAACGGTCGATTATCCGGGCTTTGACTGGCTCGGCATCTGGCAGGCGGCCGGGAAGAAGTCGCCTTATATCTGCATCGAGCCGTGGACGGCGATGTGCGGCCGCCACGAGACGCACGAGGCGCTGGAGACGATGCCGGGCCTGGTGGAGCTGGCGCCGGGCGCGACACGGAGCTGGACCTGGGCGATCACGATCACTGAGTAGCGCCGGCGCGGCGGTTGGGCGGCGGCGCCAGGCAGGGGCAGCGGTTGGCAGAGGCGACGCGAAGCTGCGCAACGGCTCCTGGCGCCGCCAGTCAGGGGATTTTCCGAATCAGGAAATATGTAACGGCCAGAACGCACTGATTTCAGGCGTTTTGGCCGTTCTTCGTTTCCTCTGTCTGTCTATTTGTCTATTTGTCTATTTGTCTTTTATCTGTCTGTCTGTCTGTCTGTTTGTTTGTTTGTTGGTTGGTTGGTTGGTTTGTCTGCTTGTTGTCTACCGGCTTCCCTTCCCGAGAACTGCCTGAGTTAGATGAACGACACTCTTCAGCCTTAGTGATGTATCTGCTCCTGCATGATTTTGGGACACCATAGCAGATGTCGCCCGTACGACAGTTTTCTATCATTTCGTTTGCCGCCGCTTTTCAATAACGAATAAAAAAGAAAGCGGCGGTGCTGCACCGCCAGTTGAAGTCAAAGGGCGTGGTCAATTTTTTCGTTCCTGCCCCGATT
>JASGUW010000018.1 GCA_030055235.1 Bacillota bacterium
CGGGGCGGGCGGCGTTTTTTATTGTCCGAGAATCTCCGCGATCAGTTCCCGCACCATCTGCAGCAGGACACTCCGCTGCAGCTCGGTGTCGGCGAGCTCGAAAAGATCCAGCAGCACGGCGGCGCGGTGCAGGTCGGCGAGTTGGTCATCTGTGAGTACGTGCATGGCGGACACCTCCGCCGCCATCGTGGCACAGGCAGAGGCCGGATAGACCTGCCATAATCCGCCCTTGCCTGACGCGATCCGCCGTTACGAGTGTTTGTCTGCACCGTCACTCTGCACCGTCATTTGCACCGTCACCCGAACATGATCTAGGTCAAGTCGGGCCAGCTACAGACAAAGAAAACCCCCAGAAACTAGGCATTCTGGGGGTTCGTCTGTTCGCTCGGAACGGGGTGGCGGAGAAGGAGGGATTCGAACCCTCGCACGCTTGCACGTCTAACGGTTTAGCAAACCGTCCCCTTCGGCCACTTGGGTACTTCTCCCTGCAGCTGCCGAGCACCGATCATTATACCAGCGAAGTCAGTCCGTGCAAGCTGTCCGGAAACCCGGAAACTCAGAAATCCGGAAACCCGTAAACCCGGAAATCCGGATACCCAGATATCCGAACGCGCACAAAAAAGCAAAAGTTTCTTTTCTGGCAGGGTCTCCCGGGATCTGGCAGGGTCTCCCGGGATCTGCCAAGGTCTCCCAGGGCCTCCCAAGGTATCCCGGGGTCTCCCAGTTGCTTCCTCTTAGTTGATGGGAGCTGGCATCCCTGCTGATGTTCAGGATGATGCGGACGATTCCGGTTTTGACGATTTCGCTTTAGATGTCAGTAAGTTCCTCTCAGCCTTTATGGAACGCCTTCTTTTTGATGCCGTATACAAAGCTGCTCGCGCCCAGAAAATCGCGGCGGAGAAGGAGGGGTTCGAACCCTCACACTCAAATCAAGCGTACAATGGGCACAGCAATCTTTTCGCGGCGTCTGCTGCAGCCGCCGTGCATGACAGAAACACCAGGAGGTCCTTTCATGAAAGCTGTCGTTATTCCCCAGCCTCACGTGCTCGAAATTGCCGATCTGCCCAAGCCTGTTCTGGAGGCCGATGATGATGTCATTATTCGCGTCACCTCAGCCGGCATCTGCGGCTCGGACATTGGCATCTATCGCGGCACCAACTCGCTTGCCACCTATCCGCGTCTCATTGGCCATGAGTTTGGCGGCATTGTTGAGGCGGTTGGCGCAGGGGTCAGCTCCTGCCAGGTCGGCGACCATGTTGCTGTCGATCCGACGACCGTCTCCGCCACCGACAGCTACGCGATCCGCGTCGGCCGCTACAACGTCGACCGTTCTCTCCGCGTGATGGGCGTCCACCGCGACGGCGGCTTCGCCGAATATGTCCGCGTCCCGGCTGCGAACGTCCACCGCTTCTCCACGCCCTTCGACCCCGCCCTCCTCGGCGTTGTCGAGCCCTATACGATCGGCTGGCAGATCTGCGAGCGCGCCGGCATCGCGTCCGGCGATCGCGTTCTCATTCTCGGCGCCGGCCCTATCGGCAGCTGCGCGATGCAGATCGCCCGTTCTCGCGGCGCACGCGTCATCATCACCGACCTTCTGGACCGCCGTCTTGAGCGCGCCGCCGAAGCCGGTGCTGATGTGACGGTCAACACCCAGACTCAGGATCTCGATGAAGTCATTGCCGCCTTTACCGACGGCGAAGGCATTGAGGTCATCATCGACTCCGTCTGCCGTCCCGAGACGCTGCGGCAGGCTGTCCTGACCGCCGCTCCAGCCGGCCGTGTCGTCTGCCTGACCACCGCCGCTGACGAAGTGCCTCTGCCTGCTGCTGAGATCACGAAGAAGGAGCTGACCATCTACGGTTCGCGCCTGACGCGCGGCGGCTTCCCCCGTGTCATCGAAATGATCGAAGCCGGCAAACTCGACCCCTCCCGGATCGTATCGCACCACTATCCGCTGGAGCAGGCGGAAGCAGCGATCCGCCACCTCATCGATAGTCCCGCCGACGCGCTGAAGGTTGTGCTGGACTTCTAACGGCATATTACAAATCAGGCGGAAGGAAACGGCCAAACACACTGATGTCAGGTGTTTGGCCGTTTTCCATGTGATGGACTGGGACTCTGGGGCTCAGCTGCTGCACTCCGCTTCACGATCTGCGGTCAGCGGGGTTTTGACCATATCAAGCTGCAGGCGCTCACGCCAGCCGCTGAAGTGATAGTAGGCGAAGGAGACGCTGGAGCCCGCCACCCAGCCGATGACATAGGAGTAGTAAAGGTAGTCGGGGCCAAGCAGCCGGGAGATGAGATACGCTGTCGGAATGCGGACGATCAGCATGCTGATGAAGCTTGAGATCATCGGGATGAAGGTCTGGCCGCTGCCGCGCAGCACGCTGTTGACGGTAAACAAGAAGGCCAGAATGAAGTAAAAAGGCAGCAGATTCTGCAGATAGTTCGCGCCATAGGCGATAACCAGCTCATCGTCGCTGAACAGGCGCATCAGCACATGTCGCAGCGGATAGAGCCCAAGCCCCAGAGCGAGCCCCGTCCCCATCCCGAGAGCCAGGGCCGCACGCATGCCACTGCTCACACGGTCGAGGCGTTGGGCTCCGACATTCTGTCCGATATAGGTGGTCGTGGCCATGGAGAAACTCTGGATCGGCATGAAGACGAAGCTGTCGATGCGCCCGGCGCTCGTGAAGCCGGCCATGAATGCCGATCCATAGGAGTTGATCAGGGCCGACATCAGCATGCTGCCAAGTGAGAAGACCATCTGCTGCATGCCGGAGGGGATACCGAGCTTCAGTGCCCGCCGGAAGATGTCGCGGTCGAACTCGAGCTGCCGCGGCCGGATGCTGATGTAGTCATAGCGGCGATTGATATAGAAGACCCCCAGAATCCAGCTGATCCACTGGGCGATCACGGTTGCCAGTGCGACGCCGAAGACACCCCAGTGGAAGACCAGAACGAAGATCAGGTCGAGCACGATGTTGATCAGCGTGGCCAGGGAGAGGAACTTCAGGGAGCTGACGCCGTCGCCGATGCCCTGCAGCAGGCCGGCGTTGATGTTGTAGCCCATCGATCCGATGAGCCCGGCGAAGATCACCTGCAGGTAGATGCTGGCCAGATTCAGCGTGCCGTCATCCGGCACGCGCAGCAGGGAGAGGACGGGGCGGGCGAAGATCACGCCGGCGACCGAAATCGGCAGCACGAGCAGCGGCAGCAGGCGGTAGATCGTGCCAACCGTACGTTGCAGGCTGTCATAGTCGCGGGCGCCGAAATACTGCGAGACGATGATCGCGCCGCCCATGGCGATGCCCATGAAGAGGGCCGTCAGCATGAAGAGGAAGGGGAAGCCAGAGCCGACGGCGGCGAGGGCTTCGCGGCCCAGAAAGTTACCGACCACCAGGCTGTCGACGGTGTTATAGAGCTGCTGCAGGACATTGCCCGCAAGCAGCGGGACGGAAAAAGCGAGCAGCAGCCGGTGGGGGCTGCCGCTCGTCATGTCAATGGCGCTGCCGGTTTTTTTACTCATGCCGTTCCTTCCAGATAGCTGATGCTGCGTTCCTCCAGCTGTTCGAGCACTGCCTCGTAGACGGACTTGATGGCGTGGTCGTCGAGGAGCCGGACCGTGGCACCGGTCTCCAGCTGGTCAAGACGCCGGCCGAGCTCCGTCAGGCTCAGAGCCTCGTCGCCGATATACAGCGTGCGCTCGTGCACGCGGATGACAAAGGGGGCGGGCTGCGTGGTCGTTGGGACAGCGGTCGTGGTCGGGGCAGCGGTCGTGGTAGGCACTGTTGTTCCGGCGGCTGTTGTTGCGGCTTTCTCTGTCACGTCCTGCTGCTTCCCGCCGGCGGTGCTGCTGTTGCCGGCTTCGCCTGTATTGGTGGCTGTGACATTGCGAAAAATGTCGGGCATGAAGCCGAGGCCGTCGAAGACACCAAGCCCCTTCCCGCCAAAGAGCAGGAGGGCGAGGAGGGCGGGGAGGAGGGCGAGACCAAGTGGCAGACGCAGGCGGCGTTTGGGTTTCTTCTCAATGGGTTCTTGCATTGATTCTTCCTCCCGCTTAATTAATTCCGTTCATTATATAAGACGAGCTTGGATGTTGCGGCGCGAAGTTCGAGCAGACTGCGGTGCAGCTGCTGGTAGTCGCGCCAGTAGATGGCTTCGTTGTCGTAGTGCAGGGTGAGGACGACGATGCGCTGTTCAAGGTCGGCGATGACGGGCTCCAGCCAGTTGGCGAGGTTCGTGTCTGTCGGCTGACTGCTGTGGGGGTGGCCGTTCAGCTCAAGTGTCAGGGGATTGCCCGGGTAGCCGGCCGGCACCTTGAGATCGAGGCGGTCCGAGTTGCTGTCGAAGAGGGCGTAACGCTCGTTGCTTTCGCTGTCGAGTCCGATGCGGGATTCCAGCGCGGCCAGGTCTTCGGCGAGATAGCGTTGCTCGCGCTCCTGGCGCTCGACTTCCTGCTCGGCCTCCAGGCGGGCGCGGGCCTGTTCGGCCAGGCGGTTTTCCAGACTGGCCCGGGCTTCTGCGTGGCTTTCTTCCTGTTCGGCCAGCCGGGCGGCATGGGCGGCGGCGCGGGCGGCCTCCTCACGCTCCCGCTCGGCTTCGCGGCGGCTGGCGGCATAGCCGGAGTAGACCAGCACCAGAAAAAGCAGAATGAGGATGATGTCCAGCAGCGGCGTCAGATCGACGCCCAGTTCGCGTTTGCGCCGTGCCATGTCAGTAGTGATCCAGCCAGCTGCCGACGATGTTGTCGGGGTCGGTGTCGGAGTTGAGGTCGGAGTCGGAGTTGGTGTCGGGATCGGGGTCGGGGTCGGGAAGCTCGGTCTCCGGAGGCAGGGTGATGCCGGGCAGACTTTGCGTTGCCAGTTCATGGGCGATGAGATCGATATCCACGCTCCGGGCAGCGCGGCCGTCAGGCTCGTCCGGAGGCGTCTCCGGATGCTCGGACGAAGGAGCGAAGAGGCGGGTGTTGCGCTCGAGGTAGAGAGCGACCGAGTCTTCGCAAAAATTAATCTCCGCAGCCAGCCAGCCGTTGAGTCCCTTGAAAATGATGGCAAAGACGATGCCCCAGAAAGTTGAGGTCAGTGCGGCGAAGAAGAGGTTTTTGGTCTCACTGTCGAGTGCATCGACCATGGGGATCAGGGAGATGACGGTGCCGAGGATGCCCATCAGGGGGAAGAGGGCGGCGATGTTTTCGTAGAGGGAATAGGAGAGGCCGAGGCGGCGGTACTGCCTGGTGATTTCTTCTTCGCCTTCGCGGCCTAGATAGCGGTCGAAGTGGCGGGCCAGCTGGCGCTGGTTCTCACGGCCGCCGGGCAGGTAGCCGGTGGGATAGAAGAGTTTCTGGATCTGACGGGCCAGCTTGAGGCTGCGGCGCAGTATCAGAAACTCGGCCACGGCCAGGAGGAAGATCAGGAAGTCAAATTGAATGAAGTTGCGGGAAAAAATTTCGATGAGTCTCATGACAACCTCCGAATCACAGCGCTTACAGTCTATGGTATCATGACTGGCTGAAGCTACGAAGCCCCGGTGTCCTGTGTTTTTGTCGGACATTTGCGGGCCGCACAATAAGGTGAATTTTGGAGGTTTACTGATGAAAATCGAAGCGATGCGCCGTGAGGCGACCGGAAGTCCTGCGTCTCGCCGCGCGCGCCGCGCCGGCCGTGCCGTCGCCACGGTCTATGGCCGTGGCCGTGAGTCCATCTCTGTTGAAATCGATGAGCGGACCGTTGAGTATGCTCTGCGCAGCCTGGGTATGAACGGTGTCTTTGAACTTGCTATTGCCGGTGAAAAACCGCTCCAGGCGATGTTCCGTACCGTCAGCCGCAACCCGGTGCGCGGCAGCATTCAGAACCTCGAGATCTACGCGCTCGTCGCCGGCCAGACGGTCAACGTTTTTGTCCCTGTCCTGCTTGAAGGCGTGGAAGCCGTTCAGCAGGGCACCGTTCTGCACATCCTGCAGCATGTGGAGATCACCGCCGAGCCGCAGAATATTCCGGCGCACTTCAGCATTGATGTCAGCCAGATGGAGATCGGCGACACCCGCAGTGCGGGCGACCTGGAGCTTGCTGCGGGCATCGAGCTGGTGACTGATCCGGACGAGACCATCGTCACGGTCGCCGCGCCGACGGTGCAGGAGGAAGAGGAAGCTGAGGACGGCGCGGAGGGTGCGGACGCCGACGCCTGAGCGGGCAGACGTCTGAACGGGACGGTGTAGTCCGGTGTTTTGAGCCGATGTTTGGAACTGTTTTTGCTTCCGTGTTCTGAGCTGATGTTCGGAACTGATGTTCGGAACTGATGTTTGATAAAGCCTGTGGCCCTTGTGGATGCAGGCTTTTTTGTGTCAAATAGCAGTGCCGGCTGTGGTA
This sequence comes from Bacillota bacterium, assembly GCA_030055235.1. Lineage (GTDB taxonomy): Bacteria > Bacillota > Clostridia > Saccharofermentanales > Fastidiosipilaceae > JAEZYR01. The sequence continues at coordinate 6,369 of JASGUW010000018.1, forward strand.
GCGGTAGCGACTGCAGAATAGGCTGTATGGGCTTTTCCATAGCGTTGCAGTTCCCTTATCACAATTATGGAGGATGTTATGGCGTTTCTTGTGAAGAAGAAAATTAATGATAACGAGTACTACTACATAATTGAGAACCGGCGCGAAGGCGATAAGGTCGTGCGGGCGATGGAGAAGTACATAGGTCGAGTGGATGAAGTCGTCGCCAGACTGGCATCCGGGGGAATTGAGGCAGATCCCGTCCACAGTGAAGTCTACAGCCATGCAGCCGATCTGGCTTTTTATCAACTGGCAGAGAAACTTGGGATTGTTGAGGCTCTTTCGGGCTTGAGCGGGACAGGGCAGCAGGGGCTGTCCACTGGTGTGGCTTTTGTCCTGACCGCAGTGAAACAGATTCTGGATCCCTTTTGTGAGAGCAGCCTGGCGGACTGGTATGCGCAGTCTTCTTTGTCACGTGTGCTGGATGTAGGGGAGAACGAACTCGATGAGTGTCGTGTTCAGGAGCTTATGGAGCTCTGGGATGTAGATAAGACAAGGGCGTTTCAAGACTCATATGTACGCATATTACGGGAACGCCATGGAATCAAGCCAGGCTCTGTGATCTTTGATGAGATTCACTTCTTTGTGTATGTGGATACAGTGGAATCGGGGGATGCTCAGACCAGGCACATTGGGCGCTCGTTCAGGAATCTTGGGATCATCGAACTCTCCTTGTTGGTGGATGGAGAGACGGGCCTGCCTTTATTCTTTGAGAGCGGTTCCTGTGATGGTGCGGACAGTACCTTGTATGCACGCGTTAAGGAGCGGCTTGAGGCACGTTACCGTGACCTGCTGGGTGAAGAGACCGAGCCTGTGATGGTCTTTGATGATGCCGGTTATGCGGATGAGGACTTCATCCCTCTGGATCAGTGGGTGGAGGAGGATGAAGACGAACTGCCCGATGATGAGGATGAAGATGAAGAGGAACTGCCTGTTGTGGCGAGCGGCGTGCATTTTGTTGCAGCTTTGAAGCCGGGTGAGTTTAAGGAACAGGCGGCATGGCCTCTGGCGGGTTTTCAGCCCTGTCGTCATCCGCGGCTGGCAGCTTATCGCTGTCTACAGGATAAGCGGGTTCTAGATGGTTCGGAGCGAAATATTGTTGTCTGCTACAGCGAGAACCTGGCCGAGGAACAGCTGGCCGGGATCAAGGCTAATCTGGATGCGGCACTGGACTGCCTTATGGAGGAGCAGGAGCGCCTGAGAAAATGGAGAGAAGGCGTTTCCCGGAAAGTTAAAAAGCCTACCCGTGAGAGTGTGAAGAAGAAACTCAGAGGGTGGCTGTCGCAGGGGTATCTGGGACAGCTGATAGAGATTGTATGGGATGACGATGACGAAAATGGGCTTCCCTTTTTCAGTGCCAATGTTTTGGATGAAGGCCTTGAGAAACTCAAAGAAAATGTTCTGGGACGTACGGTTCTTATCAGCAGTCAGATGGACTGGACTGCGGAGCAGGTGATGCTGGCCTGGTGCACGTCACGGGAGACGCGGAATGGCCTTCGACGCGTGGAGACGCCGAAGCATGCGGGGGCACGGTCGACCTGTCTGGGAACCGCCCGGACAATCGACGCGCAGATCCTGGTTCGTGTGTTGACCCATGCTCTGCCTGCTCTCTTGAGACTGGAACTGGAACGGGCCGGCTTTGCTCTGAGCCGTGAGCAGATGATCCGGGAACTGGAAGATATCAGGCTGGTTTGCAGCTATTATCAGGTGGGGAAGAAGAGGAACGTACCGCAGCTCAGAACAGTGGTTTCATTGACGAAGACGAGCAGGCAGCAGGACGAACTGCTCAAAGCGCTGGACCTGACCGATATATTGGCGTTTCGATAGACACGTAAACAGCATGTCTGCAGGCCTTTGTTGTCATTGTGCTTTTGCTAGCCCTCTCTCGCCCAGAGCTGACAGGAGGGGTAGAGAGTCGGCGGACAGTGCGTAAAAATTCCGATCCATTGCTTCTAAAATTTTGAATAGATGGAAACCCCCGCTCGATCGTTTTGGTGCGGGGGTTTTTAGATGTCTTCCCGATGTATGTTCTGATTACTTGGAGCGATCAGTCAGCTGAGGTCTCGAATGTCAACTTTGGCGTTGGGTCAAATTTTTCTGGCATAACTCAACATTTGTCATTTCGAGGAATGTCAACGCCTCTACGCTGGTGTCACAATAATGGATTGCCATTCCAAGTGCTGATGCTTGAAGTGTCCGCACAAAGAGCAGTGCTAAATATCCGCACATGATCCTGTTCTGGCAGTTCCTCGGAGTTTCTTCACCGATTTCGGAGCAGGAAGAGTCGGTTCGTACAAGACTTGGACAAAAATCGCGGTATTGCCCCGGGAATCGGGCAATATCGAAGTTTTTGACCAGAGGGTGGACAAAAAAGCCGAGATTGCCCCCAGGATCGGGCAATATCGAAGTTTTTGACCAGGGGGTGGACAAAAATCGCGGTATTGCCCCGGGAATCGGGCAATATCGAAGGACCTGGCCACTCCCTTGGCTCTAACAGGTGGTCTGCACCGCCGCTTTTCTTTCTTCTGACATAAGCGGCGGCAAACGAATCTATAATAAGCAGTCGCACGGGCGACTCATACTGTGGTGCAAGGAGAGAAGGCGCAACTTCGATATTGATCCGCGTTTGGCCAAAAAGTGGTTGTTCAAACAAGGAAGCTGTGCAATTACAACATCTCTAATCTGCTTGGCGTGTCAACATTTCGCGACACAACTCGCTATTTTGTCCATTTCTCCGCTCAAATGGTCAACTTTTGGAGTTGTGTCACTTTTTGCAGACACAACTCGATTTTTTGACCATTTCTTCGCTCAAATGGCCAACTTTTGGAGTTGTGTCATCTTTTGCTGACATAACTCGCTTTTTTGTCCATTTCCCCGCTCAAATGGCCAACTTTTGGAGTTGTGTCATCTTTTGCTGACACAACTCGCTTTTTTGACCATTTCTTCGCTCAAATGGCCAACTTTGGGAGTTGTGTCACCTTTTGCTGACACAACTCGACTTTTTGTCCATTTTGGCCGCCGCTCTGTCCGTTGCCAGTCACCCGCCGCCCAGCACCCTGCGCGCGTTCTGCTGCCCGAGTGATTTGGGTGCATGTCGGGAATGTCGGGGCGCGGGTGGGCATACCAAGGAGTCACGCACGCTGTTGCTGCACAGCGTGCCGACGCCGCTACGCGCCGTGCAGGCCGCTGCACGGCGCGTAGAAACCAGGACAAAGGTGCTTGAGTCATCGGGATTTCCTTCCCTTTGGCAGCGAAGTCAGGGTCCAGTCTTTTACCTCTTTGAAATGCACCCGTTTTATGTGGATAAGCCTCGCCGATCGCCGCCGTTTTCATTTCTATCATTTCAATCTCCGCCCTGAGTTCTGAGTTCTGCGCCCAGCGCCACAACTATGCTTGCTGCGGAAGAAAACATCTATATATGCACTAAATGTACTGTGTTCAATCTGCGCAAAGCTTGCGGTGTTGCAGGTGTTTTCGAGGGAGGCTCGAAAAACATACTCGCCAAGACAAATATGACATTCACCCGAGTCTCCCGAGTCCCTCGAGTCCCCCGAGTCTCCTGAGTCCCTCGAGTCCCCCGAGTCTCCTGAGTCCCTCGAGTCCCCCGAGTCGCCCGAGTCTCCCCCGAGCCCCCCC
>JASGUW010000019.1 GCA_030055235.1 Bacillota bacterium
TGGAACTGCCTTTTTTGACGAAGAATGCCACAGCGTGCGAATTCGTATATCGGGTCTTTGCAGAAGATGTGCGAGGTCATACCGACAGCGTGGAGGTCGTATTTCCCGTGGCTCGAGACGAAGCGCCCCAAGCGGCCATCGACCTGCGGTCGACCTGGCTTCGTGAAAAAGGCAGCAACACCGCGCTCATCGATGCGGCGGATGCGAGCCTCACCGACGGAGATCAGCTGAGCCGTCAGTGGACCTATCGGTCACCGTCAATAGGCGATACACCGTTGGAAAATATGAACGGATACCGGGACCTGAGCTTCGGCAGCGGCGGACGGGTGGCCTTTCACAAGGAAGGGGTCGGCCCCTTCGACGTGGACCTGCAGGTGCGGGACGTCTGGACCGAGGAGACCTTGCCGGAATATATTTCCGAAGAGGATTACCTTACCGGCGCGGCGACGGCCTCTGCCCTGGTGGACAATGTGGCGCCGGTGGTACACATGGAGCCGGTCCGGACCCGGGAGCTGGAAGTGCTGCTCTTCGCGGAGGATCCGGATCGTCTGCAGGAAGCCGAGGCAGGCAGCACGGAACTTCGGTCTCTGCTCCTGGCCGAAGGGATCGACGCACGGATCACGACGGAGCAGGTCTCGCCCGACGACCCGCTGCAACCGGAAATCGGCAAGCTGGGAATCCTGGAAGCGCCCTATGGATTCCAGGGGACCTGGTCCGGGTTCTGGGAAGAAGGGTCCGTCACTTGCGACGAAGATCGAATTTACAAGGCCGAGGCGACCTGGGTGCCGGGCGTCACGGAGTATGACTGCTACCCGGAACAGCCTTACGTCCTCCGGGCCTTCGATATCCGGACGCTGTCTCCCTTGTGGACGTACAGCCTGTCCGCAGCCCATTTCCCCGTGGATATTGACCGAGCCCGGGAGGCTTATTTCGGCCACGACAGCCGGGGCCGATTTCTCTACTGGATGATCGACGGCAAATCCATCGTGCTGGACAAGAAGACCGGCGCCGAGCTCACGGTGCTGCCCTTTGCCCTGGGACCCTGCAACAGCGTTGCCGCGGGGTACATTTTCAGTTACAAAGCAGACGGCATTTACCGGATTTCCATGGCAAACGGGACTGTGGCGAAAATCGCCTCGGAGGAACTGTATGCGACGCCGGGATCCGTGCAGACTCTAAGCGGCCGGGATTCGTTTTTAGTCCGTCGGGGCGGCGAACTGCTGCGGGCCTTCTTTGATCCGGAGCGTCAGGAATTGGAAATGGTGCGCCTGCAGGAAACATCCGGCGACAGTCCGGCGGCACAGGTCTTTGCGGTGGGACAGGATGCGGAAGGGCTCCTGGTGACGAACACGGTGGAAGGAAATACGGCAAGATTGAGGGCCTTCGATCCGAAGGGCACATTGCTGTGGCAGCAGAGCGCGCCGGTCACCGAGGGCTTTTCCGATTGTGCGGTGCCCATTTATGACAGCAGCAGTCGGATCCATTACGTGGGGATCCGCAACAAATACCGGTCGTCTACGGCCAGAACGGTGGCGGCTACGGTGTACGGTCTGTATGACGGATACAGCGGAACGGCATCGGTGCGGAACACGCAGGGATATCCGGTGGAAGCCTCCCGGCTGTTGTTTGGCGTGGAGAAAGAAGACGGGAATGTGTGGGTGGGGCTGGGCGCCCAGTGGACCTACATTGCCGACAGCGGATTCAACAGCGGACCGGTCCACGGCATGCCCGAACGGACAGAAGTGCTGGGGTATGCCCCGGCGGCGGGGACCGCCGCCCCGGGCGCCCATGCAGACCTCTGCAGCGGTCTGAACCGCATCCTGGAATACGGCGTTCGCAGTCCCGGTCTGCTCCTGTTGTCCACCGGAGCCAATCACCAATACCAGCCAGCGGCCGCCCACACCACCCACGTGATCTCCTTTCGGGAAACCCGGGAAAGCCGCATGGACCGGCTGCGGATCCGCTGCTTGCCCGAGGATCCTTCCCGGGGCTTTTCAAAGCTCCTGGCCGGTCCCTTCGATCCGGCCGCCCTGGCGCTGGAGATCCTGGAGCGGCCGGAAGGCGCGCCGCGAACAATGATCCTGACCGCCCACGCCCCCGAAGGCTCCCTCTCCAAGCCCCTGACGCTCAGACCCGGCACGGAATACTACTACGAATACACCACCACCGCCTCCGAGGATATCCTGTCCGTCACCGCCCACAGAGCTGTGGCGCCGGCCTGTTCCGTGGGCGAGGGCGGGCGCTATCGAGTGCTGGAGGAATATGTAGAGGACTTTTCCGGACCTCCGGTCAGCGGCCCCTTCGAACTGGAGGAAGACCGCTTCCTGGACGGCTGGTACAACGCTGCCCACGCCTATCTGTACCAGGGCAGCAACTGGAGCAACCGGTACATTTCCGCCAGCTCGGACATCTCCTTCGCAGTGCCCCGGGGCGTCCTGGGCGCCCTCTCTTTTGACTACGACATCCTGCGGGATACGGGATTCATGGCCAACTACTTCGCCCTGATCAAGGACGGCGGGCCGGAGGTGGTCTGGGATGAATTCGTGGCGGCAAGCGCAAAGGGGCATTATACGTGTCACAACTTTCTGGAACCGGGGGACTATGTGCTCCGGGCCTGCGCCCGGGGCTACGGCGGCCGGCTGATGGACTACCGCACCCGGCTGGACAACCTGCGCCTGGCCCTGGTGGAGCCGGTCAGAGCAGAAGAGGATCTCTTGCCGGAGGCCCGGGTGGAGCGCCAGTCCACAGTACAGAGTGCCGGCAGCGTCAACCGGGTACGGGGCCGCTTCATGTCCCCCGTCACGGCCGCGGCCTATTCGCCCCTGGCTGCCGACTACATTCAAGGGGTGTCGGACACCGCCTGTTCGGTTTTGAGCGGCCAGCCCGGCAGATATGTCATGACCGTGACGATCCCTCCGGGGCAGCAGGCGCTGTATCTGGGGGTGGACACCCTGTCCCGGCCCACGCTCACCAACGGGAAGAACTACAACAACGTGAGCTACACC
>JASGUW010000020.1 GCA_030055235.1 Bacillota bacterium
AGGAAACCCGATCAGTGGTACAAGCACCAGGATCAACATACATCCGATGGAGCTTTTGCGATTGGATTTGGCGGCGGCCAGTATCTCCGGGTCACCGCAGCGGTCGGAAAATCCGATCAGACTGGATGAAACCGCATCTTGCCGCGGCGGAGCGGAGACAGGAGCCTGTGGCAATTGCGCCTTACCGGCATCTACGGGAGCACCGCAGCTGATGCAGAATGCGGCGCTCTCCGGCAGTTTCGCGCCACAGGATGTGCAGATACCGGGGGCGGGCTTTTGAATGGCAGCACCGCAGCCGATACAGAACGCGGCGCCCTCGGGCAGCCTGGTCCCGCAGCTTTGACAGAAAATATCGTGATCACTCTTTGTCGTGTTTTTTCGAGTTGCAGCGGTTTTTTTCACCGCTCTTTTCTTTTTCCCAAGCCTACCTGTAACCCACAGGAACAGAAATACACAGCCGGGTATGGTAAGGAAATAGTAAACCACGCCCGATGCGCCGATTTGATCAAAGTCGGTAAGCATTGCAGGCTTATTGATATAGGGGAAGCCTGCACGGTAGCTGATTCGCTCGGTGCGCACCTCGCCCTCTTTGAGCCTCGGCCAGGCTTCATCGCTCATATACATGACATAGCCCTTATACTCCTTGCCGTCCACCGTAAAGTTATAGCCTTTGAAAATGGTTCGGGAGCGATATACCTCCGCCTTTGCGTTATCGCGGCGGTTGTCATAGGATGTTAACACACCCATGGTGGTTTCCCCGCAGATGCCCAAAACCAGCGTGCTCAAACTCGAATAAACGACAAAGAGCAGACAGGCGTAAATCAAAATAAGGATGAAGGGATTTATTTTATTGCTCTTTTTCTTGGCCACGAATTTCTTCCTCCCCGTAGATTCGCTCGTCAGGGCGCTTTCTTGCACCAATCAGGTAGAGAGCTGTAAAAATAAGCAGCGGCGGCATGGTCAATGCAGCATAGGCTTGAAGGGGGACGGTAAGAATGATCCCCGCCGCCAGTTGAATATAGGCCAGCATCCGGCACCAGCGGCGGCGATAGGGCCGCCCGGCATATACCAGTCCGGCGATGGCGGTTACCATGGAAAAAGCGTAGAGCAGGGCTGCCGCAAAGCAGCCGGCGCCCGCATAGGTATAGTCCATTGCCGCGCTGTTAATAAGCTCCAGGCACCACAGCAGCATGGGCAGGGCGGAGAGGAGCATCATCACAGAGGCGATGATGAGCAGGGCCGGCTTCTTTGCTTTCATGGCATAACATCCCTTCAACAATCTCTTTGCGCTTACTTAACCTTTTCAAAGGTCCTCCCTCTGGAGTCATGGTCATAGAAAAATCCATAACCCGGCGATGCCTCAAAGAGGGTAATCCGGATCGGGTCTCTCTCCGCCTCGATTTGAAACAACAACAGAAATTCCTCACCATCCGCGCCGGTCAGAACGCCGGTTTCGAGCTCCCAGCGGGTGAACTTTTCTCCGAGTGATTCTCGCTCCACCTCTTTGTACTCGCCTGAAATTGTTTCACCGGCCAGCTCGCCGTAGAAAAATTCCACGGTCAACGCTGTACCCTTTTGGGTAACGACAATCTTGTCGTCATTTTCAAAATAGGTTCCTGTAAGTTTCTCCCGCTGGCCTCGCAGGATCACCTCTGTTATCCGTCCGCTTAAGGTAAAGGATTGCTCCAATTCAGGCTTAACCTCGTCAGGGTCGCTGCCGGGCAGCCAGAGCTTAACTGTATTCGGGCAGCCCGCCTGCATATAGCCGAGAATGGTGGTTCCAAAGCTGGCACAGCCCTTGCTGTCGAGTTTAAATACCCATTCCCGGCCCGGCTTGTTATCTCCCCGGACCAGCGCGACTGTGGATTTGCCATATACGCTTTTTTCGCCGTCCGGGATTTCCTCCAGTACATCGATGATGATATTCTGGTTCAGCAGAGCGACCAGCTTATTCAGACTGGCGCGATACTCCTTGCATGCTTCATGGGAAATCTGTTTCATCACATCCTGCAGCACCGGCTGCAGCTGCTCGCCCAGGCGGGCCACATATTGTTCGACACAGTAGTTTTGCGCATCAATCGTAATATAGGGCAGTTTTTTCCCGGCAAAGCCTGCGATGTTGGACTGCGTCTCGTAGTCGAGCTGGAAGAAGCGGGCGCTGAAATTATACATCAGTCCTTCCAGCGCCGCTTGAAACCTTTTCGGGTTATCACCGTACTGCCGATAAAGCTTTACAATCATGTCATACCACTCTAAATCTGTGCGCGGAGCTTCATTTTCGTTATAGTATTTGACAATGGTGTAGATGTCGTCCTTATAGGTCTGATTTGCTTCATCGATAAACCGGTTCAGCGAGTAGTCGATAGCAATTACGCCCAACATGGAAAGTTCTATGGCATACGTTGCCTGGGAACCGTACTTGGCAGCGTAATAGGCGAGGGTGGTTTGATAAGTAGATTTATAAATTTCGGCGGCGATCAAAGCGTCGCTCTCATTTTGATAGATGGCATAGCAAACCTGCGCCGCGGAGAAGGCCACGCCGCAGGCGTTGGATACCTCACCGACCTTCTTCATCGTCGGACCAAGAGGCTCGGCGGTATCAAAAATCCAGTTCAATACATCGGCCGTTAAAGGTATTTTGTCTGAGGTTTGACCACCGAGAGCGAGGTTGGGGTAATAAAAGCAGGTATCCAAAAGCTCCATCGCCAGCGATTGCGCCTGCTCTCCCGGCTGCCCCAACGTCTGCACTTCGTTTAGAATGGCAATGGCCCGGCCGGTGTCCATATGCCTGAGGTTGCCGATTCTTGCAATATGGGCGTAAGGCGTCGCCGGGTCGTTCATCGTTGTCGTACAGTATTTCGAGAGATGGTCTGTGTAGATGGTGACGGTGTTATCATCCACATTAACCGTATAGTCTACCAGTTCCCACTCGCCGGTTTCCGGATTCTGATACTGAGCCAGCACGGAGTTTTCCTCATCGCCGGGGATGGTTTTTCTCTCATCGTAGGGCAGGGTGATCGTGATAAATCCGTCAAACTGTTCCTTACTCCCTGCGCGAATGTCGTAAGAGGTGATATACCCACCCTGAACCTCGTCCATTTTGCCTCCAAACTCTTTTATGGTAACCTTTGCTCCATCCATCCCGTTATACCGGCCGAAATCTATGGACACACCGCTCTCGGTTGACACGCTGGTTTGTCCTTCCGCCAGCGTAATGGTGCTGGTTTTGCCAAATCCGCCCACGGCGAAGCCCGGCCAACCAAACAGAGCAACGGTCACAGATTCCAGCAGAAGCAGGACGGCCAGGGCGATGCAAAGGCCGTTGCCGGATTTCTTTTTCCCGCCTGGTTTCACCGTCTGCTGCCGTGCAGGGGCGACGTGAGCTTGAGCAGGATGCGGCTGCGGATGAGGAGCCGGTTTCGATGCTTCCTTGGCCTGGGGCGCAGGTGTAGACTGCACCGGTACGGGTGTGCCGCATCTGGCGCAGAACCGCGCGCCTTTATCCAGTAACGTGCCGCAATTAGTACAATATCTTTTCATGCTCATCCCTCCTTATGGTCTTACCAGGGCCACGTACGCCGGAATACCGTCGGGCGTATCCATTGTGCCGATAGCAAACTGCTTGCCATTTTGCGTGTAGAAATCGGTCAGCCGCAGCGTGCCCGCACCGGAGGCCAGAAGGCCGCCGTTTTCCCATTTTCCGGTGAAAGTCGAGTCGTCCATATCAGTTTCATCAAAGCTCTCGCTCTCGTCCAACCAGAATATGAGATACCAGTCCAGCGTCAAGCTCACATTGTCCGCCGGGCCTGAAATGCTGAGATTCAGGAGCTCCATTGCGCTGGAATCATGGGTATTGTCCGGGTCATAAATAATGAGCGCTTTCCAGCCGCCGGTGACTGCCCCTAATTCGGCTATGCTCGCAGCCTCCGCAGGAATGCCGTCATATAATACGCCTTCCACGTACCAGAGGAAGTCCTCCAGATCGGGGCGTTCCTCCGTGGAGAGAGCCGCACCTTCTGCCGGCAAGGAAGAAGGCGCCGTTTCAACCGTTTTTCTGAAATGCGGCGGTATCGTAATTATGCCCACCACCAACAGGACAAGATCTGCCACAATGAGAACTGCAATTAAAATTCTTTTCCACCCGGGTACAGCGGTTGTCTTTGCATTCATAACGGAAACTCCTTTCCTTACGTCTCCGCCAAACAGAAAACCAAAATCCGGCGGTACGTTGAGATCCCCTTATTACAGTGATTTTTTTCCCCAGCCACTCTTGCAACAACACCGGTTTCCTGCCATAACCTTGGCTTTACCTCCAGCACCGATTGTTTTCAGAAACCCCGTGCAGCAGAAAGTTATTCGCTCCTTTATATAGATACTCCTTTTTTTTAAGGATGCATTTGGTAACGCGTAAAGAAAGCCGGGTAAAGAATAGACAAAAAATGGATTCAAGGCAATCCGCTGTTTGATGCCTGGCTCTTTTCGACCTATGCTGGCCAGGAAAAGCGGCGTTTGAATCCATTTAATCAGATTACGGCACGGCAATAACCATCAGTGGGACGAAGGTAACTGCATCATGGCCGGCTTCGGGCTACAACCGCATTTCATCCTCTTCCATCGCTTTTTTATGCTTGAGCCAGCGGATCAAGGGCGGGCTCTTCATATTCGAGCCGCACCGGCTGGCGCACCTGCAGGATGATCCGGTCGGAGGCGCTGAAGGCCTGGCCCCGGCTGTCCTCGTATTCCATGGTGATCGTGGCCGGATGCGGCCGCG
>JASGUW010000021.1 GCA_030055235.1 Bacillota bacterium
CAAATCCACTCAACAAGAGGTATCATCCTTCTTCTTCACTCTATTCACGTTTGCTCTATTCACGCTCTCTTGAGTGGATCTGCCTATACCTACAATACAGGATGCTGTCCACCCCTGGCCAGAAATCGGGGTTTGTGCCCAGGTTCGCGGGCACATACGGCACTTTTGGGCCAGTCCCTGGACAAATCTCTCGATATTGCCCCGAAGCCAGCACGAAACATAGAAAATCAGCCGTACAGTCCAAAGAGAGAGGATGCCGCAACGCATGAGGTATTGTGAACGCTTATTAGACAAGCTTTCGTACTGCATCAATCATCATGGCGCAGCAGGCTCACCCGTCCGACTATGAACCGCTTACCGTAACTTAGCGCGTGCACGTTCAAAACGTGTAAACATCCAATTCCTGTGCGCCTTCCCCCGGCTCGTGAAGAGCTGCTACCGCGCCTTTATAATTACATATATGCAGAGAGTATTCAGCGTGACCCGTGAGCAATATTACAATTTGATTACAAACAAATTACAACTTCCGGCAAAGCCCTTTTGGTTACCAGTTTTTCACTTCCGTCCGCTATCATGGAAATGTTTCTACTTGATATTTTCCATCGTTGATGGAGCTGGGGGATCCTTATGAAGATGAGATTGTGCCGCCTGTGTTTGGCTTTAATTGGAACCGCCATGCTGCTGGTTTCCTGCCAGCCGGCGCGCGATCCGCTGCCCCTGCCGCAGCATGAGCAGAGCGATCTGGACGAAATGATGAGCAGCACTCATCGCAAAGTCTCTCAGGAACAGGCTGCCATCAACGCCGGGCTTTTGGACGACGAGACCAGTGCGACAAAACGACATGATGTCAGCACGGCTTTCGGCGAAGATGCCGCGCCGCCTGCAGCCGCTGAAAGTGCCATCAAGTCCGGTTCGGATCGTGTCCTCAAAGACAGTGAACTGGCGGAAATCGGCGAATCCTCCGAAGCCGCTGAAGCCTCTGAAACCGGCGAAGAAGCGGAACCCGGCGAACTGCTGAATCACAAACCGGAATTCTCCTCTTACGCCTATGACACCCTTGCCGTGCGCGAAGCCATGCAGAATCAGGTGGCACTTGAAGAGGGAAAGCGCATAGCCTTCCTGACCTTTGACGACGGCATTGATGTGGTCAGCACGCCGCAGCTCCTTGATATATTGAAAGATATGGGCGTGCCCGCTACCTTCTTCATGCTGGGTCAGTCCATGCATGCAGATAATCGTGCCATTTTGGAGCGCATGCTGGATGAGGGGCATGCACTGGCCCTGCACTCCTTCAACCACAGCTACAAGCAGCTCTATCCTGAGGGTGTCGGCAATGTGGATGCGGTGCTCGAACAGCTCCGGACTTCGCAGGAAATGCTTGAGGAAACGCTGGACGGCAAATACAGCTCCAAGGTCTGGCGCTATCCCGGCGGCCACATGTCCTGGAAGAATCTCGGTCCCGTCGATGATGCGCTCGCCGAGCTCGGTGTCCACTGGATTGACTGGAATGCCCTGAATGAAGACGCCGCCACCTATAAGCCGACGACCGTTGATGGCCAGGTTGAGGCGCTCCTTGACGGCTGGAGACGCTTCCACGGGGAAGCGGACACGATGGTCGTGCTGATGCACGATGGCGGCTACTACCAGCTGACGCGCGAATCGCTGCCCGCCATCATCCGCAAGCTGCGTGAACTGGACTTCAGCTTCGGCATTCTAAAGTAGGGCGCTTTAACGTTACATAAGACACACTGCGGCCGGCGAGGCATTTGCCCCACACCGGCCGTTGTCGTTTCGCGAGCCAGCCAGCCCGTTTCAGCCGGCCGCTGTCGCTTCAGCCCGTCAGGGCAGGCGGATCAGGATCTGCAGCAGATGCATGCGCTCCAGTGACGTGATCGCAGGATGCTGTACCAGATATTCCAGCTGCTGCCGGCAGGCATCAAGGTGCTCGCGGTAAGGCTCCAGTGCCTTCTCTTCCTCCTGTAGATTGAGCGAAAAGAACAGCTCGGCGGCCTCTATGCGGATGTGAGCGTGCGGGCTTTGCAGGCATGCTTCCAGCAAAGGCAGCCCCGCAACGGCATCGTCGCGGAAGGCATCCATCAGGTAATGCATCTTCCAGGCGTTCGCATCCTCCTGCCGGGGCGAAAGGTCGCCTGCCTCTTCCGGCGGCCCCGTGACTGTGGTGAAGTCAACAAACTGCCGCACCTGCTCCATCGTCCAGTCACCGCCCTTTTCCCGGACCAGGTGACCGGCCAGATTCACATACTCCTGAAAATCCTTTTCCCAGAGACGGAGGATGGTTTCGCTGACAGGGATCCCAAGCTCCACGGCAAGCGGAATGTAGCCCGGATTGTCCCCGGCGAGCTCACGGAGCACCCTGGCGCGGCAGCGTTTCGGCGTGAGATAAGTCTGGATCAGATCCAGAGTCTGCTCATCCTCCATCTTATCGCCAAGTTTCTGCAGCAGGTCATAGCGGCTGAAACGGTCGGGATACGCCGTAATCTGCCTGACGAGGGCGGCGACGAAAGCCTCCCGCTCCTCGACGCTGATATTATCTTCGTCGTCGTCCTGCTGCCTTTCCAGATTGACGGCCAGGCAGGCGAAGCTGTCGAGCAGCTCCGGGTCGAGTCCGGCATCCAGGCGCCGCTCAAGTTCGCAGAGCCGGTAGAGGATGGAGGCGAAAGCGACCAGCGGTCCGTCGTCACTGATGCGTGTCGCCAGAATCCGGTTCTGGACAGTCGTGTCCAGATGGTCGAAAAGGATCGTGGCAAATGCGAAGGCTTTCGTCCTGGCCGTGTCAACCAGAAGGTGGAGATTCTGTTCCTCAGGTGGCCAGTCCGACATGATGGCCAGGCAGAAGGGCGTGAAGGCTTCGTGGCAGGCCAGCGCCAGCAGGATGGGCGCGAACATCCGGCGCAGTTCCTGGTCCGTGGTCAGGTCCAGGACTTCCAGCAGGAGCAGAGCCGTCTGCAGCAGCTTCGGAGATCTCGTCGTCAGAATGGTATCTACCGCCCATTGGCTCATGCCTTCAAGCTGCAGATCACTGTCATGGAGGGCCGACTGCACGAAGTTCAGCGCACTGCGCCGGATGATCTCCGGAGGATACTCCAGCAGTGTGAACTCAAGCAGGCTGAGGCACACGGCATGGGTCGGCGTCTCGTCCGGCTGCTGCCCCAGCGTTTCAAAGAGCCGCTCCAGCACCATCAGGCTGACCAGCCTGCCGAAGCCGTCCAGCGTCGGTTCATCAGGAATGTCCCGGAGCAGCACGGTCTTATCGGCGGGATCTTTGATGCTTAATGCGAAGTCATCAGGCAGGCGTCCGTGTTCAGCCAGCTGCTCGCGGATCTGTGCCTGTATGCTGGTGGAATTCATGGGAGTACCTCGTTCGGCAGGTGCAAGTGCCCGGGTAAATCAGCTGTCGGATCTGGTGCGGTAGCGCCGGAGCTCTTCGGCGGCGCCCAGACCATAGTCCAGGACATCGGCGTCGAGCCGGGCCAGGCGGGCTTCCTGCAGGCGGGTCTTCAGGTAGCGCGCCAGCGGGAGATCGGTGCAGAAGATGCGGCAGCCTTTCATGCCGCGGGTCATCAGGGTGCGGTAGGTGTTGCGGATGATGCGGTCGGCGGTGCGCCGGGCTTCTTCGGGGTCATGGCGGGCCAGTTTGCCGATGCCGCGGAGGGAAGCGTCGCTGGTGGCGCGGCGGCGGTAGTCGGTCTGGATGCTGCCCTTCGCAAAAAACATATCAGGGCCTATGATCACGCCCGTGTACTCAAATTCCAGGCCCTGTGAGGTGTGTATGCAGCCGGCCTGGCTGACGGAATCGGGCTCAATGGCCCAGATGCCCTCGTTGAGGTTCCAGCTCATGGCGAAATTGTGTTCCTCTATGACGATGTCATGGAAGTCGCGGTTGCTGCGCCCGGCGGTCGGCCATTCCCAGCAGTAGCCGGCCAGGATGCGGGCCTTGTTGTTGGTGTTGCGGGCGCGCACCCAGGCCTCCAGCTCCTGAGGTGTGTCGACGACATCGATGTCGTACTGGGTGTCGAGGACGGTGTAGGCACTTTCGCGGATCTGGAGCACATCGTCGAGCCAGCTGAGGTAGCCGTCGGAGCCGTTGCAGCGAAACTGTGAACTGAGCGTTTCCATGCTGAGCTGGGCACCGGCGCGGGCGGCCTGGCGGCGGATCTCGGCGACGGAGCCGATGTCCCTGATGGAGATCATCTGGTCTTCGTCGACGAAGAAGATGCTGCAGCGGCTGCTTCTGATGATCTCGTAGATCTGGTTTTCACCCTTATTGCCGTAAAAGCCGGATTTTTCGTTGAGGCGGTGGGCCTCGTCGACGATGGCGACGTCGAGGGTGTCGGGCTTGAGCTCGTAGTAGCTGCCCGAGCCCTTGAAGAGGTTGTCGACGCTGGACATGCGGCGGTGGCCCTTGAGGCGGGAGCGGTAGACCTGGCGGGGGGCGGCGTTGCGGCTGATGTACTGGACCAGGCGGTCGCGGGCGGTCAGCTCGACCAGGAGGTTGATGGCGACGACGCTTTTGCCGGTGCCGGGGCCGCCTTCGACCAGGAGGACGCGCTTCTGGCCGTCGCGATGGGTGCGCTCGGCCATGGAGAGGGCGTGCTCGAAGACCACCTTCTGGTCGTCGATCATGGTGAATTCCTGATTGCCCGCCAGCATGGAGACGAGGCGGTCCTGCAGGGATTTGGAGGGGCGGATGCGGCCGCTTTCGATCTCATAGAGGATGCGCTTCTGGTCGCCGCGGCGGACGAAGCGCTTGACGAAGTCGCGCAGCTGGCGCGTGCCGGTCTGGTCGAAGAGGGGGACCTGGCGGACGAGGTCGTGAAAGCGCGGGTCGAGGAGGGGTTCGTTTTCCCGGCGGAGGGGGTAGTTGTGCAGGAAGGCGCAGGGGTGGAGGTCGATGTGGCCCTGGCGGACGGCTTCGTTGAAGTCGGTCAGCAGGTCGGCGTAGGATTTGGCCTGATAGCAGGGATGGGGTACCGCGCGATAGGCGCCGCCGATCCAGGTTGTGACGAGATCGACGTCGTCCGTCGGCGTTGTTGTTTCCTCCCACTGCTTGAGTTCGATGATGACGGCGGCTTTCTGTGCCTCATTGTCGAAGCCGCTGATGATGAAGTCTATGCGCTTGGCCGTTCCGGGGATCATGTATTCGATGGCGACGCCGGCGTCGCGGGGGATGTCCTGGTCGCTCAGGACCATGTACATGTACTGCAGCGAGTTCTTCCAGGAACGCAGCTCCGACTGGGCGGGGCGGCGGAAGCGCCGGCGCACCAGGTCGTCGAGGTGGTGGGCCAGGGTGCCTGCTTCGGTGCCGGCGATGAAGCCGGCGACGGTGTTGTTGTAGATGATCATTGGCTGTCGGGGAGGTCGGGGCTGGCGGGGAGGTCGGGGCTGTCGGGGTTGTCCTGGCAGTCGGGGTTGGCCGGGAGGTCGGGGCTGGCGGGGAGGTCGGGGCTGTCGGGGTTGTCCTGGCTTTCGGGGTTGTCAGGGCTTTTGTAGCCGTCGAGTTTTTCCTGACCGTCGAGCTTGGTAGAGTTGTTGTAGCCGTCGAGCTTGTCGTAGCGTGTGCTTTTGCCGCGGGCTTTGGCGACCGGATACTTCCGCTCGTTGATGGCGAGTTTTTCGCGCATGATGGTGTCGGGGTCCAGACCCAGCTTCCAGGTCAGCATATGGGTATAGATCAGGACATCAGCGATCTCCTCCTGTACTTCGGAGAGATCCGCGTCGTCCGTCCACTGATAGTGCTCGAGCAGTTCGGCGGCCTCAATGGCGATGGATTTTGCCAGATTGGCCGGAGTGTGGAATTGTTCCCATTCGCGCTCAGCGACGAAACGCTCTATCCAGCTCTTTGTGTCTTCCTTCAAGCTTTTACTTCCTCCGGGTTCGGTCACCTTGTGGTGCCGGCGCTTCATTATCTGGCGTCGGGACCTGTTTTCCTCTGCCAGCGGGGGCTTTCCCCGGTGCCGGGGTTATCTCAGCTGCCCAGGCGGCCTAGCTCGTCATCCAGCTGGAACTCAATCTTCGTGACCTTGTGGGCTAATATTTCGAGCTGGCTCAAGGTGCCTTTAATTTCATCCTGGACACGCAGGTCCGTAATGATGTTGTCGAAAACGAGGTCGACGAGCAGGTCATAGCCTGTATCCGAGGGGCCTTCGGGTATGTTCAGCTGGACATCCCGCAATTCGCGCCGCAGGTCCTCGAGAGCTCTGTCGAGGCGACGCAATGTTGTATGCGCTTCGCTGATTCTGTCTCTTTTAACGATACCCGTCAGGAGACCGCCTCCAAATATGTCGACGACACCCCAGTTGCGGGCACTGGACAGCTGCCTCTGGGCATCACGGATCAGATTCAGTGCACGCCTGGCAGCGTGTTTGGCCTCCAGCAGTTCGGTTTTACGATCTTTCATGGTGCAAACGTGTCCTTTCTGTGCGTGCGTGAAGCTTCTTCTGTCTGCGATGATAGCACGCGTTTTGGCGCTTATATGTGCATGAACGTGTGAGGTGTGTACGTGCAGGTTAGAGGATGCTTCAGGGCTTTCAATGGCAGTAGCCTGCGGCGCAATGCTCTGACCTGATGAGGACTGGTTTCCAGTGCGCATAAGAATGAAAACGATAACAACGGCGGCGCGGGCGGAGACTGGCAGGTGGATGGAAGGGCTGTGGGAGAGGCAGAACTGGAGCCGGAAGGGCATCGGGCGAGCTACGGAAGCGGCATCATGATTGGAAAACTTTTTTGTTTTGAGTGGAAAGGCCTTCCTGTAGACAAGATATGGAGAAATACAAATCAACTTTATCGTCCATGTCTTTCGTTTCGTTCAAACCACAAAACGCTATGAACCGTTGGCAATGAGTGGACTCTGGATAATGTCAATTCTGGCCAATTTTTTCGTTCCTGCCCGGATTTCGGGGCACAAACGGCCTTTTTTGGCCAGCTGTGGCCAATTTTTTCGTTCCTGCCCGGATTTCGGGGCACCAGCGCAATTTTTGTCCATCCTTGGCCAGAAATCGGGGTTTGTGCCCCGGTTCAGGGCACAAACGGCCTTTTTTGGCCACCCGTGGTCAATTTTTTCGTTCCTGCCCCGGTTTTGGGGCACCAGCGCAATTTTTGTCCACCCCTGAGCAGCATTCTTAGATATTGCTTGATCTGTGGAGCAAAAGCATCATTTTTTTACGATCCATCTTAAAAGTCGAGGTTCATAAACAGCGGTTTCCCGGCTACCTGCCCGCTGCCCGCCGCCCGCCGCCCGCTTGCATCGATTTCTCCATCTCGTATGATGAATACCAGACGCTCGGAGAGCGCCCGGACACTTAAGTTCGGAGAGCGCCCAGCCGCTAAAGCTCTGGCAGATCGACAACAGGAGGCTACCCGACATGACCAAACTGACCTGCGACGTCGCCGTTATCGGCGGCTCCCTCGGTGGCATTGCCGCCACACTCGCCCTGCTGCGCCAGGGCCGCCGCGTCATCCTCACCGAAGAGACCGACTGGCTCGGCGGCCAGGCCACCAGCCAGGGCGTCCCACCCGACGAGAACCGCCGCATCGAGGACGTCGCCGGCACCCGCTCCTACCTCGCCTGGCGGGAGGCCGTCCGCGACTACTACCGCCGTCACTACCCGCTCTCGGACACAGCCCGCCACGACCCCCGCCTCAACCCCGGCGGCGGCACCGTCTCCGCCCTCTGCCACGAACCCCACGTCTCCGCCCGCATCTTCGACGACCTGCTGGCTGCTGCGGTCAGCCTCGGGCGGC
The DNA here is from genome assembly GCA_030055235.1 of Bacillota bacterium. Lineage (GTDB taxonomy): Bacteria > Bacillota > Clostridia > Saccharofermentanales > Fastidiosipilaceae > JAEZYR01. Next base: position 7,762 of record JASGUW010000021.1, read on the forward strand.
TGGTCATCCTTCGCAAAACTATCCCCATCTCAGCCACCGTTCATGACCATCACATCACATCGGTCACCGTCCGCTCCCAACATCAGGACTACGAGCTCCTTGCCGCCTACTATCTGGATGCCACGGAAATAGGTGACCTCCTGCCCCTTACCGGCACCGCCCATGTCACCGGCTCAGAGGCCCGCTCCGACACCGGCGAGCTCCACGCCGTCGACGTAGCCGACCCGCTCGACATGCAGTCGATTACCTGGTGCTTTGCCATGTCACGCGGCGGCACGGATGCCGACCGTATCGCGAAGCCCGCCGCCTACGAACACTGGAAGCGCCACCTGAGTCCCTTCTGGCCCGGCTCCCAGCTCTCCTGGTCTTACTCCCATCCCATCACGCTGAAGACCATCGAAGGTGCCATCGAGCCCCGCACCGGCACGAACGATCTCTGGCGCTACCGCAAGATCCTCGGCCAGGAGCACTATGACTTTCCCGTCGATGAGATCACGCTCGTCAACTGGCCGCAGAACGACTACTGGTTTGGCAATATCATCGGCGAAACACCCGATGTGCATGAGCAGAGCCGCCGTGAAGCCCGCGAGCTATCCCTCTGCTGGTTCTACTGGCTCCAGAACGAGGCCCCGCGCCCCGACGGCGGCCGTGGCTATCCCGACCTGCGCCTGCGCGGCGATGTCCTCGGTACGGAGGATGGCCTGGCCAAATACCCCTACATCCGCGAATCCCGCCGCCTCCTCGCCCTTGAACGCGTCACCGAAGCCGACATCGGCTACGAGATGCGCCGTGCCGCCACTGATCCCGACAGCCCCGTCCATGCCGTCCAGTTCTCCAACAGCGTCGGCATCGGCTACTACCGCATCGACCTGCATCCCAGCACCGGCGGCCGCAATTACATTGACATCGAGAGCCTGCCCTTCCAGATCCCGCTTGGTATTCTTATTCCCCGTGAAACCCGGAATCTTCTGGCTGCTGCCAAGAACGTCGGCACCACCCATATCAGCAACGGCTGCTACCGTCTGCACCCGGTTGAATGGAACATCGGAGAGGCGGCGGCTTATGTGAGTGATTTATGTCTGCGAAAGCAAAGCTCCCCCCAGCAGCTCTGGTCCGACCCCGCGGCCGTGCGTGAGCTGCAGCAGACGCTTCGCGCCGCCGGCGTTCCGCTGGAGTGGCCGGAGGAGCTGCGCGCCGGTCTCTAGCGGGACTTGCCGGGTGCCTCGAGTCGGTGCCCTGGCTGGAGCCAGTGCTCTGGTTCGAGTCGGTGTCCTGGCTGGAGTCGGTGCCCTGGCTGGAGCCGGTGTTCTGGCTGGAGTTGGTGCCCTGGCTGGAGCCGGTGAATGTCGGACCGCGGGTGAGCATGCCAGGAGGGTGGAGGGCGGTTGGCATGGGCCCTGCGCGCCGTTGCTGCAAGGCGCGCAGGGCCAAAACAGCGCGAAATCCAAAAAACGATTTGGATTACAGGCTACTTTGGCCACAGAAGGCCTGATTCTGGTCAAAATAGCGTGTAATCCAAAAAATGATTTGGATACGAGGCTACTTTGACCACAAAGGGTCTGTTTCTGGTCAAAACAGCGTGTAATCCAAAAAACGATTTGGATAGCAGGCTACTTTGACCACAAAGGACCTGTTTCTGGTCAAAATAGCGTGTAATCCAAAAAACGATTTGGAAACGAGGCTACTTTGACCACGAAGGGCTTGATTCTGGTCAAAACAACGTGTAATGGCAAATTCGATTGCCATTACAGCCTAAGTTGACCACAAAGGGCCTGTTTCTGGTCAAAACAGCGTGAAATGGCAAATTCAATTGCCATTACAGCCTAAGTTGACCACAGGAGGCCTGTTTCTGGTCAAAACAGCGTGAAATGGCAAATTCGATTGCCATTACAGCCTAAGCTGACCACGGAGGGCCTGTTTCTGGTCAAAACAGCGTGTAATCCAAAAAACGATTTGGATATCAGGCTACTTTGACCACGGAGAGTCGCGCACGCCGCTATGCAGCGTGCAGGCCGCTGCACAGCGCGCAGGGGCTTTCGGGATCGCCTTAATCATGCTGATTCAGTGCAACAGAATCTGGATTGCTTTGTTATCTCCTGGAAAATGCCTGGCAGTGCCAGTTATCTTCGTCGTTCACCATCCTATCGCATACCATTCACATTCCGGCAGTTTGTGAGGACGATCGCTACGCAAGTAGCGGGAGATGAAATCTTCAAAACCCTCAAGAGCAAGCTGCCGCTGGAACAGCGGTATAACAGCGGTATATCAGTAATTTTCGAAAGACTCGGAAAAAGCTTTTACCAAGTCCCGACAGATATGACGTGCACCCAGGCAGCATAAAGCAACGGGCCGCGAGCACTGGCACCAATGTAGACCTTCGGTGTCGAATATTCGCTGTTAGGCAGAAGCGTACCAGCTCTTCTCAAGTGCCCAGCAGGAAAGTCCCGCTAGCGGATGATCACGGTGACCCAGCGGTCATAGGCATAGTAGACCGTACCGTTGCCATGAGCGGCGGCGTTCTGGACGTTGGTCTGTACCAGACTGCCGGCGGAGGCGGCGCCGACCGGCACCAGAATGACCGAGGGCCTTGCCTGCTCATAGACTGGCGTCAGCCGATCGTTCCCGTGGTGTGCCTGCTGCACGATGTCGGCCTTGAGGCGACTGCCAAAGGTGCCGGCTATCCAGGACGCGGCATTGTCCGTTTGATCGGAGAGGATCAGCATGGTCATTCCCGTCGAACCGAAGGTCAGCTTGGCCACCAGACTTTCATCATTCAGGCGCCAGAAACGATTGGTGTTGATGTGCAGGATCTCTATGACGAGCCCGTCGATTGTGTAGGTCTGGCCTGAGCTGATCTCAGTCCACTTGCCCTGCCGTTTGGCGATATCGACCGCGCCGAACTGAAAAGCAGATTCGTCAGGACCCTCTTCCGGTGTTTTGCTGTCGTGAGTAGACTTGCTGACCGTGGCACCGTACCAGCGTCCGACTTCGATGCCGTTGGGATTGCGGATGATGGCCGCCGGCACGCGGACATGGTCGTTATGCATGTGCGACATGAACCAGGCGTCGACGCGATTGTTTGCGTTCTGAGCCAGCCAGCCGCGGACATTCTCTTCTTCGCCCGTACTGTAGCCGGAGATCGTAGACTGCTTGTCCGATGTTAGTGTCTGCATACCGCCATCTATGACAATGGTGCGTCCGTTGGGGGTCTGGATTATATAGCCCATGCCGATCTGATTGCCTTCTGTGTAGCCGGTGATGGGGATCTGCGTGACCTTGTATGCTCCGGCCTCGTGGCTGACCGAAGGGATGGGCAGATATGCCGTATTGTTGCCGGGTGCCTGTGCCAGCACGGAAATCCGACCCCGCTCCGCGGGGTTGGCTCCGGGTTCCGGGGTCGGAGAGCCGGGTTCAGGAGAGTTGGCGATTGCAGGACTGCCATTCCCGCCCCCGGGGATGCTGAGCACCTGACCGACGCGGAGCCAGTAGGGCGCAGCGATGTTGTTTGCCCGCGCAATGCTCAGGTAGCTGACGCCGTATATCTGGCTGATATCCCAGAGCGTGTCGCCGGACTTGACCGTATGGCTGCCGGACGGGGCAGGTTTGGCAGGTGCCGGCGCAGGCGCAGGCGCCGGAGTCGGGGCGGGAGTGGGAGCCGGCGTGGGTGTAGGAGCCGCAGAACTGCCTGTCCCCGGGATGGTGAGCCGCTGCCCGATCTGCAGCCAGTAGGGTGCCAAAATGCCGTTGGCCCTGGCAATGCTCAGGTGGTTGACGCCAAAGGCCTGCCCGATTTTCCAGAGCGTGTCGCCTGACTTCACCACATAGGTGCTGCCAGGTGCCGCAGGTGTTGAAGGTGTTGTAGGTGAGGGAGGTGTCGGTGCCGGAGCAGGACTGGGTGCCGGTGTCGGAGCAGGCACCGCCGGCGTTGTCGGAGCAGCCGCATTGCCGCTGCCCGGGATGCTGAGCACCTGGCCGACACGGAGCCAGTAGGGCGCCGTGATGCCGTTGGCTCTGGCAATGCTCAGGTAGTTGACGCCGAAGGCCTGCCCGATCATCCAGAGTGTATCGCCTGACTTGACCACATAAGTGCTGCCAGCTGCCGCGGGTGTCGGCTGTGCCGCGGGTGTCGGCTGTGCCGCAGGTGTCGGCTGTGTCGCAGGCAGCGCCGATGTAGGCACCGAAGTCGGCGCCGGTACCGGCGCCTGGGGCTCGCCGCCCGGATAAACCTGAACCCCGTTCGCATCGAAAACGCGGTAGCCGTTGTGACTGCGGGCTGCGGCGATGGCATTTGACAGAACACGATACGCCCCGATCTGTGATTGAGCATTTTCCCAGCTGCTGCGGACGCGGTAATAGTCACCCTGGGCTCCGACCGGGAGGCCGGCGCTCAAGCAGAATGCGAAAAGGACGATAAGAGTCATGAAAAGCAGGAAAGGTCTTCGTTTCATACGGGTCTCCTGTAAGCAGCCTTCTTAACTGCTGCTGGTCGTCGGGTTTCTGGCCGTACTACACCGGATTGTAGCAAAGCGCCACACTACACCCGGCAGAAACACTTTTGGGTCTCTGTTCCGAGCCATCAGCACATGTGCACGGTCGCCGGTTTCACTCTTCGCAAAAGCACTCTTCGCAAAAAACACCCATCGCCAAAAGCACTCTTTGTCCAAGATACACCGCTCACCGGGTGATGTGACCGAAGAAACTGTTAAGGCTGTGATAAGCCTGACCGTTAGCCGCTGCGCTTGAGGGGCGTGCTGCTGCGGTATACTGCTGACAATAAGCACAAAGACGGGCGGTTGGCTATCCATCCGCTATGGCGAAAAGGAGGATGCCTTTCATGTCAGAAGCGAAGAATCTGATACCGGTGGTGCTGGATACGGACTGCTGGAACGAGATTGACGATCAGTTTGCCTTGGGCTGGCTGCTGCGGCGGCCGGATGCGATCAATCTGCTGGGCATCTATGCCGCGCCCTTCCACAACAAGCGCTCGACGGGGCCGGCAGATGGCATGGAGAAGTCGTATCAGGCAATCCTGCAGCTGATTGAGCTGTCCGGGCGTCCGGAGCTTGAGGAGCGGGCGAAGCGTGGCGCGACCAGATACCTGCCGGATGAGACAACGCCGGTCAACTCTGAGGCGGCGAGGGATCTGGTGCGCCTGGCGCAGCAGGCAAGCCCGGGGAATCCGCTGACGGTGATAGCGATCGGGGCGATCACGAATGTGGCCTCGGCGCTTTTGCTGGCGCCGGAGATCGCGGACAATCTGCGCGTGATCTGGCTCGGCGGCCATGCCCTGCACTGGCCCGACAGCCGTGAGTTCAACATGTTCCAGGACATCGCGGCGGCGCGGGTTATCTTCCGGAAGGTCCGGGATCTGGTGCAGCTGCCCTGCCAGGGTGTGGTCTCGGATCTGCGCACGACGCGCTGGGAGCTTGAACACTGGCTCAAGGGCCGCGGGCCGCTCGCCCATTTCCTGCAGGAGATGGCGTCGGAGGACGAGGAGACCAACAGCTACGGCATGGTGCGCCCCAGTCGCCCGGAACTCGACGAGCTCCCGGCAGAGGAGCGTGCCGCCCTGCCGCGCGAGCGCGCCTGGTCGCGGGTGATCTGGGATATCGCGGCGGTGGCCTGGCTGCTTTGTCCGCAGGCATTTCGCTCGGAGCGCCGGCCGCGGCGCCTGCCCGGCTACGGTGGCCGCTATGAGCCCGTGCTCTACAACAAGCAGAAAGACTTTATCTACATCACCAACGTCGATCGCGACCTGGTGTTTACCGAACTCTTTCATACTCTGGCGGACGAATAAATGACGCGTTTCCATAAGGAGACTGTGACCTGCCCTTTCTGTGCCTCGGATGAGGAGGTCGTGATCTGGGATGTGATGGATGTCTCAGAGGATCCGGACCTCAAGGAGCGCCTGCTGACCAAGCGCTGCCAGGTGCTCGAGTGCCAGAACTGCGGAGAAGAGAGCATCCTGGCGCGGCCGCTGGTCTATCTGGACCCGGCGGCCGGGCTGCTGCTGGCGTGGCGGCCGGAGCTGGCCGAGTTTGAGGCGACCGAGCCGGACACGCCGTTTGACGGGCGCCCGGAGAGTCTGCTGAATCTGCCGGCGGGACTTGATGCGGCGCTGCTGCCGCAGCTTGACAGTCTGGCTGAGATGTCATGCGAAGCTCGGCACTGGCGACTGCGGCTGCTCGCGAGCTACAATGATCTGCTGGAGAAGATCCACGCATTCGGCGCCGGGCTGGACGACCGGATTCTGGAGATCGTGAAGCTGGCGCTGGCAACGCGCTACGCGGATGAGGAGGATCTCTTCTTTGAGGCCATGCACCTGCTGGCGGCGCAGGGCGGACTGTTGCTGCTGCAGGTGCTGGAGCGCGAGCGTGGCTGGCAGACGCTTGAAATCAGCATGGAACTCTACGACAACGCCTACGACTTCCTGATCGAGCGCATGCCGGCGGAGGGGCAGTGGCAGCGGATTGACGGGCGCTTCGCACGGCGTTTCGTGACCGGCGCGGGTTGAGAGGCCGCGGGCCGGGGGCGGAAGGCCACTGCGAGCGGATGCGGCGGAAGGCCACGGTGAGTTGAGTAAAAAACGACGTGTACACGTTTTAAGGTCATCTGGCTGCATGAATATCTGAAATGATACATATAGCCTACCGTTATGCAGATATCTGCATAGATATGTACAGGTTTGTGTACAACCCGCTTTTTACTCAGCCGATACGGCACCTGATCTGCTGTCTGTACCGTAGCACTCGGCACGACTTGGCCGGCGGGTTCGAGACATCTGACGTCTGTGCTGGCATGCTGGCAGCGGAGGTAGGAGATGTCGGGATGTGAACAACGCGAAGCCGTGATCCGCATGCAGGATCATATCCATGCGCAGGTGGAAGCGGAGCTTAGGCTCGAGGACATCTGCGCCGCCTCCCTCTATTCGGCCCGCCATGCCAGACGGCTCTTCTGCGAGCTGCTCGGCATCACACCCACAGCTTATGTCCGGGAACTGCGTCTGGCACGCAGCGCGCTGCGTCTGCTTGAGAGGCGGCGGTCGGAGACGGTCGCAGACATCGCCTTCGCATCAGGCTTCCAATCGCCCGAGGGCTATGCGAAAGCTTTCCGACGCCGCTACGGCGTCCTCCCGCACGACTATCGCCGCGGGCCACTGCCCGGCGAAAGGATACCGCGCCCCATGAGCAGCTACTACCTGCAGCTGCGCTCGCGTGGAAAAGAAACGAGGTCCAAGATGCGTACGGTTACGGCTACTTTCTACGAAAAGCCCGCCGCCTGCCTGATCATCCGCCGCAGTACCCGCGCGACGGACTATTTTTCCTACTGTGATGAAGTAGGCTGCGAAATCTGGGACATCCTGACCGCCCTGCCCGGGCGCTGTGACGAGGTCGCGCTGCTGCATCTGCCGCCGTCGCTGACACTGCCGGGCGGCTCCGCTGTCTGTGTCGGCGTCGAGGTTCCGGCGGATGCCGCCGTCAGTCTGCCACCCGACTGCGAGCGCATTACAGCCCCAGCCCAGCTCACGCTCTGTCTCCAGAGCCAGCCCTATACGGATCCCGACGGGTACGGCCCGGTGCACGAAGAAGTGACAGCGGCCCTCGCCGCCCACGATCCCGCACGCTTCGGATACCGCTATGCTCATGACGAAGGCATCGAATATCAGTTCAGTGCCAGCCCGGCGAACGGGGTGCGTCGCCTCATCCCCGTAGCCGCCCTCCACAGCTGAGCAGATAAAGCAGAATTGGCCCAATGCGTCACGCACGCATATAAAGGAGCAAAACGGAATCATCAAACGTGTTGGATACCGTTATACGCTCATCGCCACTGATTTATACCGTTTTATGCCTTGAGCGAAGCGAAAGGAATGGATTACAAAGATGACGATATTGCCCTGTAGATCGGGCAATATCGGACACTTTGGCCAAGGGGTGGACAAAAAACGCGCTGGTGCACCGGAATCGGGGCAGGAACGAAAAAATTGACCAGGGCTGGCCAAAAAAGGCCGTTTGTGCCCGCAAATCTGGGCACAAACCCCGATTTCTGGCCAGGGGTGGACAAAAAATGCGCTGGTGCCCCAAAACCGGGGCAGGAACGAAAAACTTGTCCACATCTATTTGCTCCAACTGGCGGTGCGGCACCGCCGCTTTCTTTCTTCATTCTTCATCACAAAGCGGCGGCAAACGAAACGAATCGATAGGAAACAGTTGTACGGGCGACACTTGCAGCGGCATCCCTAACGGGGAGGAACGGATTAGCTGGCCACAGCTGGAAAACAACGCATTTGTGTCTGGCTACTTGAGTTAGATCTCCAATGCTCACATTGTGATTCACTCCAAGGAAGGCCAGTGTTCCAAAGAAGGCCAAAGACCAAGAAAAATGGAAAGATACTTATGTGTGCTCAAGCAGCTGGTAAGGGTTCATTGAAGAAGTCTGTGAAACACAATGGAGCGGAGAGGGATGTAATTTGTAGTTCCCTGTGATGCAGCGCGTGAGACAAGTACATTCTGTAGACATTGCCAGGCGAAGCCAGCCTTCAGTGTCGATATGCTTTCAGTGTCGATAAGCCATCAGCGTCAGTCTGAACCGCTATACACCACATGCAGAACTGTCAAAGCACCTGATTCCCAAACACCCGATTCCCAAGCGCTTGATTCCAAAGCACCCGATTCCAGAGCGCCTGGGCCGCTTCCTGTTCCATGACCCGGGGCAGTCCCGCTGGAGAAAGTCCAGTTAGACCCCTGTCAGCAGATGCGTAATGAGAATCCGCAGACCGATGGCGACTAGAACAACACCGCCGACGAGGGTGGCGGCGCGCTGGAGTACCAGACCCAGCCGCTGGCCGATGACGACACCGAGACCGCCGGCGACAGCCGCCACCAGAGCGATGGAGAGAGCCAGGGGAGCGAGCTCAATGTTGAGCAGAGAGAAGGAAACACCAACCGCGAGGGCATCGATGCTGGTGGCAACTCCCTGGGAGAGGAGTGTCGGCAGATGCGTCAGTGCATCTGTGATCTCTGAAGCTTCTTCACCGCGGATTGCTTCAAAAAGCATTTTGCCGCCAATGGCTCCAAGCAGGACAAAGGCGATCCAGTGGTCAAAACTCTGGATGAGATGGCAGAAACTGTGGCCGAGCAGAAAACCCAGAATGGTCATAAGTCCCTGAAAGAAACCAAAACAAAGGCCAACGCGCAGCACATCAGCAAGTCGCAGTCGCGGTGCCTGCATACCATTTGCGATTGCAACGGCAAAGGCATCCATAGCCAGCCCAATGCTGACTGCAATCATGCTAACGAAATCCATGCGCTCGAGTATACCACCGTATCCTCAAGCCCGGACTTGAGGAGTGCAGCGTTTCACCGTCCAGGCGGCAGTGGGTGTTTGGGATATGAGGTATGGATTAATATTCCGCTTGTATTTGGCGAAAAAATTGCCGCGTTATCGTATTTAAGACCTCATGCTGATATGGCGGAGACTGTATGACCTGAGATGTTTCATTACCCTCCGGATTGGTGCACTACACAAACGGAGGGTAATTTCCACATCCAAAGCATTTTGCCAGACAGCATTTCCGCCTTCTTAGCAAGCTGTGTTGTCATTTGTCTTGGCAAGCCTTGTTGCCATCAGCCATGCAGAATGCTGCCCAGGCAGGGCCATCATCCGAACGCTGTTTTGCCTGGGACACTCCCGATCAGGATGGGGCGCCTGCTGAATCCGGCATGAACTTCCCATCTGACACAGCCCCGGGCCCGGCCACAGTTCCCAGAGCCTCAGCCGCCGTGGATTCTGACACCATCTTGTCGTCAGCACCAGCGTCAGCATCAGCACCAGCACCGCCGTCCGACGCCGTCGTCGTCCCGGCGCCCGTCCCCGCTGCTGCCCGCATGACCGTTTCGCTCCCCTCGGCGGGGAAACTCAGTTCGACGGTGAACAGGTCCTGCTCGACGGCGAGTGTCAGCACCCCGCCAAGACGCTCGGTCAGGCCACGTGCGATGGCCAGGCCAAGTCCCGAACCCTCGGACGAGCGCGAGCGATCACCGCGGACGAAGCGCTCCATCAGCTCGTCGGTCGACAGGTCAATGGGCTGCTCGGAGACATTTCGCACACGAATGGTCCAGCGCTCAGTGTTCAACAGCAAAGTGACGTGGACACGCGATCCGGAGAGGGCATATTTCGCTGCGTTGCCAAGAATATTTTCCAGAATGCGCCAAAGATGGCGGCTGTCACTTTCCACCTGGAGTGACTGCAGCCCCGGCGGCAGGTGCAGGATCAGCGCCAGCTGCCTTCTTTTCATCCGCTCCAGATTCTCGCCGGCTGCCTGCTGCAGCAGCTCGACGACATCAAAGCTTTCAAGCTGGACCTGGAGGGCGCCGGAGCTGGCCTTGGAGGCCTCGACCAGGTCTTCGGTCAGGCGCTTGAGCTGCTGCGACTTCTGCGTCAGCACGGCCAGACAGTCGGCCCGCTCCGCGTCGCTGAGACCCGGGCGGTGCAGCAGGTCGATGTAATTGATGATTGAGGTCAGCGGCGTTTTCAGATCGTGAGAGACATTGGTGATGAGTTCGGTCTTGAGTCGCTCGCTTTGCATGCGTTCCTCAACCGCTTGACGCACGCCCGCCCCGATGGAGTCGAGATTGCTTGTGATGTCGTCCCAGACCGGCATGCCCGGCGCCTGCATCCGGACCTCAATGTCGCCGGCTGCCAGGGCGGAGGTCGTCGCTTTCAGGCTGTCGCGGGCATCCAGCTGCCGGCGGTAGAGGTGCAGCAGCACCAGGAAGCCCGCCACCACATAGAGGATGGCCGCCGGGTAGAAGGCAGGTCTACCCACGGCGGTAAGAATCACCAGGGGGACGCTGAGGACCCAGAAGGCGGCAAGCAGGAAGAGGCGGGTGCGGGTGGCCAGGGCCACGAGTGCCTTCCAGCCGGCGCGGATGCCGCGGATAAGCAGCAGCAGCAGGGCACCTGCGATGGTGCTGCGCAGGAAGCGGTGCAGCTTGACACGGCGGATCACGCTCAGCAGCAGAATGCCGAAGAGAAGAACGGCGACAAAGAGCAAAAGGCCCCCAAGCGTCCAGTAGCGCAGCAGCAGCTGGGTGGCCGCCGTTTCATCGTAAAGCCGCGAGAGCGAAGAGAGATTTACAGTGCCAAAAGGGAAGAATCGGTGTGTGAAGAGGTACCAGAATGTCGAGCTGCCTCCAAGCGCAATCACAGGGAAGAAGAGGACGAACAGGAGCAGCAGGTCGAAGGGGATGTAGTCAAACCATGAGAGTTTGAGGCGCATGGTCTGGCTGCCGTCCGCCGCCTTTTCGCTCACGTAGCCGCTCGATGAGAAGAGCCAGACCATCAGCAGGATGGCGGCAACGGCGCTCACGATCGTCGTGAGCAGCAGGTAGGTGAATTTACCGTGCAAGGCATACCAGACGAGCCAGGCACCCTGAAATCCGTCTATGTTGGAGTGAACTTTGGGAGTGAATGCGAAGCCCTTCACCTCGACCGGCGCCACCACGGCCTGAACACTGACTGATCCGTCGTCCCAGTACAGCTGCCCGTCGCTGAGACTGTAGTTGTAGTACTGCTCCTTCGCCGCCGCCGTAGCCACATCCATGGGGATTTTGTGGATGGTCAGCGGTGATTCCGGGGGCAGCAGGTCGCGCCGGTTGGTCAGGACGTCGTTTTCGCGCTGCAGTACGAATTCCCAGGCGGAAATGTCCCTGTCCCAGCTCAGGTTTGAGAAAGTTCCCTGGCGATTGAGCAGCTCCTGCAGTTTCTGCTCGATTTTCTGCTGTTCGCGCAGCAGCGGTTCCTGTGCCTTTTCTGCTGCCTGCAGGCTGCTTTCGTAATCTGACTGGCTATCAGCCGCCCAGGTACCTGCAGTGGCTTTTGTCATGGCAGGCTCGCGGGACCAGTTATTCTCTGCCCGATCCTCCTCAGCCCGGTCTTCCTCGGCCGGGTCCTTCTCTGTCCAGCCCACCTCTGTCCAGTCCTCTTCAGCACGGTAGTAATTCCCCATGAGCAGCAGGCTGATCTCCTCAGAACGTCGCTGCAGCAGCGCAATTTCAGAGTCGAGGCGGCGGCTCTCCTCCTCAAGCGTCTTCAAGTCCAGCGGTTCGTCATAGATTGCCATCAGATCGTCATATTCAGCGGCCTGATTCAGTGCGATCGAGAGCTGCTGTTCTAATTCGTTATTGAACATCGCCGACTCTTCCCAGGTCGGGTTGTCGTCCAGGAGTACAAGGCTCGCGACCAGAAGAATCCCGGCGAAGATGGCAGTGCTTGTCAGCGTCGCCACGACCAGGCTGATGAAGGTTTTAAAGGTGACATTGCTCTTCATGTCCCATCCTCCCCCGGCTTCAGATCCAGATCCTCAATCATATAGCCGCGCCCCCAGAAGACTTTCAGGTAGATCGGATTGCGGGGGTTGGGCTCGATCTTTTCGCGGATGTGGAAGACGTGGACCGAAACGACGTTTTCGCTGCCCATGCTTTCAGTCTTCCAGACAGCCTCATAAATGGCGGAGGTCGAGAAGACGCGTCCCTTGTTCTGCATCAAAAAAGCCAGAATGCGGTATTCCGACTGCGTCAGCCGCACCTCCTCGCCGTCGACCGTACAGGTCTTCGCACGGTCATCCAGGACCAGACCGCCGCTGGTATAGATGCGGTCGTCGTCCGGCCTGGTGCCGAGTACTGTGTAGCGGCGCAGCTGAGCCCGGACACGGGCGATGACTTCCTGTGGATTGAACGGCTTCGTGATGTAGTCATCCGCTCCGACAGAGAGGCCGAAGATCTTGTCCTGATCTTCCGACTTCGCCGAAATCAGGATGATGGGCAGGTTGTAATTGTCGCGGATGCGCTGGGTGGCGCGGATCCCGTCGAGCTCCGGCATCATGATGTCCAGCAGGACCAGATCAACGCTCTCGGTGTCCAGCAACTCCAGGGCTTCGCGGCCGGTGTGGGCGCGCAGCACCCGATAGTCGGCATCGCCCAGATAGATGGCGAGAGCTTCAACGATTTCACGGTCGTCATCGACGACCAGAACAGTGGCGTTTTCTGAAATGGGCTTTACTTGATCCATGGGAAATCTCCTTCTGCGTGACAGAGTAACGGATCAGGGGAAGGGAAGTTCTTTAGCTTCCATTAAGTTTAACGGCACTTGCCAGAGTCTGTCGGCACTGGCTCAAAATGACGGCACTCGCTTAGAATAACGGCACTCGTTGTTTGTTCGTTTCGTTCGCTGCTTTTGCGTGTCGCTTGTTGTCCCTTCGTGTCGCTTGCTGTTTTTGCGTATCGTTCGTTGTCCTGTTTGTGGTGAGCTCGCTTGGGAAGGTGGCGGATTGGCGGAGTCGGCCAGTTAGGAGGGATCGACAGGATCGAAAAGATCGACAGGAAGCAAATCCCTAAGTGGTCAAAAGAGGTTGAAATGGTAATCGTATTTGTTATTACACGCTGTTTTGACCCTGCGCGCCGTGCAGCGGCGTGCGCGACCCTTCCGTGGTCAAAGTAGCCTGAAATCCAAATCGTTTTTTGGATTGGACGCTGTTTTGACCAGAATCAAGGCTTCCGTAGTCAAAGTAGCCTGGTATCCAAATGCTTTTTTGGATTGGACGCTATTTTGACCAGAAACAGGCCTTCCGTGGTCAAAGTAGCCTGATATCCAAATGGTTTTTTGGATTGGACGCTGTTTTGACCAGAAACAGGCCCTCGGTGGTCAAAGTAGCCTGAAATCCAAATGGTTTTTTGGATTGGACGCTATTTTGACCAGAAACAGGCCTTCTGTAGTCAAAGTAGCCTGGTATCCAAATGGTTTTTTGGATTGGACGCTATTTTGACCAGAAACAGGCCCTTTGTGGTCAAAGTAGCCTGCTATCCACATGGTTTTTTGGATTGGACTCTGTTTTGACCAGAATCAGGCCGTCTGTGGTCAAAGTAGCCTGATATCCAAATGGTTTTTTGGATTGGACGTTGTTTTGACCAGAATCAGGCCGTCTGTGGTCAAGATGAAGAGAAATACAAAATCCTTTTTGTAAAACTCCCGATCTTGACCAGGAACCGGTCCTTCGTGGTCAAAATGAGGAGAAATACAAAATCCTTTTTGTAAAACTCTCGATCTTGACCAGAAACAGGCCTTCCGTGGTCAAGATGAAGAGAAATACAAAATCTTTTTTGTAAAACTCTCGATCTTGACCAGAAACAGGCCGTCTGTGGTCAAGATGAAGAGAAATACAAAATCTTTTTTGTAAAACTCTCGATCTTGACCATCCGGAATCTATCTGCTGATTTCCTATCCTTCTATTCTTCCTTCCACCATCCTCCTGCCCGCCACTCTCATGGCTTGCTCGCCAGCACTCCGCCATTCCCGTGCCCCGCCATTCCTGGCGCGCGCCCAAGCTTGGGGCCTGTTCCCCTCCTCTGGCAGAAACATGCTAAGATGGTGCGGAAATTCTATTCGACAGAGTAGACGAGTCGCGTCAAGTGCCGGGACATGGGAAGTCGGTCCCGGACGAAGGCCTGCATACACAAGGCCGCGGTGGCTCGTCGCGTCCGCTGTCAACGCTGCCGGTTGCTGTGCCTCGCGCTCTTGCGCCCTGAGGCTCGGCCTCCCGCTCGCGTTTACTGCGGGAAGGAGGTAGCAACCATGTCAGTCGTATCCACCAGGCCGCCGCGTCCGCGGCCCGTCTACCAGCTCGCCCTCGCCGCTCTCTTTGTGGCGCTCAGCGTCATTCTGACGCGCCTCCTGAGCGTGATCGTCATCGGCGGCGCCTTTCGCCCGGAACTCGGCCATGTGCCCATCCAGCTCGCCGGTCTGCTGCTCGGCCCCGGCTACGGCGCGCTGACAGGTCTGGCCGCAGATCTCATTGGCGTGATCCTAATGCCACAGGGTACCTTCCACCCAGGCTTTACCCTGTCCAGTGTGCTCGTCGGACTGCTGCCGGGCCTCGCCGTGACAGCCCTCGGCGTCGTGTACACCCGATCGGGTGGGAAGAAAGAGCCGGAAGTCAGGCAGCGGATGCCTGTCCTGCTGGCCGCCACCGTGCTCAGTGACTGGGCCATCGCGCAGTTTCTCTCCACGTTCTGGCTCAGCGGTCTGCTCGGCTCTCCGTGGACGACGCTCTTTGCCCTGCGCCTCGTTCCGGTAGCCGTGCGCAGTCTGCTGAACGGCGCCGTACTGGCGCTGCTGTTGCGCATTTCTGTGCAGCTGTCACTGCCCGGCCTTCACCTTAACCACAAAAACCGAAAAATCAGCTGAATCACGGAAACCACAGGCGTCGAATAATCGCCAGCACCGGCCACACCGCCAGCACCGGCCACGCCGCCAGCGCCGGCCTCACCGGCCGCGCCTAATCCTTCCCGGCCTTCCCAGCCTTCCCGGCCGGAAGGCTGCAGCCTGTCAGCCGGCGCAGCGCCGCCAGCCGGCAGGCCCAGGCCGTGATTGCCAGGTCGAATGCCTCCAGCATGTCAGCGTCGGTGCCAACCTGAGGATCGTCGTCCAGAAGCTCCACATGGATGGCCGGCCGGGTCGGGCTCTCTTCGCTGGGTTCCCAGGTGGCGGCGCTGATACGCGAAAAGGCCACCTCGATCCCGATCAGGAAGCGCCGGTGCAGCTTCTCAGGCGTCATGCCGGGGATCTCGTCCAGACGTTCCAGCAGGAACTGAATTTCTGAGATGCTGAGAACATTCTTCAGCGTCGCGATGATCACCAGACGGGAGTGCTGGTCGCGGGTGTAGCGCTTTTTGACGGGCGGGGGCAGCAGCTTTTGCTTGACATAATTATTGATCATTGAAGACGTCAGCAGGCGCTCGCCCGTAGTGTTGAGGGGTTCAAGCTGCTCTTCGGTCAATGTCAGCAGCTGATCCAGGTAGAGGTCAATACGCGGCAGATCATCCCAGTTCAGGATGCTGCAGGGAGCCTTATAGAGATTCATCACTTATGTTCTCCTTACCAAGCTCGGATATGGCGACAGATAGTTTACAACAGTATAACGAAAACCAAAGGTTAAATCACTTGACACTGATATACAAAACGGATAATCTAGTTTTCAAAACTAGATCTAACGAACGAATCGAGGATGACAGTATGTCGGATCAGTTACAGAATGATCACTCTCCGGGCGTCATCCGCCGCCTCATCTACATCATCGGCGACTCCATCGGGCGCGGCGTCTTCCAGGATACCCAGACCAAGCGCTACCGCATTCGTCAGGAGGCGCTGATTGATGCCGAAAGCCTCGGTGCCAAAGTAGAGATCGTCAATCGCTCGCATTTTGGCTATACCATCGCCCGCGGCCGTCAGCAGATCGAAAAGCTTCTGGCCCGCGGTGAGCGGCCGGCCCAGATGCTGCTGGAATATGGCGGCAACGACTGTGACTTCGACTGGGCTGCCATCGCCGCCGACCCGACGGCCCAGCATCTGCCCAATACCCCTCTGAATTCCTTTCAGCAGCAGTACGCTCAGTTGATCGACCGCCTGCGCCAGGTGGGGATCCAGCCGATCATTCTGAATCTGCCGCCGATCGACGCACAGCGTTACTTCCGCACCATCGTCGGCCGCGGCCATGACGGCGCCGCCATCCGCGCGTGGCTCGGCGACATTGCCAGAATCTATCGCTTTCAGGAACTCTACTCCAATGCGGTGGAGCGCATCTCGCGCGCCTTCCAGGTCCCGCTCGTGGATGTGCGTCAGGATTTCCTGGCAGCAGCCGATTTCCCTGATCTTATAGGCGAAGACGGCATCCATCCGACCGAGCGCGGCTATCGTATGATGGGGGAGAGAGTCTGCAGCTTCCTGCGGGAGCTGCTGGAAACCGGCTCCGACGACCCGCTCTTCCAGCCGCTGGCCTAGGCGCCTCCGGGGGCAGGTCCCGGAGCCCTGACGGACGACAGGAGACCTGCCATGGGCTTTGCCGCTGACCTTCGCCGCCTGCTCGGCGATCCCCGGCTGACCAGCCTGGGAACCGCCGCCCCCCGCGCCCGCATGACACTCTGGCCGACGGCCTCTGAGGCCTTCGCCGCCGAGCGGATTGAGCGGCGGCTCGCAAGTTGGGCCAGGCACTTTGGTGTCGACGGGAAAACCCCGCAGCCGGCCGATTTCACGGCGGTGGATTATGCGGAAAGCGAATTCCTGCTGGCCGACCGCCCCTCCCCCTGGGAACTGTCGCTGACCGGCGAATGGCAGCTGCGCTATTACGCGGTCTGGGATGAGCTGTCCCGGGACTTCAGCTGGGACGGGCAGCGGCTTTTTATACGCGAAGGTCTGGACTGGGACCCGGTTACGGTGCCGCATCAGCTGGAACTCGACGGCTATGGCCGGCCGCGCTACATCAACCAGCGCTACGACTGGGCGGACGGGGTCGACCACCTGCATGTGCCCACGATTCCGGGCGAAGCTTGCCGGGCGGCCGTGTATCGCCGCCAGGTCCGGCTGCCGGACGCCATGCAGGCCGCGGGCCGGCTGCGCCAGCTGCTGCTGGAGGGCTTCGAGCAGACGGCCTTTGTCTTCTGTGACGGTCTCTTTGTCGGCATGGCGACCGACGGCAAGACCACCTCTGTCTTCGAACTCCCGCAGACAGCGTCCGGGGAGCACGAGCTCGTGATCGTGCTGGCCTCGCACAGCGCGCACAGTTATCTGGAGTGCCAGGACATGTGGCGCATGTTCGGCCTGATCCGGCCGCTCGCGATCCGCGCCCTGCCACAGGTCCATATCGAACAGGTGCGCTTTGACTGGCGGATTGTCTGGGAGGGGAAGACCCCGGTGCAGGCGGAGCTGGGCATCAGCGTCGCGGTGCGCAACCGCAGCGGAGCCCGCATTGAGATGCCGACCGTGGAGGGGGAACTGCGGTCGACTGCGGGGGCTTTGCAGAAAACATTTGTCGCTGACACAGCCACCGCCCCGCTCCGTCACCCCGAACAGGATGTATTTGCCCCCTTTCTGGGACTGGCGGACGGCTGTCTGGGGCAGCTTTACGCCAGGATCCCGTTGACAGGTCAGGAGCTTGGGCTCTGGGAGCCGGAAAGGCCGTTTTTCTATTTTGCCGCGCTGGCCGTCAGCGGCTGCCGTGGCCATGTGGCCCTGCGGACGGGCTGCCGGGAAATCGCTGTCGGAGAGTCCGGAGAGCTGCTGGTCAATCGCCGCCCGCTCAAGCTGCGGGGGATCAACCGCCATGACAGCCATCCCGTTCGCGGTCGTGCCGTCTCCCGGACAGACATGCTGCAGGACCTCAGGCTGATGCGCTGGGCGGGTGCCAACGCCCTGCGGACGGCGCACTATCCGCAGCAGGACTGGCTCTACCGGCTGGCGGACGTGTTCGGGCTGCTGGTCATGGATGAGGCGAATATCGAAACCCACGGGCTTTCCTACCAGCGCGACCTGCTGCCGGGCAGTGATCCGGTCTGGCTGCAGGCCTCGCTCGAGCGGGTGCGGACCATGCAGGCCGAGCACGGCCACCACCCTTCGATCTTCTGCTGGTCGCTGGGGAATGAGCTGGGCTTTGGGGAAAATGTGGCGCTGATGGCGGCTCTGCTGCGGACGCTGGACCCCGCGCGGCTGATCCACAAGCGTCAGATGCCGAGCGTCGCCGACATGGACAGCACGACCTATCCCGCGCCGGAGCGGCTGCTCGATCAGGTCCGGGAGAAGCCCGGGCGCATGTACGTGACGAACGAATACGCCCATGCGATGGGGAACGCCATGGGAGAGATCGCGGCCTATCAGCAGGTGATCGCGGCTCATCCCGAGCTGGCGGGCGGCTTCGTCTGGGAGTGGGTGGATCACGGCCTGCTGGATTTCTGGCGGAGGCCTGAGGGCTATTACTACGGGGGCGATTTTGGCGAAAGCTTCCACGACGGCAACTTCTGCATGGACGGCATTGTGACCGCCAATCGTGAAGTGACACCAAAACTGCTTGAACTGCGGCAGATCTGGAGTCCCTGGCGCTGCGAAGGGGCGTATCTCGCCGCCAGCCGCTACCTGCTGCAGATCGGCTGTCGTCAGCAGCTGCCGCCGCGGGTCCTGCTGCTGGGCTGGACGCTGTTCGGAAACGGGGTCAGGCTGGATCGGGGACAGCTGTCCCTGCCGCGGCTTGAGGGGCAGGCGACAACGGCTGTCCGCTTCCCGCTCAGCCGGGCCGCCATGCATCGGCTGGCCGCCCGGCGTCTGCCAGCCGCCCCGGTCGTGGAGTTCGTGCTTCGCCTGAATTGGCCCAATTTATGCGAAGACTCCAACCTGAGCCCGCTCTGGACCCTGCGTGCGTCCCGCAGGTCGCAGCGACCTGCCCTGCCGCCGCTGCAGCCGCCCGCGCTCGGCCTGCCGCTGCCCGACTCAGAGGCGGCTTCTGTCTATCTGGAGACCTGGGAGAACCCCCGGCCGGCCCCTCAGCCGTGCGATCCGATCGAGTCCTGGGAGCTTGAACTTGATCTGGAGAAGGGCCGCATCCTGTGCCTGGAGCCCGTGATGGATGGCGTGGCGGGGGAGGGCTTCCGTGATCTGGAGGTCTCTTTCTTCCGGGCGCCCACCGACAACGATCGGCGGGCTGCCTACATGACCGGCAGCGCTCTGGGCTGGCAGATCAGGGGAGAGGCGGATCCCGAACCCGAGCTGACCTGGGGAGATCTGGACTTCGCCCGGCTCGATCCCGCGTCCGTGGAGCTCTCTCTTGACGGTGTGAGGACCGCCGCCGGCAGACTGCGTTTGGATGATGGCCATTTGCTCACGCTGGATCTTGACTACCGCTGGGCGAAGGGCGCGGCCTTTCGGGTGCGTCTGGAACTTGGGTTTACGGCCGGCGAGGGGCTGCGGCTTAACCTGCAGGGACAGGGATCGGGGCCGCTGCCGTTGCTGCCGCGCTTTGGCCTGGTCTGCCGTACGGAAGCTGCGAGGGCCCGCTGGTACGGGCTGGGACCGGGCGAATCCTACCCGGACCGCCAGTCGGCGGCGCTGCTCGGCATCCATGTGCTGGCGGCTCCGGCCTGCTTCAACGGCCAGTATGTCCGCCCGCAGGAGAACGGCCTGCGCCTGGGCACCCGCTGGCTGGAGCTCGTGCCGGGGACTGCGGGACGGGCGGGACGGGCGGGACAGGCCGGGCAGGCCGGGCAGGCCGGTCAGGCCGGGCTTGCGATTCTGGGCGAATACGATTTTGGCTGGCAGCTGCAACCCTGGTCGGCTGTCGAGCTCGATCGCGCGGCGCATGTGCATGATCTGCCCGGCTACGAGGATTGGCTGGACGGCAAAATGCCCGGCGCCTCCTGGCTCTATCTTGATATTGCCCAGCTCGGGCTGGGAAACCGCAGCTGTGGGCCGGAAGTCGCCGGCGCCTATGAGCTGCCGCCTACGTTGCGCTACGAGAATACCTGGCGGATTGTCGGCGCCGGGCAGATCGTGGGCTACCGGGCGCCGGCCGAATACGCGACGAGCTGGCAGGAGCGGCAGCGGCTCAAGGGCCCGGGCCGCAACCGTCAGCACTACCGCGACCCCAGTGACCCGGACCTCTATCGGGTGCTTTAGGGGAGCGGGGGTCGGCTGTCAGGGGCGGCGGAACGTCCAGCTGGATCTTGTCGGTGGAGCGCCCAACAGGGTGTTGTCGTTGGTGCATTCGAAAAATCGAGGTGCATTTGAAAAATCGGGGTGCATTCAGGGTGCAGCCACGGAACGCGCATGGCACTGCTCCCGTTTCGGGGTGCCAGTGTCGTTTTGTCTGCCTCTGACCAGATTTTTCGCCATTGCCTGGCTCACGGGGCAATTGCGCTGTTTTTGTCATTGCTGTTGAGAGGAGTATCTGAGAGAACCCAGTACCTCTGACTTTCTTGATTTGGCAACTTTTGGAGTTGTGTCAGCTTTTCCTGACACAACTCGCTTTTTTGTCCAATTTGAGTTTGAAATGGTCAACTTTTTGAGTTGTGTCACTTTTGTGCCCCATGCCTCTCGCTTCGCTCAAGGCACTAAACGGCATGAATCGTTGGCGACGAGCGCATAGCGGTATCAAACCCGTTTCACTACCTGTGTAAAACTTCGCTATTGCCCGATCCGCGGGGCAATCTCGGCTTTTTTGTTCACTCCCTGGTCAAATTCTTCGCTATTGCCCGGCCCGCAGGGCAATCTCGGCTTTTTTGCACACTTCCTGTACAAATTCTTCGCTATTGCCCGATCCTCGGAGTATCCGCTGGGATAGCGCCTTGTCGGGGGAGGCGGAAGAGCATGGCAGCTTGATCTGGCAACTGCAGACCTTAGTGATTTCAAAACAAGCGTGAAATCCTCTTTGTCTCAAAAACTCCCCATGGCGTCATCAATGAACACCAGGTCCCAGCGATCACTCCGACCAGGTCCCCGCAGGAGTCACACATTCCTTGCAACACTTATTCAACAGTCTGATTCCATAGCTATGTTCATGTTTCAATCTGCTGGTTTGACTTAACTTAATTAAGAAAATAAAATAAATGTTGTGTGTGTGGAGATTTAATCTTTCCGTACCGCCGGCATCACCTCAATACGGCATCATAGGGAGGTGCGTTAGCTGAGTTAACATGAGCCTCTTTCTAATTTTTACCAATTCATGCAACAATAACGATTCCATGAAAGAAAACATGGTCTGCACAAATGACAATTAAGCAGTAGATAACATGAAGCACAGAATTTGCAGCGAACAAAAGAGTGCACAGGAAATGTAGAAGTCGGTTCCATTGTTCTGACAAAGGAGCAAAGGACAAAGACTGACAGTCAAGGCAGGGCATGGAGGGCTTGGCCATGGTGAATAAAAGAAAATATCTGGAATTACTGGCACGTGAATATCCGACCATACAGGCGGCAACCGGCGAGATTGTACGGCTGCGTGCCTATTGTGCCCTGCCCAAGGGCACGGAGTACTTTTTTTCCGACCTGCACGGAGAGGCAGGTGCTTTCATCCATCTGATGCGCTCCGCCTCTGGCACAATTCGTGTGAAGATTCGTGAAGTGTACGGAAACACCCTGACAGAGAGGGAGCAGAACCAGCTGGCCAATCTCATCTATGATCCGGATAAGATTTTGCATATTCTTTCTGAGCGTGGTCGGCTGGACAATGAGTGGATTCGCTTTGCCATTATCCGCCTCGCTGAACTGTTGCGTTATGTCTCATCCAAACAGGCACGCTCGGCGATACGCGACAAGATGCCACCGGAGTATACAGAAATCATCACCGAACTCCTCTACGCGTATTCCGGCGATTTCGACCGCGAGACCTATTGGAACAGAATCATTGCCTTTATCATTGAGTCCAACGCAGCGGAGAGCTTTATCAAGGCCCTTTGTCACATGATTCAGCGCGTATCTGTCTATCGCCTGCATATCATCGGAGACATTTTTGATCGCGGCAAGGCACCCAACCGCATCATGGAGGCCCTGCTCGATTTTGGCCGCGTGGATTTCCAGTGGGGAAATCACGACATTCAATGGATGGGAGCGGCGGCGGGCAATGAAGTCTGCATCTGCTCGGTTATCCGTGCAAACATCGCCTATAACAATTTCGACCTTCTCGAGGACGGATACAGCTTTAACCTGCGCGCCCTCTCATCCTTTGCGCAGGAGGTCTATAAGGATGATCCCTGCGAGCGCTTCATCCCCAGAGTCCTGGAAGAAAATGTCTATGACATGGTGGATCTCCATCTGGCTGCCAAGATGCACAAGGCGATTGCAATCCTCATGTTCAAGCTGGAAGCACAGCTTCTGGAGAGGCATCCCGAGTATGGCATGGACGACCGCAAATGCATTACCTTTACAGATTTCCGCCGTATGGTGCATGTGGTGGACGGGAAAGAATATCCGATGCGCGACACCCATTTCCCGACAGTCGATCCGGACGATCCCACGAAATTAAGCCCTGAAGAAGAATTGCTCCTGCGGGCGTTGAAGTCATCCTTCCGCCACTCCGAGGAACTGCACCGCCACGTTGCCTTCCTGTATACCAACGGTGCATCCTACAAGGTGCACAACGGCAATCTGCTGTTTCATGGCTGCATCCCCATGCGGGAGGACGGCAGCTTTGACTGCCTGAACATCAAGGGGCAGAAACTCAGTGGAAAGGCGCTGATGGACTTCGTCACGGCCAAAACGGCCCATGCCTACTACGGTGAGAGAGGTACGCCGGAACATGATGAGGCTGTGGATTTCATGTGGTATCTCTGGGGAGGGCCGAAATCCCCGATGTTCGGCAAAAGCCGCATTGCTACCTATGAGAATTACTTTATTGAAGACAAAGAGCTGCGCCGTGAAGTCTATAACCCCTACTACCAGCTTGCCGAGAGAGAGGATATCTGCGACAAAATCCTGGCCGAGTTTGGTCTTGGCGATCGCCATGCTCATATCATCAACGGACATGTGCCGGTCAAAATCAAAGACGGCGAGCGCCCGGTGAAGGCCGGCGGCAAGCTCTTTGTCATTGACGGCGGCATTTCCAAGGCCTACCAGCCCCGTACAGGCATCGCCGGCTATACCCTCATCTTCAACTCCCATCACCTCGCCCTGGCTGAACACCACAGCTTCGAGCAGATTGAGAACGACATGGGTTCCTATACGCCCAGATACAGTATTGAGGATGTCATGGACAGGCGCCTGCTGAAGTCTGACACCGACAGCGGCAAGGAACTGCTTGAAAAGAGCAGGGATCTGGAGGAGCTCATCGAGGCCTATAAAGAGGGTCTCATCAAGGAGAGCCTGCTCTAAGCGAAAGCCCGAAGCGCAAGGAGGCGTTCAGGCCTTAATCTCGATTAAACACAGCATTTTACGAGCAGACACCGCAGCCTCCGAAGCTGCGGTGTCTGCTTTCCGGGCGCCAAGTACCATGCAGACACTCAATCCGAAATCGGGCGACCACATACTTAAGCCTGATGGATTCAGGGGCATGGGACCCAGAAGCATGTGTGAATTCCTATGTCGGGTGCCCTTTAGTCGGGTGCCCTTTAGTCGGGTGTTCCTCTCAATCCTGGCTGCACCTGCCCAGGTGTCTGCTGTTGTGCCTTTTGTCTCAATATAAAAGACAAGTTTATAGAAGCCGACGCCGGCAAGGATTCCAGCATTGATGCTGAAAACCCAAAACAAGTCACCTGCAAAGGACTTAATAACACTTGCCGGAGTTCCGGTAATCAACGGGATGGACAAGAGCATAAGCGGCATCCGTGCATGACGGATTCCGTCAACAATATGTTTCTTTCTTGCCCTCTTTTTTCCAGCGCTTGATGCCAAGAAGGGAATGCACGCTCATAATCGACAGCAGCAGGTACAGAGCTTTGATGAGCAGATGCAGTATCAGATACAAGTTGGGTCTGGCTTCCTGTTTTTCCCCGATAAGGGGGTTCACAATATTCTCAAGAAGCATATTGTTGACGAGATAGTCGTTCATATTTACCAGCACCACCACGCCAATTCCTTTTTCCGGGAGAAGAAACATGTTCGATATGTAGTTCTCTACCAGTCCCGCATGCCAAAACATTGGCTGGCTGAACATCTCGGTAGAATACATCCATCCCATTCCGTAATAACAGGCACCGTCATCAGCAGGCACGTGATCGTGAAGCATTTGCGAAGTGCTGCCACTGCCAGGTATTCCATCGCCATCGTTCAGCTACATCTGCAGGTACTTGCCCATGTCAGATGCGCTTGACGAAAGGTATCCCGCCGGAACGTTTGTCCAGCTTCCCTTCGTGATGGCTCCCGGATAATCCGGTTCCCCTGCAACAGGAATACCGAAGTCATTCCTGTAACCGTCTATCAGGCCATGTTTTCTGCTTTGTTCCAGAGAAGCCGCAGAGCTCTTCATGCCCAACGGCGAAAAGATATGATCCGGCACGTACTCCTCATGGCTCATTTTGCTTACGTCTTTAATGATCAAGCCCAGCAGACCGTAGTTGGCATTCGCATACACGTAAGTGCCAGAGGAATCTGTGCTCACAAGCTTTCCCAATGTCTGATATGTCGTGATTCCACTGGTGTGCGTAAGAAGGTCTTTGAATGCGTATCCTGTCGCCGTCATCACTGTCCCTAAAGCATTTTTTTGCGTCAATGTAGTCGGAAATGAGCGTATCCAGCCCCAGCTTTCCCTCTTCTACAAGCTGCATGACGGCCAGGGCGCTAAAGGACTTGCTCATGGAGCCATGATGAAGGGGGTATCAATGCTGTCACAATTGCCATATGTCCCTTCAAACAGAACCTTGTCCTTATTCGCCACAACGACAGCCACGCCCGGGATGTGCTTTCTCTCTGCATCCCTGGCAATCTGATTGCCTATCGCATCGTAATCGGGCTTATCCTTCGCCGACAACGGCACGGCACGGTATAAGACCAGACAAATGATCATCAGGCATACCATGAGTTTACCCGGGTGTGCTTTATGTCTGGAATTCATTTGAGGCATCTCTCATGAATGGTCAAATATGTATCTCTTGCTATGCGAAATCCGTAAACCCGCCGACCGATATCATCATGGCCTTTCGTACTGCATGTATATCTTTTCGCTAAAGCCTTTTTGTTTGGCATGACGGACTTTTTCTCTGCGGTATTCTGTAAACCCGAATTTCCGATAACAGTTGATCGCTGCCTGATTGATATCCGTGACATCCAGTTCATAGCGGGAGTATTTCCCGTTCGCCATGGCACAGGACAGCAGCTGTGTCGTTATGCCTCTGCGGCGATAGTTCTCGGCGACAGCGACAAACTCGATATATCCAACCGTTTCCGGATAATCAAGCTGCTTTTCAAATTCTTCTTTCAGGACAAGCGCAGCAATGAAGCCTTTTACCAGGCCAAAGTGCCGTATATAGGCTCTGATGTCAGTCAATACGCTTCGCCCATTGCAGTCAGAAACAGCGAGCACCCCAACAACTGCTTCATCCTCCACCGCAACATAAAAGCGCTCTATCTGAATACCACTCTCCAGAGCACTGACAACAAGCTCAGTGTTTTTGCATAGGGCAGAGAAATCTTTTTCAAATGCCCTGGCGATACACAGAGCAATCTGCCCTCTGTCCGAAGCTGCAGCTTTTCTTGTAAGCATCATCTTTTTCTGGCAACACCTGATCTGGTATTGTCTCTCCTAACGTTTCAGATACAAAAAATGATACGTGTTTTGCAGGGAAAAATGAATATACTCTGTCCGAAAAAATGAATATTAATAAAAGAACCCTGAAGAATAAGCACTGTTTGCCCCTGTACGTAATAATCAAGAAACGAGATTCTAACAATAATGACCTCGTCCCTTTACAGCTGTATCTGTCCAGCTTCTTTCCTGCCCGGTCCAGGCATGTTTCTGTTCTTGCGGAGCTGAAAACACCACATCATGGAGCCAGATCGTCAATACAAGATTCAGACTATCGTGCAGCTGGCTTCAGACTGGAGCCGCCTGAAACCCACTCAATTCAGAATCTCGAAAACGATTTTTTCGCAGTTTGTGAAGATCTTTGGCATACTCTTCCCGCAGGCTGAGACAGACCTGACAGCTGTGAAAGCCGGCCGGATGCAAGCGAAGCGGAGGTGTGCGAAATGAATGATCTGCTCCAGGGCAAACGCCTCAATTATCTGCGCCGCCCGAACGGCACGACCTATGTGTATGAAGTTCTGGATCGCTATTGGGACAAGGAAAAGAAACAGGCCCGAACCAGGCAGCGCTGTATAGGCAAACTCGATCCCCAAACCGGCGACTTCATCCCCTCAAAACGTTTCAGCCAGCAGCAGAAGGCGCCTCCGGACCCCAGCTGCAGAGCCAGGACCGTGATCGCCGGACCGGGTCTCCTCTTTCGCCATCTGGATCAGCAGATCGGCCTGTCGGACTGCCTTCAGGAGGCGGCTCCCCGGATCTGGGCAGAGATCCTTTCGCTTGCAGCCTGTCTGCTGGCTTCCGGCGGAGCGCTGTCGGATGCGGACATTTGGCTCAGTCAACACGAAAGCTGGTTGGATGGACCCCTGACGGGTGGAGAAATCAGCAATCTCTTGAAGGAGATCACAGCAGACGTGCGCCAGGCCTTCTTCAGGCAGTGGGGTACCTTGGACGGCGAGCGGCTCTGCTATCTCACCAGCTCAGTATCATCCTGGCAGGAACTAAAGGAATGTCTTCGATACGCATGTGATGAGTTCCCACAGATCTATCTGGCAACAATTTATGCGAAGGACAAGCTGCTTCCCGTCAGCTATCGTGAGCTTCCGGGACCGATCACGGATGTCACGGCGCTCCGGAATCTGCTTTCCACCTTTGACCTGCCTCGGACTTCAGGCGTCCATGTTGTCCTGGATCAGGCGTTTTACAGTCAGGAAAATATCGAGCAGCTATGCGAAAGTCGTCAGCCGTTTACACTGGCGCTTCCGGCAGATCTCGGCTGGGTAGAAGATCTCATCGATCAATACCGTGATCGTGTCGATGGCCCGGATGGCCTGAACTTCATCGACGGACAGCCGATCTATTGCCTGGCTGTTCCATACCCCTGGGGAGAGGCCGGGCGGAGCTGCTGGGCGCATATCTTTTATGACGCGGACCAGATGGTCCAGGATCGCCAGAATTACGATTGCTACATCCTCGATCTGGAAGAGGAGCTGCTGGGCGGGCAGCTGGTCAAAGAGCACCTGAAGGACTACGAGCGCTACTTCATTGTCAGGGAAACGCCGGTCAGGGGCCGCACGGTCAAACGCAATTCTGAGGCAATCACGGCTGGCCGCAGACAGTATGCGGGTTTTAGTGTCCTGTTATCCTCGGTTCTCAAGGATCCTTTGGAGGCGTTCAGGATCTATCGGGAGAAGGAGCTGGTGGAGAGCTGCTTCGACAACCTGAAGAACGAATCGGACATGAGCGTTCTTCGCATACATGGTTCTGTCGGCATGAGCAGCCGCAGCTTCATTCAGTTCATTGCCATGATTCTCCTGGCCCAGCTGCGTAAGCGCATGTTTGAGACAGGACTGTCGAAGTCATACACGGACCGGAGACTGATCCGGGAGCTGGAGTCGCTTATCCGGATTGAATATCCGGGCAGCGGGAAGGGCGAGCTGGGCAGGCTGTCCGAACAGCAAAGAGAAATCTTCGAAACGCTGGGGATCGCGGCTGACGGGCAGCCCTAAGAGAAGGCCGGACATCATTTGGCGCCTGATATAGAGCCTGCTTTCGCAGTGTCTCGTCCTCTTTTGTAGCAGCCGCTTTCCGACAGATGCTCTCCTCAAGAAGCTGCCGGCAGCCTTTGTTTAAAGCGAAATTCCTTTGTGGTAGCATCGAGAAAAGCGATCGCATATTTCAGGACAATAGCAGTCTGTTCTTTTTTGTGATGAAAACCTGGATCTTTTAACCCTGTGGAGGATTCTATGGACAAGGGAAAAATGCTTGCGGCGCAGACATGGATTCGTTCCGAACTGGACACCTGTATCCGTTTCTGGCTGAACAATGGTCTGGACGAAAAGCATGGAGGCATTTACACCTGCCTTGACCGTAAGGGCGAAGTCTTTTCCACCGACAAAAGTGTATGGATGCAGGGGAGAGCGGCCTGGATCTTTGCCTGGCTGTGCAAATCTTATGGAAGCAGGCCCGAGTGGCTGGAGGCCAGTAAAAGCTGTCTTGACTTCATGGAGAAGTATTGCATCAACAGGGAGTGTCAGGACAGGATGTATTTTACCGTGACGGAAGATGGACTTCCTCTCCGTCAGCGTCGCCACTTTTTCTCTGAAGCTTTTTATTCCATGGCCAATGCCGAATATTATGGTCTGAGCGGCGAAAAGGTATATCTGGACCGGGCTTTGCGGGCCTACAACATGTATTGGGATCTATGGCACGGCATGCCGGATCCAACCGGCCTGGGTCCCAAAACCATCCCTGAAACCAGAAGTGGCCGCAGCCTCGGGCTGCCCATGATTTACCTGAATCTCAGCTCCGTTCTGCTGAGCGTTGATCCCTCCCATCAGGAACTGTACGAAAGCAGGTCGGCAGAATGTGTCCATGACATATTTACTTACCACGCACATCCCGAGCTGAAATGTGTTTTGGAGAATGTAGGCCCCAACGGAGAGGCACGTCTCAACTTTACGGAAGGTCGTTTTATCAATCCCGGTCATGTTATCGAAGCTGTCTGGTTTGTTCTGGAATACGCCGGAAGGACCGGTCAGAGTGACCTGATCGAAAAAGCCGAAGAGATTTTTAACTGGTCTATCCATGCCGGCTGGGACGAGGAATATGGCGGGCTTCTCTACTTTATTGATGCCTGTGGCAAGCCGCCTGAGAATTACGAGCATGACATGAAGCTCTGGTGGCCTCATAACGAAATCCTCATTTCCTCCCTGATGCTGTTCAGAGACACCGGGAAGCAGGAATACCTTGACTGGTTCTATAAGACGCTTGAGTACTGCCAGACCTATATGTCCGATCCTGAATACGGGGAGTGGTACGGCTATCTGCGTCGCGACGGCAAACCCACCATGCCACCATGCAAAGGCTCCACCTTCAAGGGCCCTTTCCATTTGCCCAGAATGCTGGTTCTGGTAGATCAACTGCTGGGTGACTTAATACAGGAGAAAACCTGAGTTCTTATTTCCATCCCCGATACTCCGCCCGGACTCAAGCCGCCGTTTACGCCTGAAGGGCCACGGCGGCTTCTGTTTGTAATATGAGAATACTGGAAAACGGCAAAGCAGTCCTGCCTTGGGATCCTGATGCTCAAAAATCGTCTTATATGCCGCTTCTGGTGTACAGGTCGATTTTTGAGCCCTTAGTATGCAACAAAGCTCAGCAGAAGGGAGGGATCTATCGCCCCTGCTAACAATGCAGGCCAGGTCGGCAGGGTATTCATCGTCAGGCTTCTTTAACGTACTATCGTGGAAAGTCCCGTTAGTACCTTATGTTGACATGAGTGAAATCATCTTTGTCGCTGCCGTAGATCTCCTCATGGATGCTGCGGAAAAAGTCCGTCTGGGCATAACTGGACTTCAGCACAAAGTCCTTCGTCAAAATGCCCCAGTATGCGCCGGCTTCGCCCTCCTGTGTTATCTTCCACGGCTCATCGGCGGCAGCGAACCAGAGAACCGGTGTCCCGGTGGCTAAAGACCAGCGTCGCACTTCCTCAAAATACCATGCTGCTTCCTGTTCGCCGGCTCTTGCGCTGCCAATCGTCTGTCCCGAGCTCGGCCAGCCGGTCTCGGACACAAAGATCTCTTTGCCTGCAGCTGCTTCTCTCAAAGATTCCATCCAGGCGGCGAAGTTGGCACCTGCTTTGGCAATGCTGATGCCCGCCCAATATGGATAGCAGTTTGGCATCAGAATGTCGCAGGCATCCAGCAGCTCGGGATGCGCCAGGAGAAGGTCCACATTGTCCGCCGTCGTGACCGGGATCGAATCATCTGTCAGGTGTTCGCGAACATATTCGATGTCCTGAATCAGGTCATCTGCCGTAAGTTCGTCGCGCAGGAGTGTTTCGCTGCCTACACAGGCAATTTGAACCAGGCCGTTGTTGCAGTGTTCAATGAGTGCGTCGAGCTCCGTCTGATCCGATTGGTCATCGCCTGAGAGCCACGCCGTTCCTACGACCTTTAAATGCATCGCATAGGCCAGCGTATATGCCTGGCTTATTTCTCCTGCGGAGGCGTAAAAACGGACGGTATCGGCAAATTCTGCCGCGTAGTAGAGCTGCCTGCGCATCAGGTCAGGGGAAAGCCTGTCGCCCGGCCTGCTGCTGTCGGTGTGAAAACCGATGTTCACGGCGATACGATGGGCGCCTGCTGCCAGTCCGGATCTCCTGCAGCTGTTCTCCGGTTCGCCAGGTGCCTGCCGGCTCGGTGTAATGTTGACAAAACCCGATGCCTTGCGCGTGATCTTGACATAGTCCAGCGCATTCGCTTTCGTCTCTTCGAAGTCTGCGGTGGGCGTACAGGTCGATGGAATCAGCATGATATGGAGAACTTCTGCGTTCTGATCCTGGCCGCCGGTCGTGTAGCAGATGGAGAACGAGCCATCGGAATTGAGATCTGCATAGGGTTCGGCAAAGCTTGGCTTGACCCAGTAGAGATCGCCGGCATAAAGCTGCAGATAAAGGGAGATGCGGTATTGGGCGGGATTAAAGCTGCCGCCGTCTTCGCGAAAGACTATGCCTTCAAAATCTTCGAATTCTCCGTATGCGGGCGTGAAGGTCAGGGCAATTACGGGTGTGTCCCCTGCGGCTGCGGCGGAGGACGGCAAAAAGCTTCGCAAAAAGACCATTGCAAGTAAAAGGCAAAGTGCTTTCTTCAACTGATATCCTTCCCGGTTCTGAGTTCTTTGATTTCCGACCACGAGGTATCGAAGAAGAAACTACTGCACCGGAACCGGCAAGCTGGTGCAGTACAGAGGCTTGTCCTCCGCGGACATAATATACAAATCCAAGGTACCGCCGGCGAATGCATAGGAGATGGAATCGACGGGGCCGTGCTTCGTGCTGTTGAATTTAGCGTAATCGATGGTACCGGAAAATGAGATTCCCTCAACG
Source organism: Bacillota bacterium (assembly GCA_030055235.1). Taxonomy (GTDB): domain Bacteria; phylum Bacillota; class Clostridia; order Saccharofermentanales; family Fastidiosipilaceae; genus JAEZYR01. Next base: position 39,195 of record JASGUW010000021.1, read on the forward strand.
CCGTCAGGCGAAACGATATCTCTGGGCGGATTCAGAAAAGACAGAGCGCTCATCATCGCCTGTGTCTCCGGCCTGAATATGCCCATTTTATAGATGTGTGACATGGCCGGGATCGTATACGTAAAGTCTGAGATATCCACCATCTCCAGCACATAACTGCCATCCTGGGCATAGTTGTACACATCGAAATAGTCCGCTGCTTCTTCAGCTTCAACGTCCTCATCCGCCCGGGTCGTATACGCTCTGGGAGAAAAGATGTTTGAATCCTTCGGCGCGGACAGCGAAATCTGCACGTACTGTCCTTCCATGGGCGCGGAAAGATGTATTACGCAGGATAGCAGGCAGTTATCACAGGATGCGGCTTCAATATAGCTTCCTGCTGCGGCGGTCTTCGTATAGGTAGCCAGACGCTGGTACCACTTGGTGCCTTCCCAGCTGCTGTATTTTTCCACTTGCAGCAGAGCCTGATCAAAATCGCCCGCATCCAGATGCTGCTGGATGTCGGCCTGTGCGCAGTCCTGCGAAAGCCAGTTGGCATCTTTATGGTCGCCGATTTTAGAAAAAATGTCATAGGCCGCTTCATAATCGCCACTCTCATACAGTGACACGGCCTGCTCGTACTTTTTGTCTTTGCACCCGCTTAAGCAGACAGCCGCGAGCAGCAGCAATACCACGGCTGTCAGCCTATACATGGGATTTGCCGTATTCCGTGAAGCTCTTTTTATCATGTGCATACCCTCCTGCCTGCATTTTTCTGCCCGCCCTGGCTCACCTGACAGGGGGACTCAACATCAGGTCTATTCTTAACTTTCTTGCATGATATATCCGGGTTTGCATGACTAATCCAAGATCAGTAAAAAACCACAAGTCACAATGTAATCCAGATGCTCAGTTTCATACTCATTGACAGCCGTTTCGCATTCCGAACCTGCACCTTCGGCAAAGCAGGCAGCCTGTTGTTAAGACAGATGCCAGGTGCGTGCTTGAGAGTGAGAGAGGAGTTGTGTAAGAGGAAAGATCGACACAACTCCAAAAGTTGGCAAATCCGCCCTCAGTTTTGACAAAAAATCGAGTTGTGTCAGGAAAAGGTGACACAACTCGAAAAGTTGGCAAATCCGTCCTCGGTTTTGACAAAAGGTCGAGTTGTGTCAGCGAAAGAAACTGAATCAAAAACGGGTTGCAAATAGATTAGACGTCGCTAACATTCAGCGCCGACGATTCATGCCGTTTTGTACCCTGAGCGAAGTGAGAGGTATGGGCTATAAAAGTCGGTATTGCCCCTGGAATCGGGCAATATCGAAGTTTTTGACCAGGGAGTGGACAAAAATCACGGTATTGCCCCTGGAATTGGGCAATATCGAAGTTTTTGACCAGAGAGTGGACAAAAATCACGGTATTGCCCCTGGAATCGGGCAATATCGAAGTTTTTGACCAGGGAGTGGACAAAAATCACGGTATTGCCCCTGGAATC
>JASGUW010000022.1 GCA_030055235.1 Bacillota bacterium
AGGTGACACAACTCCAAAAGTTGGCACACCAAGTAGCTTAGAAGTGCTGGAATTTCACAGTTATCCCCTCTGAACTGCAACTGGCAAACATCATCAGCGGAAAGATAAAAACCTGCACCAACATGGACGACGGCAACTGGAGCAGTGACGGAAACAGCTGTCAGCAACGTCTGGAAATCAAGGAAAGGATGAAATAATGCCGACTATGAATATGGTCTTTATCTACCTGAGCAATCTGGAAAATTCATTTTGACCAGGCATGAAAGACTGCAGAGCTGAGCAGCAGTATGGATGACAGTTTGGCGCTCGAAGAGGCCATTCTGGTCGAATGGGGTGTTAAATTAAGATCGGAACGGGCAGAGGTTTCTACAAATGACGATGCGCCCGTTCTCTGCCGACATGGAACGGGAACGGGAAAGGGAAAGAAAAGGGAAAGGGAACGGGAAAGTCCCGAAGCAGACAGGTGTTTACAAAAAGCTGCCTGTTCTGTTTTACATTGTCTGCCAGCCTGCCGACGTATTTGCGCAATCGGGTCAGAGATTCATCCCCCTCCTCCACTTCCGGAGATCGAGGATTGCACTCGACCACAAGCCGGCGCGATTGGCGTTACAATAACGCCAGAAGCCGCGTTCAATGCCAGAAGCCGCTGTTCATGGAAGACAGCATGAAGAGCATAAGACAGCATAAGGAGTGATCAGCCAATGACCAAAGCCAAAGAAACGATGAAGCTCATCTCCAGCTACGGACTCGTGCCGCTGGTGACGCTCGATGATGCGCAGGATGCCGTGCCGCTCGCCCGCGCGCTCAGCGACGGCGGCCTGCCGGTCGCCGAGGTCACTTTCCGCACCGCCGCCGCGGCCGAATCCATGCGCCGCATCCACGCCGAGCTGCCCGATGTCATCCTCGGCGCCGGCACCGTCCATACCGTCGAGCAGGCGCAGCAGGCCGTCGAGGCAGGCGCCGTCTTCATCGTCACCCCCGCCTTCAATCCCGCCGTCATCGAATGGTGCCTAGCCAACGGGATCGCCGTCCTGCCCGGCTCCGCGACACCGCGCGATTTCGAGGACGCCCTCGCCCTCGGCCTGGACACCCTGAAGTTCTTCCCCGTCTCCGTCTACGGCGGCATTGATGCCCTGCGTGCGGCCGCCGGCCCCTTTGCCGGCCTGCGTTTCGTGCCGACCGGCGGTGTCAGCGCCGAAAACATGGCCGACTACCTGGCGCTCCCGAACGTAGCTGCGGTCGGCGGCAGCTTCACCTGCCCCTCCAAGCTCGTCAAGGCCCGCGACTGGGCCGGCATCACCCAGCTGACAAAGAATCTCATCGCGGACCTCCTGGCCTTCCAGATCGGCCATGTCGGAGTCAACTGCGACACCCCCGCCGACACCGCCGACGCCAGCCAGACCTTTGCCGGACTGCTCGGCATGGCGACCCGCGACACCTCAAGTTCTACCTTTGTCGGCGAAATCTTTGAGGTCATGCAGCCCAGCGGCCGCGGCCGCCATGGCCACATCGCCCTCTCCACGCCGCAGATTGAGCGCGCGGTCTTCTACCTTGGCCAGCGCGGCTTCGCCTTTGACGAGACAACGGCACGCCGTGACGAGCGCGGCCGCCTGCGCTTCATCTATCTCAAGGATGAAATAGCGGGTTTCGCCGTCCACCTCAGCGCCCGCTAGACAGCAGTGCCAAGACCAGAATCCGCCAGACGCCGTCCCTGCCCGGGGCGGCGTCCTCATCTGCCGCCGCCAGAGCGCCGGGCATTCGTCAGAGACGCCCGCTTCAGGTTATGATGCCTGTCAGAAGTATGGTTCATCCGAGTACGCCCGTGATGACGGGCACGAAGCCAGGAGGTTCCCATGTCCCAGAAACAAAGAGACGGAATGAATTACGCCCCGGTCGGTGAAGCCCGCGCCGTCGTCAAGCCCGGTGAGTTCCAGGTCGCCGCCATGCACCTGGACCACGGCCACATTGCCGGCATGTGCAACGGCCTGGTAGAGGCCGGCGCCACCCTCAAATGGGTCTATGACCCCAGACCCGAACGCGCCGCCGCCTTCGCCGCCGCCTACCCCGGCGTCGCCATCGCCCGCAGCGAAGCCGAAGTCTTCGACGACCCCGACATCAATCTGGTCGCCGCAGCCGCGGTCACCAACGAGCGCGCGCCGCTCGGCATCCGCGCCATGCAGGCCGGGAAGGACTACTTCACCGACAAGGCACCGCTCACCACGCTCGAGCAGCTCGCCGATGTCAAGGCCACTGTCGCCGCCAGCGGCCGCCGCTACTGGTGCTACTTCAGTGAGCGCCTCCATGTGGAGGCCGCCATCCTGGCCGGCTACCTCATCGAAGAAGGCCGTATCGGCCGCGTCCTCCAGGTCACCGGCTTCGGCCCCCACACCCTGAACGCCTCCAGCCGCCCCCCCTGGTTCTTCAACCGCGAGCAGTACGGCGGCATCCTCTGTGACATCGGCAGCCATCAGATCGAGCAGTTCCTCTACTACGCCGGCGTCGACGATGCCGAGGTGGTCTCGGCCCACATCGCCAACCACAACCACCCCGAATACCCCGAACTTGAGGACTTCGGCGAAGCCATCCTGCGCGCCGCCAACGGTGCCACCCAGTACTTCCGCGTCGACTGGTTCTCCCCTGACGGGCTTGACACCTGGGGCGACGGCCGCACCTTCATCCTGGGCACCGACGGCTACATTGAGCTGCGCAAATACACCGACATCGCCCGCGGCCGCGGCAATCAGCTCTTTGTTGTCGACCACAAGGGCATGGAGCAGATCGACGCCAACGGGAAGACCGGCTATCCCTTCTTCGGCCAGCTCATCCTGGACAGCCTCAACCGCACTGAAACCGCGATGACCCAGGATCACATCTTCGCCGCCGCCCGCCTCTGTGTTGAAGCCCAGAACGCCGCCGTCCGCCTCCCCTCGAATCCCGTATGATGAAACAGTTAAGTGACATTGAAATCGCACAGCTCCACTCTCCGCAGCCCATCACTAAGATCGCTGCGAAGCTCGACATCCCGTCCGAGCAGCTGAGTCTTTTTGGGCATGCGAAGGCCAAGCTCGACCCCGCCCCCTGGCTCGACGGCCGCCTGAAACCGTACAGCAGCGACCCCCGCCTGATCCTGGTCACCGCCCTGAGCCCGACCCCCGCCGGCGAGGGGAAGACGACGACCACCATCGGCCTGGCCGACGCCCTGAGCCGCGCCGGCCACCGGACGGTCGTTGCCCTGCGTGAGCCGTCGCTCGGCCCCGTCTTCGGCATCAAGGGCGGCGCGACCGGCGGCGGCTATGCCCAGGTCATCCCCATGGAGGAGATCAACCTCCACTTCACCGGCGACTTCCATGCCATCGGCAGCGCCGTGAACCTGCTCGCCGCCATGCTCGACAACCACATCCAGCAGGGCAATGCACTTGGCATCGACCCGCGCCGCATCAGCTGGCGCCGCGCCCTCGACATGAACGACCGCCAGCTGCGTCAGATCGTCAGCGGCCTTGGCGGCCGCACGAACGGCCAGCCGCGCGAAGACGGCTTTGACATCACGGTGGCGTCGGAGGTCATGGCCGTGCTTTGCCTGGCAGAGGACCTCATGGATCTGAAGGAGCGCCTGGGCCGCATGGTGGTCGCCCGCACCTATGCAAACGAGCCCGTCACCTGCGCCGATCTCAAAGCCCAGGGTGCCATGACCGTGCTGCTGCGGGAGGCCCTCAACCCCAATCTGGTCCAGACACTTGAGGGCAGCCCCGCCCTGATCCACGGCGGCCCCTTCGCCAATATCGCCCACGGGGCAAACTCCATCCGCGCCACCCGCCTGGGTCTGGCCCTGGCCGACTACTGCGTCACGGAGGCCGGCTTTGGCGCCGACCTGGGCGCCGAAAAATTCCTTGACATCGTCTGCCGCCAGACAGGTCTCTGGCCCCGGGCTGTCGTGCTGGTCGCGACGCTCCGGGCGCTGCGCAGTCACGGCGGTTTAGGCAAAGACGCCTGGCCCCACCCGGATCCGGCGGCCGTGGCCCTGGGCCTGCCGAACCTGCTGCGCCACCTCGACAACCTGCAGTCGGTCTACGGCCTGCCGGTCGTTGTCGCCCTGAATCTCTTCCCGAACGACGATCCCGCCGAGATCAAGCTGGTGCAGGAAGCCGTCACAGCCGCCGGCAGCCGCCTGGAGCTCTCCCGGGTCCATGCCCAGGGCGGAGCGGGCGCGACGGAGCTGGCCGCCGCCGTCGTGGCCGCCTGTGAGCGGGAGTCGGAGCCGCGCTTCGCCTACGATCTCGATCTGCCACTCCGGGAGAAGATCCGCCACATTGTGCAGAAGGTCTACCGCGGCCGCCGGGTGCACTTCACCGTCCCCGCCGCGCGGTTGCTGGAACGCCTGGAGGCCGAAGGCCACGGCGCTCTGCCCGTCTGCATGGCCAAGACGCAGTACAGCTTCAGCGACGATCCGACCCTGCTCGGCGCGCCCGAGGACTTCGACATCACCGTGCGTGAGGTCCGCATCAGTGCCGGGGCGGGCTTCGTCGTCGCCCTGACCGGCGACATCATGACCATGCCGGGTCTGCCGCGGGTGCCTGCCGCCGAGCGCATTGACATTCTGGCCGACGGCACCATTGTCGGACTGTCCTGATTTTTGCGAAAGGAGTCACCCATGTCCGTCCCCTACCCCGAGCTCACGCTGGAGGATTTTGTCTCCCGGCTCGGCTCCGATGCGCCGACGCCCGGCGGCGGCTCCGTCGCCGCGCTGACGCTGGCCCTGTCCGCCGCCCTTGGCCGCATGGTGGTCATGCTCTCTGTCGGCCGGCCGCGCTTCGCCGAACATGAGGACGGGCTGGTCCTGCGGCGTGAGCGGCTGCGGGAGGCCGCCCAGGACGCCCTGGCCGCGATCGCCGCGGACGAGGCCGCCTTTGTGCCGCTGACTCTGGCCTGGAAGCTGCCGGCCGACAGCCCCGAGCGTGCGGCCGCTGTCGAGGCGGGCCTGGTTTCGGCCGCCATGGCACCGCTGGCGCTGCTCACGAGCTGCCGTAAGCTGCTGGACGAGCTCGCCTGGCTGCCGGGCCGGACTTCGCGCCTGGCCGTGAGCGACATCGCCTGCGCCGCCGAACTTGCCGGCGCGGCAGCCGCCATGGCCCGGGTCAATGTCCTGGTCAACACGCGGCTGATGACGGACCGTGAGACTGCGGAAAAGATGAACCTGGAGGCTGAGGCGGCCCTCTCCGCCTGCCGCGAAAGCGCCGCCAGGCTCAGCTCCGGCATCGCCGCAGAGCTGGCCAAGCCACGCGGCTGAGAAGGAGGAATCGGGACATGAAAATCGAACTTCGTGGTCGTGATGTAATTGCCGCCCGCCTGCCGGCTCTGGTCGAGCGTGCGCGTCTGCTGACGGAGGCCGGCCGGCGCCCGACCCTGGCGCTGGTACGTCTGGGCGAAAGGCCGGACGACCTGGCCTACGAGCGCCAGATTCTCAGGCGTGCGGAGGCGGTCGGGATTCAGGTGCGGGCCTATGTGCTGCCGGAAGACGCGCCGGCCGGGCTGCTGACGGAGACTGCACGGCAGATTTCCGACGATCCAACAATCCATGGCTGCCTGCTCTTCCGGCCGCTTGGGGATCCGGTCGCCGAGGCGGCCTTCGCAGAAAATCTCTCCCCCAAAAAGGATGTCGACGGCATGACCCGTGGCTCACTGGCGCGCATCTATGCCGGCAGCGGGACGGGCTACGCCCCCTGTACAGCCGAGGCCGTCTTCGAGCTGCTGGACCACTACGAGATTCCGCTGGAAGGTGCCAACGTGACGCTGGTCGGCCGCTCGCTGGTCATTGGGCGCCCGGCCGCTCTGCTGGCCATGCACCGCAACGCCACCGTCACCGTCTGCCACAGCCGCAGCCGGGATCTGGCCGCGGCCTGCCGCCGGGCCGATATCCTGATTGTCGCGGCAGGTCGCCGCGGTCTGATTCAGGCCGACTGTCTGCAGGATGGCCAGGTCATCATCGACGTCGGCATCCACGTGCTGGAGGACGGTTCCATTACCGGTGATGTCGATCCGGCCGTGCTGCCCGACGACTGCCGGGTGACGCCTGTGCCCGGGGGACTGGGTCCCGTCACGACGCTCTCACTGGCGCGGCACGTCATTGAGGCTGCCGAGAACAGCTGAAGCAGGATCTGAAAGAACGGCCGAAGCGCTCACAGTACGCTTCGGCCGTTCTTATCTATTGGGTGTCCGTCGAAGTGGCAGCTGCACCCCGCGCGTAAAGGCTCCGCTCAGCTAGAGTTCTTCGCCGTCGGGGCCAAAGAGCGGCAGTTTCTGTAGGAAGATGATGTCATCGCGTTCGGCGGCAGCGCCCTCGGCGAGCAGGGCGGCCTTCGCCACCACTTCGGCACCGGCCAGCGTCACCAGCTGTTCCAAGGCGGCCAGCGATTCGCCTGTTGAAATGACGTCGTCGACGATGGCAACGCGGCGGCCGCGGATGGCGGCGGCCTCATGTCCGTCGAGATAGAGATTCTGCGGCTCATGGGTCGTGATCGACTGTACTGAGGTGCCAAGTGGATCGGCCATGTAGGCCTTTGTCGACTTGCGGGCGACGATGAAGCGGTCGATGTCGCGGATGCGGCTCAGCTCGTAGACCAGTGTAATGCCCTTGGCCTCTGCGGTGACCAGGCAGTCATAGTCCGGCAGCAGGCGGTCGAGCTCCGGCGCCGCGTGGCGCACGAGCTCACAGTCGCCAAGAATTACGAAGCTGGCGATGGTCAGCTGCTCGGAGATGCGGATCTTGGGCAGCCAGCGGGTCACGCCGGCAAGCTCAAGTCTGTAGTCATCCATGCTCATTTTGTTACTCCCTGACTAAGCGCCCATGCCGGCGGCGGAGAAGAGGAAGCGAACGATCATGCCGGCGACGAGGCCTACAAAGGGATCGACTACCGCGGTCACAATCATGGTGGTGCCGGCGATGATCGGCGCGCCGGGCTCAGTGCCGTTGAGGGCGACCTGTGCGTTCGAGGGCATGGTGATAAAGGTGCCCAGAACAAAGAGAAAGCCGGAGATGGATTCCGAAGGAATGAAGCGGGCCAGCTTGGGCAGCAGACCCAGGATCAGGATGACCGCCATAATCGCCTGCATCAGGACAGCGGCACGGACTGCGTTCGGCGCCGTAGCGGTTGCCGAAATGATGGCCTCCAGCGAAGCGCCGCCAAAGAGAGAAGACGCCACGTCGGCAAGTCCTGAGTAGATCGTCAGGTGATCGACGTTAAGACTGTGTCCTGTCGCCATGCTCGCTGTGACGGAGCCGTAGGCGATGTTGCCGCCGATGGTCATACATGACAGAGCCAGTGCGCCGCGGACAATGTTCAGGCTCAGTGTCGGACGGACAAAGGACATCTGAAAGGGCTTTTCGGCCGGGATGT